>NZ_CP015579.1:3952500-4305000 GCF_002163585.1 Tatumella citrea
CCGCTTAACACTTTGTCAAAGGAAAGGTAGAGTGGCACTGTATAGATGTCCAGATATTTTTACTGCAGAGGATTTTCCGGCAGAGGTAACGACTGAACTCTTCCGCCGGAATATAAGAGGCGTTATAACAATGCTTTGGCTGCCTCAACCACAATTTTCACAGCCTGGCTTTCGGTCTGTTTCATGGTTGCGCTGTCCGGAATCTCTTTCTGGGTACGATTAACAATCACTCCCGCTATCATACCCGCCCGTAATCCCTGGCTGGCACACATCGTCAACAAAGTCGCTGACTCCATTTCATAATTCAGCACCCCCATCGACTGCCACTCTTCCATAGAGCCTCTGAATGCTTTGACCACCCTGCCGGAAAACGTGTCATAACGTTCCTGGCCCGGATAAAACGTATCTGAGGAAGCAGTTATCCCTATATGAGTGGTAGCTCCTGCCCGACGGGCTGCGTCTGCCAGAGCAGTGGTGCAGGTAAAATCAGCGACAGCCGGAAATTCAAGCGGCGCAAAATGCAGACTGGCTCCGTCCAGCCGCACCGACGCAGTCGTCACCAGCACATCGCCCACATTAATGTGTGGCTGTATCGCCCCGGTCGTTCCAACCCTTAAAAATGTCCTCACTCCCAGTTGAGCTAACTCTTCTACCGCAATAGAGGTGGAAGGCCCGCCAATCCCGGTGGAACAGACAATGACTGGTTTACCCTCAATAAATGCAATACAGCTGCTAAACTCACGATGAGATGCCAGCTGGCGCGGATTATCCATCAGCTCCGCAATTTTTTTCACCCGCTCCGGGTCACCGGGTACAATCGCCAGTGTGGCACCCTGAAGATCGGCTTTAACCAGTCCAAGATGGAAAACGTCGGATTGCGACATAAGTACCTCAATCAGTAGCTAGTGAATAATGATTTGATTGTACGTTAAGCACCGGTTTTTTATGTGACAAAAATCAACATTAAAATGTGACATTACATACCACGGCAGCAAAATATAGATGTAGATCGCAAATCTTTCGGCAAAGCCGATTTTTTCCCGATCACCGGGGCAATACTGAACCACATTTTGTAAACAGCCAGGAGTATGCGCAGGCAGCGGGATAAGATCTTTTAGTAAGTCGGCGTTCTGTTCGGGAATTAACAACTTTACGGGAGTCCTTAATGAATAGTTCAATCGGCAATCATGGCAACACCGGAGAGGCAGTTCACTGCACAGAAACAACGCTCCCGAGCCGTGGTGATTTATTACCGGCTTTTCTGGCGAAACCCTCACATTCTGCGGCTGCCCCGTTTCCTGTTATCCTGGTGATACACGAAATTTTTGGTATCAACGATTATATCCGCGATATCTGCCGCCGTCTGGCTGCTGCCGGTTATCTGGCGATCGCTCCTGATCTTTTCTTCCGTCATGGCGATCCCGCCAGTTTCAGCTCCCCGCAACAACTCAAAAGTGAACTGGTCGGCAAAGTCGCTGACCGTGAAGTGTTGGCCGATCTTGACCATGCAGCTAACTGGGCTGCGACCCATGGAGGTGATCTGCGACGACTGGGCCTGACCGGTTTCTGTTGGGGAGGGCGAATTGCCTGGTTGTACGCAGCCCATAATCCGCAATTACAGGCTGCTGTAGCCTGGTATGGCCACCTGCATCCGCAAATTACTCTGCGTCAGCCGGTCACTCCGGTTGATGCTGCTGCCAGCCTGACAGCCCCTGTTCTTGGCCTGTATGGCGCACTGGACCCGATGATTACCGCAGACAACGTCGCACTGATGCAACAGGCATTACGAGCAGCCAATTCTGACTCTGAAATTATTACGTACCCTGATGCAGGGCACGCTTTTCATGCTGATTATCGGCCAAATTATCACGCAGAGTCAGCACAGGATGGCTGGCAGCGTATGCTGGAATGGTTCAGCCGCCACGGGGTGATTCCCGACACCCCAAAGCCTTAGCATAGTTCTGCCTGTTCTGTCCTGTTGCGGTGAAAATTCAGACGGACTCCGAAGGCACAAAAAATTATCCGGGATAAAATCAGGCTTTACTGAGCACAGACCCGGCCCCTGTGATACAGCAGCCAGGGGCTGTTAGTTTCGGTCATGGACAGGAAAAGCCTTATGAAAAAAACGCTCTCTGTGAGTCTTGTAGTCATCTCTCTCACCCTTAGCGGGTGTAGTTCGATAAACAATTTCTTCGGTGGCATGTTCTCCGGAAGTGATAACACTCCGGTTCGTGGCGATGAGAAAGTCCTGCAGGCCCATGTTGAACAGTGTGATACCGCTAAGGTCGCCGATGATTGTATTGCTGCAGGGTCGATGTATGAACTGCGCGGCGGTGACAACTATGGTCTGGCCATGGATTTTTATCAAAAAGGCCTGGCCCTGCATTCACCCGATGCTTATCAGGCAATAGGCCACCTGTTTGAGAATGGCTACGGTGTGACACAAAATTACACTGAGGCTCGCAAATGGTATCAGCAAGGGGCAGATGCCGGAGATGGTAATGCGATGCTGTATCTGTCGAACATGTACCGCTACGGTTATGGAGTCAGCAAAGACCGACGCAAAGCACTTGAATATGCACGGATGGGATGCAAAAAAGGTAATATTCTGGCCTGTGCCGCACAAAAACAGCTGCTGAAACCCGCAGCAAAAAAATAAAATTTACTCCCGTTCGCCAGTATGAAAGCCGGAGTAAATGCGGCACATTCCTGAGTCATTGCTGTTCCGGAAGCCCCTGAATGGCTTCCGGGGGCTGGTAATAGATTAACAGACAGTTTTAAGCATCGTCCTGCTGAGGTATAGTCCGCTTTTTTCCGGAGAATTCATGCTGACCAATTCATCGACCCGCCTGAACAAATACATTAGTGAAAGCGGTATTTGCTCCCGCCGTGATGCTGATCGCTATATCGAACAAGGCAACGTGTTTATTAATGGCAAACGTGCTGCCGTCGGTGATCAGGTGTATGCCGGTGATGTGGTAAAGGTCAATGGCCAGCTGATTGAGCCAAGGAATGAAGAAGACTTAGTACTTATTGCCCTGAATAAACCAGTTGGAATTATCAGTACCACCGAAGACAGCGAAAAAGACAATATTGTTGATTTCGTCAATCACAGCAAACGTGTGTTCCCGATTGGTCGTCTGGATAAAGACTCACAGGGACTGATTTTTCTGACCAATCATGGTGATCTGGTCAATAAGATCCTGCGGGCCGGGAATGACCACGAAAAAGAGTACGTGGTTACGGTAAATAAACCGATCACCGATGAGTTCATCCAGGGAATGTCTGCCGGAGTACCCATGCTGGGTACAGTGACGAAAAAGTGCAAGGTAAAGAAAGAAGCACCGATGGTGTTTCGCATTACTCTGGTACAGGGGCTAAACCGTCAAATTCGACGTATGTGTCAGCACTTTGGATTTGAAGTCACAAAACTCGAACGGGTTCGTATCATGAATGTCAGCCTGAAAGGGTTACCTCCTGGCGAATGGCGTGATTTTACCGACGATGAGTTGATCGAATTATTCCGGCTACTGGAAAACTCTACATCACTGGACCCGGCCGAGAAAAAAAATAAACCTAAAACCGCAGCGAAGAAAAGCCCGTCAGCAAACAGACCGGCAGATAAACCAGCTACGCCGCCGCCGGCACGTAAGCGCTTTAACCAGCCAGGCAGAAAGAAAAAGGGACGCTGATCGTCCTGTTCTGCCTGCGAGGCGGGGTGCATCATACTCCCCGCCTCGCAGTTATCACCGATATCTTCAGATTTATACTGTCTCTGTCCGGAGTTTTTTCGCCGCTTCCACCATATTCGCCAGAGCCTGTCGGGTTTCACTCCAGCCCCGGGTTTTCAGACCACAGTCAGGGTTGACCCATAGCCGGCTGGCAGGGATATGTCGGGCTGCCTTACGTAGCAGGTGCTCGATATCAGCGACCGCAGGGACATTCGGAGAATGAATATCATAAACCCCCGGGCCTATCTCATTCGGATATTCAAACTGTTCAAATGATTCCAGCAACTCCATATCTGAACGTGAAGTTTCGATGGTAATAACATCTGCGTCCAGTGCTGCGATAGCATCCATAATATCGTTGAATTCGCAGTAACACATATGGGTATGAATCTGGGTGGCATCACTGGCAATGGCGGCATTCAGACGGAATGCTTCTACCGCCCACGCCAGATACTCATCCCACTCCGACTGATGGAGTGGCAAACCTTCGCGCAACGCTGGTTCATCTATCTGGATGATGCCAATACCGGCATTTTCCAGGTCAGACACTTCGTCGCGCAGTGCCAGTGCTATCTGTCGCGCAATTGTCTCGCGGCTCACATCTTCACGCGGGAATGACCAGCAAAGAATAGTTACCGGGCCGGTCAACATTCCTTTCACCGGCTTGTCGGTCAGCGATTGCGCGTACTTTGCCCATTCGACCGTAATGGGTTGTGGACGACTAATGTCCCCGATAATAACCGGAGGCTTCACACATCTCGAACCGTAGCTCTGTACCCAGCCGTTCTGAGTAAAAACAAATCCATCCAGATGCTCGCCAAAATATTCCACCATATCGTTGCGTTCAGCTTCGCCATGCACCAGGACATCCAGCCCCAGCCGTTCCTGCTCAGCGATAGCCTGGCGGATATGGCCAGCAATCCCTGTGCGATAGCTGGTTCCGTCCAGCCGCCCCTGTTTAAAGTTCAGACGCAACCCACGAATTTCACTGGTCTGCGGGAAGGAGCCAATGGTTGTGGTTGGCCAGGCTGGGAGAGAAAACCTGGCCTGTTGTGCTTTGGCACGTGTCAGGTAGTCATGCTGCCGCTGGCTGTCATTCGCCGTGACCGCCCTGAGTCTGGCAGAGACCTGACTGTTATGAACGCGGGAAGATTGCTCACGGGCGCGGATTGGCGCACTCCATGCTTCCAGAGAAGCCGGATCCTGATGATTCAGCGCGTCGCGCAACAGTGACAACTCGCCACATTTTTGCAAAGCAAACGAGAACCAGCTTTTTACTTCATCATCCAGCCGGGTTTCACTGCACAAATCTATCGGGCTATGCAGTAAAGAGCAGGATGTCCCAATCCATAGCTGCTGACGCTGCGCTACCAACGGCTGCAACCTTTGATACCAACGACTGAGATCAGCCCGCCATACATTGCGACCATTAATCACCCCGACTGACAGTAACCACTCCTCAGGTAATTGCTCATTCAGTCGCAAAATATCATCATGCCCGTGGACCAGATCGACATGCAGCCCCTGGACCGGCAACTCCCTGATTACCGACAAATTCTGACCAATGCTGTCAAAATAGCTGGTGAGTAACAGTCGCGGAGCTCCCTGCAGAGCCTGGTAGGTGAACTTAAAGGCATTCAGCCACTCTGCAGGCAGCTCCAGAGACAAAACCGGCTCATCAATCTGCACCCATTCAATACCCCGTTTTGCCAGCTCAGCCAGCAGTTGCTGATACACAGGCACTATTTCCGGAAGCAGAGTTAACCGGTCAAAGGTCGCCCCTTTGACTTTCCCGAGCCACAGATAAGTCACCGGTCCCGTCAGCACCGGTTTGACGCGATGACCCAGTGCCAGCGCTTCATCCACCTCATCAAGCAACTGTGTCCAGGCCAGGCTGAAGGTCTGACCCTGGCTGAATTCGGGTACAATATAGTGATAATTGGTATTAAACCACTTGGTCATTTCCGCTGCCGCAGCAGGCTCTCCGGTGGGTGCGCGTCCCCTGCCAATCCGAAACAGAGTATCCAGGTCTACTGAATCATCGGCATTACGATGCCGGGCGGGGATATTTCCAAGCATCAGGCTGGTAGTCAGTATATGGTCATACCAGGCGAAATCACCGACCGGCACCAGGTCGACTCCTGCTTCTTTCTGCTGTTGCCAGTGCCTGGCACGTAACCGGCGGCCAGTATCCAGCAATTCCTGCACCCCGCACTTACCTGCCCAGTAACTTTCCAGAGCCTTCTTCAGTTCACGCTGCAGACCGACACGAGGAAATCCTAATGTATGATTCAGAATGGTCATGGCATTCAATTCCTTTCAGTAAAAAGACCTAAGGGACATCTGCCTCAATCCTGGCGTGCAACGGGGAAAATCATCATGTGGCCTGCCAGCACTCACGGCTTTCTGAAAAGGTTTTTTCAGATGTTTAGCCGTCCAGATGTTTACACATCTATATTCAGCAGGTAGTGTACTATCCACAAGCGCAAATTATTCAATATCACTATGAAGGTCTCTCATGATCGAGATTAAGCACCTGAAGACGCTACAGGCTCTCAGGACTACGGGATCACTGGCAGGTGCAGCAGCACAATTACATCAGACGCAATCCGCGCTCTCTCATCAGTTCAGTGATCTTGAGCAGCGCCTAGGTTTCCGCTTATTTGTCCGTAAAAGCCAGCCACTGCAATTTACTCCGCAGGGTGAAATTTTATTGCAACTGGCCGAACAGATCCTGCCGCAGATCCAACAGGCATTACAGTCCTGCCATGAACCTCATCAGACCAATCTGCGGATTGCCATTGAATGCCATAGCTGTATTCAGTGGCTGACCCCGGCACTGAATATTTTCCGCAGCAACTGGCCTCAGGTGTCGGTTGATTTTAAATCCGGAGTGACGTTTGATCCTCAGCCAGGACTGCAGCAAGGTGAACTGGATATTGTTTTAACTTCCGATATCCTGCCACGTAGCGGTTTACATTACTCACCACTCTTCGATTTTGAGGTGCGGCTGGTGATGGCACCAGATCATCCGTTGGCAACAAAAGCGCTGATTACTCCGGAAGATCTGGCTGGCGAAACACTGTTGATTTATCCCGTTCAGAGACAACGCCTTGATATATGGCGGCATTTTTTACAGCCTGCGGGTATCAACCCGGAACTGAAGAGTGTGGATAATACGCTGTTGTTGATACAGATGGTGGCCGCGAAAATGGGTATTGCTGCCCTGCCGCACTGGGTAGTGGAAAGTTTTGAGCGTCAGCAGCTTATTGTGACCAAAACCCCCGGCGAAGGATTATGGTCCCGGTTGTATGCAGCCGTGCGTGACGGTGAACAACGCCAGCCGGTGATTGATGCCTTTATCCGCTCTGCACGCCAGCATGCCTGTGATCAGCTACCGTTTGTCCGCGATGCTTCACGGCCAGCGGCTCAGAAAAATATTTCCGGTTAACTGCTCCGTTCTTACTGCGACACGACAATTACTGACAGCCGCGGGTCTGCGGTTTCTTCTGTTCTGTCGCAGAGCCTGCTGACAGTTCTGCACCGGCAACACTCTTCCTGCGTAAAATTCATAAATAAACATAAATTGTCATAAATTTGTAACATATGTGCACTCAGTCAAAGTAATTACTCTCATGAACGCTACTCTATGCCCGGTATCAAGCCCCGGGAGCTGATCCGGCATTCAGTCCCGGTGACGCATTTAAAGGAAATCATCTCCCGGAGGGACTTTCATGCTGAGTATTTTTAAACCCGCGCCCCATATCTCGCCTGCCGATCCGGCAAAGGCAGATGCATTATATCGCCGCCTGCGCTGGCAAATCTTTATCGGAATCTTCTTCGGCTATGCCGCCTATTATCTGGTGCGCAAAAACTTTACCCTGGCTATGCCCTATCTGATTGAGCAGGGATTTTCCCGTGGAGACCTGGGCTTTGCGTTATCCGGAATTTCGATTGCTTACGGGTTTTCTAAATTTATTATGGGATCGGTCTCTGACCGTTCTAACCCCCGGGTCTTTCTGCCCGTCGGGCTGATTATGGCGGCGCTGGTCATGCTGGTAATGGGCTTTGTCCCGCTGGCTACCTCAGGAATTATGGTGATGTTTGTACTGCTCTTTCTCTGCGGCTGGTTCCAGGGAATGGGCTGGCCGCCGTGCGGACGGACTATGGTCCACTGGTGGTCACAGAAAGAGCGCGGCGGAATTGTGTCGGTGTGGAACTGTGCACATAACGTCGGAGGTGGAATTCCACCACTGCTATTTTTACTCGGCATGGCCTGGTTCAACGACTGGAAAGCTGCACTCTATATGCCAGCCATTGTTGCTATTCTCGTGGCATTACTGGCCTATGGATTGATGCGTGATACCCCACAATCCTGCGGGTTACCGCCGATTGAAGCCTGGAAAAATGATTATCCGGTAGATTACGATGAACAACATGAGGTCGAGTTAACTGCGCGGCAAATCTTTATGCAGTACATTCTGCCCAATCGCTTACTGTGGTACATCGCTCTGGCCAATGTGTTCGTCTATTTGCTGCGTTACGGGATTCTTGACTGGTCACCAACCTACCTGAAAGAAGTGAAACACTTTGCTCTGGATAAATCGTCCTGGGCCTATTTCTTGTATGAATATGCGGGGATTCCGGGCACGTTATTGTGTGGCTGGATGTCCGACAAAGTGTTTCGCGGCAATCGGGGACTGACCGGGGTATTTTTCATGACACTGGTCACCATTGCCACCCTGATTTACTGGATGAACCCGCCAGGCCATCCCGGCATTGATATGGCCTGCATGGTGGTAATTGGTTTTCTTATCTATGGCCCGGTAATGCTAATAGGTCTGCATGCGTTGGAACTGGCCCCGAAGAAAGCCGCCGGAACTGCTGCAGGCTTTACAGGGCTGTTTGGGTATCTGGGCGGTTCGGTTGCCGCCAGCGCCATTGTCGGATATACCGTTGACTTCTTTGGCTGGGATGGCGGATTTATTGTGATGCTTGTCGGTTGTGTGCTGGCGGTAGTACTGCTTCTGTTGACTACCTTCAGTGAAAAGAAACATAAGCAGCAACTCAGCCTGCAGTCATAATCTTCTTCTCCCGACCCACAACACCAGCACAGCAACACTCTGTGCTGGTTGTTGCTACATTCAGCCAAACAGTTTTTGCAGATAATGGGGAACGGCGTCCTCTGCATTACTGCCAATCACTTCCAGTTCCGGCAGTAAAGCGGTCAGGCGCTGATGGGCATTTTTCATAATGCAGCCTTTGCCGGCCATACTCAGCATCTCTTTGTCATTCATCCCGTCACCAAAAGCAATACAGTCCTGCAGGGAATAACCCAGACGACGGGCAACTTCATCCAGCGCATGTCCTTTGGAAACACCACCCGCCATCACTTCCAGGCAAGTGGGTAATGAGAAACTGACATTTACCCGGTCACCCCAGCGAGCAACTATCGCCAGTTCCAGTTCGGCCAGAACCTGATGATCATCGCAGGTGAAAAACACTTTACTGATACCATCAGTCGCCAGCCCGCCAGGCTGAAAAACCTGATACTGAAAATCAGACTCACGGAAGAATTCCGCTTCCCGTTCACTATGGCGGCTGACGTACCAGTCATCATTACGGTATACCTGAGTCAGAATCTGCTTCGAGGTATACTTTATCTCATACAGTTCTGCCGCGATGTCCGCGTCAAGATTATGTTCGAAAATCAGCTTACCGGAAAAGTCATGAACCCGGGCACCGTTAGAGGTGATCATATAGGCTTCGATACCCAGAGACTGCCGCATTTGCGCCACATCGATATGGTGGCGGCCGGTCGCAAATACAAAACTGATCCCTTTACGGGTGAGTTTCTGCAGGGTTTCACGGGTATAAGCAGACAAAGAGTGGTCGGGTAAAAGTAACGTTCCATCCAGGTCGGAGGCGACGATATGATACATGAAAACCTCTTTATTTAACGTCAGACCGGAAATTCCGGAGGTAAGGTAAAAGTTGATAAATGTTCCTGAACTTCAAAGCGGCCAAAATAGCTGACCACTAAATTAAGTGCCTGCGCCCGCATTTCGTCTTTTTCGAATAATATTTCGTGGCGTGCACCCGGGATAACCTGTGGTTTTCCTCCTTCACAGGCGATTCCCGCCTGTTGTCGTAATTCACAAAACTGGTCCTGGGCCTGATTTTCAACAACCTGATCGTCTTCAGCCTGCAGGATAAGCATGGGGGTGGACACCTGAGCAGCATCACGCAGAATCTCATGCCCTGCGTTAAGACTCTCCCGTACCCAGTGGGCTGTCGGCCCCCCAACCTGCAAAGCAGGATCATCGGCATAGAACCGCAGATTACGCTGATAACGTACACGACTGTGAGTCAGCGTATTTACCGCAAACGGCGGCGCATGCCATCGTCCGGTACCTAAAGCAAACCCTTCCCGCAGTCCGGAACGGGTTTCAGTCCAGTTAAGTATCCGCTCGGCCATCCACTCAGGCATCGGCAGGACAATCCCAAACATCGGCGCCAGTAGAGCTGCCGCATCCACCAACCAGGGCTCCCGCCGCAACAACAATGTAAGAATTGCACCACCCATTGAATGCGCTAAAGCAAACTTTTGCTGATAACGATCGCCGGATAAAGTGATCTGCCAGAAGCGGTAGAGATCATCCACATAGTCAGAAAAATGCTCAACGTGACCGAGATGGGTATCTTCCAGCATCCGGTCAGATAAGCCCTGCCCCCGGTGATCAATGATAAAAACATCATATCCACACTGAAACAGATCGTAGGCAACTTCAGGATATTTCACATAACTTTCGATACGTCCTGGAGCAATCAGGACGGCTTTGGTGTGCTGCGATGAAGTGAAACTGACATAACGGATCCTGAGCCCGTCAGTGCCGGTAAATGATTTTTCCTGGCGTCTGCGCCAGAAATGGAGCAGAGGCCCGGTAACAAACGCCGAAAATTCTTTTTCACGGTGCAACCAGCGTTGCGTAAACTGTTTCATCACTCTTCCTTCGGCATTTTTCGTCACCCGAAAAACGACTAAAATCCCGGTATCGTCAGCCAGAATTATAACGTATTCTGTCGCTCATCTGCTGATGACTGGAGCAACATCAATGACCTTTGAATGGTGGATCACTTACCTGCTGACCACTACCCTGCTGAGCCTTTCACCTGGCTCTGGCGCTATTAACACCATGAGTACCGGAATCAGCCATGGCATCCGTGGCGCCCAGATTTCTATCGCCGGATTGCAGGTGGGCCTGGCCACACATATCGTGTTAGTCGGTATCGGACTAGGCGCCTTGTTTTCCCATTCATTAATGGCCTTTGAAATACTCAAATGGGCCGGTGCTGCTTATCTTATCTGGTTAGGGATCCAGCAATGGAGAACCAAAGGTGCTATCGACCTGAATGCTGTCGCGAAAGCCACTTCCCGTGGCAGGGTATTTAAACGCGCGGTGCTGGTAAATCTGACCAATCCGAAAAGCATCGTATTTCTCGCTGCACTGTTCCCGCAATTCGTCATCCCGCATCAGCCACAGATGGCACAGTATCTGGTACTCGGCCTGACCACCATCACTGTTGATATTCTGGTGATGCAGGGGTATGCCTTGCTTTCGACGCGCATTGCCCGCTGGATCCGCGGTCCGCATCAAATGCAGTTACTGAATCGCATTTTTGGCGGTGTGTTTATGGCTATTGGCGTGGTTTTAGCCAGCGCCCGACATAGCCACTAAGGCTAAGGTCCGGCCATAACGCCGGACCCTTCGGTTTAGCGCGACAGAATAAGATGCAGACCAAAAGCAGTAAACAGAACACCTCCCACACCATCCAGCCATTTTCCCAGCCGCTGATATTTCCTGCGCATCCAGGGTAATGCAAACACCGTCGCCACCAGCATAAACCACCCCAGGGTTTCGAGCAGGATCAACAGATAAATCCCCCAGCGTTGCAGGCTGCTGACATCATTGCCAACAAACAGCGAAAACACACTCCCGAAGTAAATAACCACTTTCGGGTTCGACAGGTTAGTCAGCAATCCTTTCAGGAATGTCCGCCCTTGCTTTGCCAGCCCGGTCTCTGGCTGAATCTGCTGCTCTTGTGGCTGCAAATGTTGGCGTCTTGCAGCACGCAGCAACTGGTACCCCATCCATAACAGGTACAATCCGCCGCCCAGCATAATCACCTGATGCAGCCAGGCCATTTTCTCCAGTAACAGATTCAGGCCAAGTAACGCGACTGCAGCCCACACAGCAACGCCCAGGGTGACACCCAGCACGCCCATTAGCGCTTCCCGGGAAGAACGGCTGATAGCGGTCTGGGAAATAAAGAAAAAATCAGGCCCCGGGCTCATCAGTGCCAGTAAATGCACCAGTGCCAGCGTCAGAAATGACATTAACATGCCGGTAACTCCTCAAAAAACTGAAAATACCCGGAACAATCAGAGGTCGCTCAGGTGCTCTTTTATCATCAGCATAAACGGTTGACCAAAACGTTCCAGCTTGCGCTGCCCGATACCGTTAACACTGAGCATTTCAGAAGCCGTCACCGGCAACAACTCTGCCAGCTCAATCAGGGTTGCATCATTAAATACCACGTAAGGAGGAATACTCTCTTCGTCAGCAATCGTTTTGCGCAACTTTCTGAGTTTGGCAAATAATTTCCGGTCATAATTACCGCCCGGCAAACGACTCATCGCCTGGCGAGGTTTCAGTGCTGTGACACGTGGTACTGCCAGCATTAACGGGTGCTCACTACGTAAGACTGGTCTTGCCGCTTCTGTCAGCTGCAAGGCTGAATGCTGACTGATATTCTGGGTAACCAGCCCCAGATGAATTAACTGACGCAATACACTCACCCAATGCTCATGTGAGTTATCACGGCCGATACCATATACCGGTAATTTATCGTGCCCCAGCTCTTTGATTCTCTGATTAGCTGATCCACGGATCACTTCGACGATATATCCCATGCCGAAGCGTTGACCAACACGGTAAATTGCGGACAGTGCTTTCTGAGCATCCACCAGTCCGTCATAACGCCGTGGCGGATCCAGACAGATATCACAGTTACCGCACGGCTGTTGCCGCCCTTCATCAAAATAGTTAAGTAACACCAGCCGGCGGCAGGTTTGGGCTTCAGCAAATGCTCCCATGGCATTCAGTTTATGCCGTTCGATGTCCAACATCGCTCCCGGCGATTTCTCTTCCAGACAACGCCGTAACCAGGCCATATCGGCAGGGTCATACAACATCATCGCTTCAGCAGGTAACCCGTCACGCCCGGCACGACCGGTTTCCTGGTAATAGGATTCGATATTACGAGGAATATCAAAATGCACCACAAAGCGGACATTAGGCTTATTGATTCCCATACCAAAAGCCACTGTCGCCACGACCAGTTGCAGGTCATCACGCTGAAAAGCTTCCTGCACGTGTGCACGCTGTTGAACATCCAGCCCTGCATGATAGGCCCCGGCACTGATACCACGGCTCTGCAACCGGGCTGCCGTATCTTCTACTTTGGCCCGACTGTTACAATAGATAATGCCGCTTTTTCCCCGTTGGTCCTGAACATAGCGCAGTAATTGCTCGGTGGGTTTATACTTTTCCAGCAGGGTATAGCGAATATTTGGCCGGTCAAAACTACTGATTTGAATTAGCGGATCGTGTAATTGCAACTGCTGCAGGATGTCGTGGCGGGTGGCGTTATCTGCAGTCGCGGTCAGAGCCATCATTTTCAGGTCAGGAAAGCGCAGGCGCAATGCACCCAGTGCACCATATTCCGGGCGGAAATCATGACCCCACTGAGAAATACAGTGGGCTTCATCTACCGCCAACATCGCCGGTTGCCACTGGCTGAGCGCATCCAGAAAACTTTCCATCATCAGGCGTTCCGGAGCAACATACAGCAACTTGATTCGGCCTTGCCGACAGTCACTGTAAATCTGCTGTTGCTGTTCACGACTCTGCGATGAATTCAGACTGGCTGCCGCCACGCCGTTAGCCAGCAGTTGATCTACCTGATCTTTCATCAGTGAAATCAACGGAGAGACCACCAGCGTCAGCCCGTCACTTAGCAGTGCCGGGATCTGGTAGCACAGCGATTTTCCGCCGCCGGTTGGCATGACGACCAGGCAGTCCCGTCCGTCAAGCGCGGCCTGAATAATGGCCTGCTGGCCGGGGCGAAACTGCTGATAACCAAAAATATCCCGCAGGATCTGTTGAGCCAGTTCCTGCTGCGGAATCACTGCCGATGTTGTCACAAATGTCCTGCGCTCTTAATCACATTAAATCATTTAAAGTAAAGCCGACGCCGATTCTGGTCTGACGATGATTATAATCAATCAGCGATTCACCATATCCGCTAAATAGCTGAGTGTAGAAACGCACATGCTCTGTTACCGGGTAGCTCCAGCCCAATGTTGCGCCGCCATAACCACTGTTCCAGTTATAGTTCCACTCCACACTGTACACACTGTCGCCCAGCATATACCCGAGTTTCGCCTGGTAATAGCCCATGTACTTAGTAATATCCGGATTATCGTCACTGCTCGCACTTTCAGGTATCCGGTACCAGGGTTTTATCTCAGCCAGCATATTACCATTTTTTGCCATCAGGCGGGCATACAGCCGGTTCCAGCTACGGGATGTAGGATCGCTGCGACCGTTTGACTGGTGGTTAAAACCGGTTTCAACGTCACGTAATGTCCAGCCACCCAGGCTGTAATCTGTGGCCCAGCCGATAAATAGCTGAGGTTCGTAGTTAGTTTCACGAAACGGTGAAGATTCCCGGGTATTGGAAATCTGCCACCAGGAACGCTGAGTGTAAGACATAGCCAGCACTGAGTTATCACCGGCAATTCCACGCCAGATAGGAAACGCCAGGCTCAACTGAAATTTTAGTTCATCTTTTTTTGCTCTGTCAGCCCAACTGTAGCTGGAGATCGCTGAGGTGTTCATATTACTGGTATCGGTATAAAGCACGTAATTGCTTTCATAGGGATACAGCAGAAACGCATTATCGTGTTTTTCCAGCAGGTTAGCGATAATACTGCCACGGACCTCAGGTGAGTCGTGAACATCACCCATCTTCGCTTCATCTGCCTGTGCCAGCGCAGGTAACAGCAGGGCCACCAGTGCCCCATAGCCAAACAAACGCATAACCTTCACCCCAAAGTAGCAAAACACCAGAAAAAGCCATGTATTCACACAGCAAAACACCGAAAATAGCCGCCAATCTTCACCTGGAAAGCCAGTTAAGAACAGCATAATATTAGATTATTATCCAACCGGTCTTGCTGAATTATCTGCCACAGGGAAATTATGAGCATCCGTTATCTGACACAGCACCAGGCTCGAGCCCTGGTGAGCGATATTTTCGTGAACAGTATGCCGTTTAATCAGGCGCTGGGCCTCGAACTTGAACATCTTGATGATCAGGAGGCCATTCTGACCCTGGTGAATAAACCGGCACTGGTGGGTAATGCATTGCAAAAAATCCTGCACGGCGGAGTCATCGCTTCGGTACTGGATGTTGCTGCAGGGCTGGTATGCGTCAATCATGCACTGACCCGTCAGGATATGATCAGTGAAGAAGAGTTGCGCCAGCGTATCTCGCGGATGGGTACCATTGATATGCGAGTGGATTACCTGCGCCCCGGACGCGGTGACAAATTTATTGCCACTGCCAGATTACTGCGGGCAGGCAATAAAGTCGCAGTTGGCCGGGTAGAATTGCATAACCTGCAACAGGACTATATTGCTACGGCAACCGCAACCTATCTGATTGGCTAACCCGGCAGAGCCAGTCGGTCAGACCCGTGTCAGGTCATAAAAATCAAATATTTATTTTACAACAGATTACCCTAATGGTATCAGGTACTTATCTTTTTAATGGACGAAATAACCTACCGGGGTCTCTGTAATGAAATTACGCTTGTTAGCCTTATCGCTCTGTATTGCATCTGTAGTAGCACTTCAGCCTATAGCACAGGCTAAGGATACGGTTCCCGCCACAACGTTGTATCAGGGAATTACTGCTGCTGAATTATCTCATCAGCAACCTGTTCACTGGGTCTCGGTGGCTCAGATCAAAAACAGCCTGCAAGGCCGCCCGCCGATCGCAGTTGGCTTTGATATTGATGACACCGTGCTCTATTCCACCCCGGGATTTTATCGCGGCCAGAAAATGTTCTCTCCCGGCAGCGACGATTATCTGAACAACCCGCAGTTTTGGGAAAAAATGAACAATGGCTGGGATGAATTCAGCATACCGAAACAGGTAGCCCGACAACTGATTTCTATGCATTTGCAGCGGGGAGACCAGGTGTACTTTATTACCGCCCGCACGCCGACCAAAACCGAAACCGTCAGCCGGATTCTGCAACAGGACTTTACTATCCCGCAGGACAAAATGAATCCGGTTATTTTTAGTGGATTCCGCCCGGGGCAAAATACCAAAGTCAGCTGGATTAAACAGAAAAACATCCGGATTTACTACGGTGATGCTGACAGCGATATCACTGCGGCCCGCGAAGCCGGTGCGCGTGGTATCCGTGTGTTACGTGCCAGTAATTCTTCTTATTTGCCGTTGCCGAAAGCAGGTGATCTTGGAGAAGAAGTGATCACCGACTCTGAATACTGATCCTGAGCATAACTGAGGATCAAGGCCAGAAACGAGGTTGATCCTCAGATTCAGGGCGGTAATAAGAAAAATGTCTTAACCGACTGGCGATACTCAATGTCCGCCACCTGCTGCCAAATTTTGCACCAATCCACGACAAAACCTACGTGGAGACTGGGATCAGCTGCGCCCCGTCTCAGCGCACCCGCACTACCTTAGTGCTATGATTTTCCGGCAAATCAGCACTCTGAATTAATCACTTGTTGCCCCGGTCTGCGCCGCACAGGATGCCCTGAGACGGTCAATCACCCGGAGGCTAAACAGATGAAGCACAGAACATTCCTGAATCATCCGCTGTTCGCATTTATCCTGCTCTACCTTGGTTTTATGATCTCCTATGTTGATCGTAGCGCCATCTCTTTATCACTGGCGCACATTGGTAAAGATTTTCATATGGGCCCGGCGGAGCTGGGGGTGGTACTGAGTGCATTTTATCTGGGATATGCGGTCATGCAGATTCCGGGGGGCTGGCTGGCTGATCGTTTCGGCAGTAAAGCCGTCATTATTATTTCCATTGGTTTATGGTCACTGTTTACCGTGATGACTGGCTTTGCCTGGTCGCTTACCTCACTGTTGTTGATTCGTTTCCTGTTTGGTCTGGGAGAAGGTGGATATCCCTCTTCAGCAATGAAAGGCATTGCAGAGCTGTTCCCACGTGATGGCCGGCCTAAAATGTCGGGTTTTCTGATGTCGTCAAATTATGTGGGAAGTTTTGTTGCCCCTCTGATTATCGCGCCACTGATTATTGGCCTGGGATGGAGGAATGCATTTTTTGCCATCGGTATCGCAGGCATTGTATTTGCAGTCATCTACCTGCTGGCTGTCCCGCGCAGTGCGACATCCGCTCAACCGGCCATCGCCCGCCAGCGGGTCGGAGCCGCAGAGCTACTGCGTATGCCATTGCTATGGAAGATTGTGATTGTCTGGTTCTGTCTGAGCATGGTGAATAAAGGCCTGGACGCCTGGATGCCAATGTATCTGCTGACTGCGCGAGGGCTGGACTTAAAGACCGTTGGCTTTCTGTTACCACTGCCGTTTATCTCGGCCAGTATTGCCACTGCGATGGGCGGCTGGCTGATGACTCGCTGGTTTGACGGGCGGGAAAAGGTACTGATGACACTGAGCTGTGTACTTACCGGCATCTTTATTTTCGGTATGTACCAGGCTCATACCACTACCGAAGTCATTGTTTTCCAGACCATTGCTTACTTCTTTAAATCTTTTGTGTTCTCAGTCGCTTTTGCCCTGCCAGCCAAAATTCTTTCACAACGCTTAATCGGCACCGGCATCGGCATGGTTAACTTTGGCGGACAGGCGGCAGGATTTGTCTCTCCACTGGTCATCGGGTTAATAGTCTCAGCCACCCACAGTTATCAGAATGTATTCCTGTTCCTGCTGGGGGCAATTGCTATTGCGATAGCTACTGGCATGACCCTGAGCGGGAGCAAAATCCGTGAAGTACAGCTGGCTAATGCCCATGAAGCCTGATGCATACAGGCAATACTGAGATGAATATTACACCGTCCGTTCCGTTACACTGTCGTTTTCCTCATCAGGAGAGCCTCTCACTTATGAATGCCAGAATTCTTAGTGACACTGCCGTACTGTACTTTATGCAGGTAGTGAACAGCGGATCGATCAGCGAAGCTGCCGCGCGGATGCACGTGGTTCCTTCTGCGGTCAGCCGGCAAATTAGCCGGCTGGAAAATCAGCTGGCGACACCGTTATTTGATCGCCAGCCACGTGGTGTGACACTGACTGCGGCCGGGGAGTTACTGGCGGGGTACGCCCGCCGGACATTACTGGACGCCGCACAGGTCACCAATGAGATACAGTCGCTACGCCATGCCTCTGAACTACGGATAAAACTGGCCTGTACTCAGGGGTTTGCCTCACATTTTCTGCCGTTTGCCATCGCCGGATTTCGCCAGACAGTACCGCAAAGCACTTTCCTGCTGCAGGTTGCTTCTGCCCGCGAAGTCACCCGACAGGTGCGGGAGGGTGAAGTCGATATTGGTTTCAGTTTTAGCCTGGGCGCAACACGGGATATTAATGTGGTTTACAGCCAGCCCGCTCCTTTGCTGGCCTTGGTCGCGCCCGATCACGCCCTGGCAGGACGATCTGAAATCTCGTTGCGTGAACTGGTCAGCTACCCACTGGCATTACCCGGATTTAATGCAACGCTACGTCAGTTGCTGGACATTTACTGCAGTCGCCAGGGGCTTAATTACCGCAGTGTTCTGGACTCCGATAATCTGGACACTCTGGCTCAGTTTGCCATCTCCGGTGCTGCCGTGACCTTTGGTGGCGAATTATTTGTCCGCCATTTATTGAAAAGCGGCGCTCTGGCAGAACTCAACGTTCCGGAGCTTAAAGAAAATCACCGCATCATTGAAATTCAGACGCTGGCCAGCAGGCCGTTGCCCGAGGCAATCAGCCGGTTTATTCAGCATATCAGTAAAGTCATTGCCAGCGGCTGAACCGCATTTTTAACGCTCAGAGGGCAGCTTTGCCCGTGACTGTGAGCATCAACGCTACGTATCAGGGAGAACCCATTATGTCCGATTTTGACGAACTGGCAGATAAAAGCGCTACCGAGCTGAAGCAACTGATGGATACCCGTCAGGTGGCACCGACGGAAGTCCTTGAATCCTGCATCCGGCGTATAGAGATGCTGAACCCGAAGGTGAACGCATTTTGCGCCACCTCCTTCAGTCAGGCCCGCGAAGAAGCTCGTCAGGCAGAAAAATCGATAATGCGGGGCGAGCAGGGAGGATTGTTACGTGGTTTACCTATCGGAATCAAAGATCTGGAAGAAACCGGTGGTTTACTGACGACCTACGGTTCCCCTTTGTTCCGTAATAATCTGCCAGACAAGGATAATGAGCTGGTTCGCCGCTTACGGGGAGCCGGAGCAATTATGGTCGGCAAAACGAATGTGCCTGAAATGGGAGCCGGAGCAAATACCCGTAATCCTGTATGGGGAGCCACCGGTAATCCGTTTAATCCGTTACTCAACGCAGGAGGCTCGTCCGGGGGTTCAGCCGCTGCGCTGGCGACGAACATGGTTCCGCTGTGTAGTGGATCAGATACCGGTGGGTCATTACGCATCCCTGCCGCAAAATGTGGTGTTGTCGGGCTGAGAACCTCTCCCGGACTGGTGCCCAGTGAACGAAAGTTACTGGGCTGGACCCCGATTTCGGTGGTGGGTCCTATGGGCAGGACGGTTGCAGACACCTGGTTGCAACTGGCAGCCACTACCGGGCTTGCCAGTAATGACCCGTTAAGCTATGAGACAGCATTTCCATCCAGCCTTACCGGTCAGCCGCCGGTCAGCTTATCTTCCCTGCGCATTGGCTATACCGAAGATTTTGGCGTCTGCGAAGTGGACGACAATATCCGCCAGGTGTTCAGAAGCAAAATAGAGAAACTGAAAGGAGTCTTTGCCTGCTGCGAGGAAGTGGAAGTCAGTATGGAAAAAGCGCACCACTGTTTTGATGTGCTGCGTGCCGAAGCATTTGTTGCCAGCCTGCAGGCCGCCTACGACAAAGATCCGGAATTACTGGGTCCGAATCCACGGGCCAATTATGAAATGGGCATCAAAATGACCCTCAAAGATTGTGTGCAGGGAAATGCAGAGCAGACCCGGATTTTTCGGGACTTCCAGAAACTGTTTAGCCGCTATGACCTGATTTTGTCCCCGGTCACGCCGGTGTCCGCGTTTCCCTGGGAACAGCCTTATCTGGAGTCGGTAAACGGCGTGCCGCTGGATAATTATTATCGCTGGCTGGCACTGACTTATGTGGTTACCCTGGCGACGAATCCGGCGCTGTCGTTACCTATGGGAATGGATCATCAGGGAATGCCTTTCGGCATGCAGGTGATTGGTCGGTTCCGTGGCGATCTGGAACTAATGCTGGCTGCGCAGGAAATTGAGAATTACTGTGAGGCCCACCCGGAACTTAAACGCCCGCGGGCGGATTTGCAGGCTCTGCTATCCAGCCAGGTCAATTTACTCAGCCCGGTGACACATCCACCACTGAGTGATGCCCATTATGCTACAGTCACGGACAGTGCCCCGGCAGTTTAATCCCCCCGGGAAAAGGAGATGGTTGTGGAAAAAACGCTGTACGGTAAAACTCTGGCTGACTGGCAGCAAAGCCTGCCGTTACTTACCCCATTGATGGCAGGAGAGCCGGTGGTCTGGGCCAACCCTGCCCTGGCCCCGTTCAGGGAGGCTCTCGCCGATATACCACTTACGGCGAGTGATGTGGAAGCGGCCAGCGCCCGGCTGAAACGTTTTGCTCCCCTGCTGGCGCAACTGTTTCCTGAAGTTGCTGCTGCGCAGGGAATTATTGAATCTGAACTGGTCAGGGTACCGGAATTCGCCGCCGCATTGACCCAACGCTATTCACTGGCAGATATCCCACAACTGTGGCTGAAAAAAGACAGCCATTTACCCATTTCCGGCTCAGTGAAGGCGCGTGGTGGTATCTATGAAGTATTATTCAATGCTGAACAGCTGGCTATCCGGCATGGTCTGCTTAGCGTGACGGATGACTACCGGCGACTGGCCGATGAAACGTGCCGCCAGTTGTTCAGCCAGCATAAAATTGCCGTTGGCAGTACCGGAAATCTGGGGCTGTCTATTGGCATTGCTGCTGCCAGACTGGGATTTGCGACCACCGTGCATATGTCTGCAGATGCCCGGCAGTGGAAGAAAGACAAACTCCGCAGCCATGGCGTCACCGTCATTGAATATGCAGGGGATTATGGGCTGGCCGTTGAGGAAGGACGCCGACAGGCAGAAGCCGATCCTCGCTGCCATTTTATTGACGATGAAAACTCATCCACACTGTTCCTGGGTTATGCAGTCGCCGGAGAGAGGTTGAAAGCTCAACTGGATGCTCTGCAAATCACCATCGATGCACAACACCCATTATGTGTTTACCTGCCTTGCGGTGTGGGTGGTGGCCCTGGCGGTATCGCTTTCGGGCTGAAACTGGCCTTTGGCGATCATGTCCATTGTTTCTTTGCTGAACCCACCCAGTCACCCTGCATGCTGCTGGGAATGGCCAGCGGACTGCATGAAGCAATCTCGGTGACCGATTTTGGTATCAGCAATCACACCGCTGCTGACGGCCTGGCAGTCGGCCGTCCTTCCGGGTTTGTTGGCCGTTCAATGCAGAGAATGATTTCCGGTTGTTATACCGTGCCGGATGAAGAGTTATTCAGCCTGCTGCGTCTGCTGGACAGCACAGAACATCTGCAGTTGGAACCTTCCGCCCTGGCAGGAGCACCCGGAGTGGCCCGAATCACGAATGCTAACTTCCCGGACATTCAGTTTGAACATGCCATGCATCTGGTCTGGGCAACAGGTGGCGGTATGGTACCGGCTGAAGAAATGCAGCACTATCTTGCCACTGCAGAGCAGGCGCAGTAGAACCCCTGTCTGAGCGGGCAGCCTGGCTCACGGATAAAGTCACGACACCACCGGTAACCCCGGTGGGTGTCGTTAGCCATTGAGAGCTGTTGAGTGCTGTTCGGGGAATATCCTGGCGGTCAGATAATCCACTAAGGCACGGACTTTCGGGGACGGATATTTGCTTGCCGGCCAGAGAATATGAAAAGTGCCGGGTCGCTGTACCTCTCCGGCCAGCACATGACAAAGCTGCCCGTTCTTCAGATGCTCAGCAACCGAGTAATCGGGTAGAAATGCAATCCCCTTGCCCTGCAGTACCAGACACAACCGTGTTTCGATATTATTACAAATCATTGAAAGTGGAAGCTGTAACTCAGGGGCTCCGGCAACACGGGGTAACGGCCAGATATCCAGCTTGCCACTCTGCGGAAACCGAAAATGCAGACACCGGTGGCTTATCAGATCCGCTGCAGTCCGGGGAACCCCGTTTTCGGCCAGATAACCAGGGGATGCCACCAGCACAGACTGAAAGTGTCCCAGTTTCCGTGCAATCAGCCTTGAATCAGCAGGGGTTCCGGTCCTTATTACCGCATCAAAACCTTCGTCTATAACGTCAACCAGTCGGTCGGTGAAATCCAGATCCAGTTCAATATCCGGGTAATCACTCATAAACTCACCCAGCACCGGCAAAAGCAAAGAGCTGACCAATGGCAGGCTGACTTTTAACCGTCCACGAGGAGCCGCAATGGCATTTACCAGTTCCTGCTCTGCGGCCTCAATCTCCGCCAGGATACGCCGGCTGCGCTCAAGTAACATTGCACCTTCGGCCGTCAGAGTGACACTGCGGGTACTGCGGTGAAACAACCGGACTCCGAGCTTTTCTTCAAGTCTGGAAATACTCTTACTGATAGCTGAGGACGATACTCCGGACAACCGTCCGGCCTCCACAAAACTACGGGTTTCGGCAACCTGCACAAACACTGAAAATCCGGCCAGACTATCCATCAGGTACTCCCGATTAATGACATTTTTGTCATCAGATTACTGAAGTCTACCCTACTTTTTCCGCAGACAGAATCAGCTCATACTGAACACCAGCCAACACAATAAATATAACTATCTGTTTTTATTTTAAATTCATATCAGAAACCCGAGGCAGCCATATGACATTGCTATATCAGAAGATCCGTATTCCCGGGCCTCAGCAGGCGAATATCAATATCTCCGGTAGTTACTTAAGGAAAACCAATTCATGAGTACTTCAAAGCAGAAATCTGTCTCCGCATTTGCAGACTCCGTCGCCACTGAGGCTCCGCTGCCACGGGAGCCTTTAATCGCTCTCGCCATGGCCGCCTTCATTACCATCCTTACCGAAACCTTACCGGCCGGTCTGTTACCACACATTGCCAGTGGCCTCAGGATTTCAGAAGCACTGGCAGGTCAGTTAGTCACCATTTATGCTGCTGGTTCATTGCTCACTGCTATACCGCTCACTCTCGCCACTCAGACGTTACGGCGCCGCCCTTTATTGCTGGCGGCGATTGCTGGTTTTGTGATTGCCAATACCGTCACCACACTGTCAGAAAATATCGGGCTTACCATGGCGGCACGGTTTGTGGCTGGCATTTCTGCCGGACTGGTCTGGGCGCTACTGGCCGGTTATGCCGCGCGAATGGTTCCTGACCATCAGAAGGGGCGGGCTATTGCGGTTGCGATGGCCGGGGCGCCACTGGCCCTGTCACTGGGAGTGCCGGCCGGAACATTGCTTGGCAACATGATTGGCTGGCGCTTATGTTTCGCAGCAATCACCCTGCTGGCTGGAGGTTTGATGGTATGGATACAACTCAGGGTTCCGGATTTTCCCGGCCAGACCAGGACCGCCAGACTTTCTGCAGGGCAGGTGCTACGAATGCCCGGCATTCGCCCTGTTCTGTTTGTGATTCTGACTTTCATCTTGTCACATAACATTTTGTACACCTATGTTTCGCCCGTTCTGTCTCATGTCGGACTGGCAGAACATACCGGAAAGGTGCTGTTTATCTTTGGTGTGACTTCGCTTATCAGCATCTGGATCGTCGGCTGGCTGATCGACCATCATCTTCGCCGGCTGACACTGGCGGTCCCGTTGCTGTTTGGAATAGCCGTCGTGGTTCTGGCTCTGTCAGGTCATCATGCATTGATGGTCTACGTTGCTGCTGCGGTCTGGGGGCTGGCACTGGGAGGGGCGGGAACGCTGTTTCAGACGGCATTACTCAAGGCTGCGGGGAATGCCGCGGATATCGCTCAGTCTATGGCGGTGACTGCCTGGAATATCGCTATTGCCGGTGGAGGATTAACCGGAGGTATTCTGCTTAGCCAGTTCAGTGTTGCCGCTTTTCCGGCCGTGATACTGGTGTTACTGCTGGCCGCACTGGTGGTGATTGGCTCAGCAAAAAAACACAGTTTTCCGGCCACGGGGCAGTAACCCGACAATACGGATCACACTATCAGAAAACAGAAACAAAACCGCCCGCAGACAGCGATATCTCCGGGCGGTGATGAGTGAACGGCAAACAGGAGGGCAACCACAAAAATACTGTGTTGCCCGGGCAGGCAGTTTACAGCCAGTTACGCCGTTTAAAGTACAGATACGGTGCCAGTGCCGCCAGAATCATCAGCACAATCGCTCCGGGATAGCCAAAGCTCCATTTCAGCTCCGGCATAAACTCAAAGTTCATCCCGTAACTGGAGGCAACCAGAGTTGGCGGCAGGAATACCACCGACACTACCGAGAAGATCTTAATGATCCGGTTTTGCTCAATGCTGATAAAGCCCATCGCCGCCTGCATCAGGAAGTTAACCTTCTGAAACAGCGATTCGTTGTGCGGTAACAGTGATTCGATATCGCGCAAGACTTCACGGGCCTGCTCCAGCTGGTTGGCCGGCAGACGCGCTTTCCTGACCAGGAAGTTCAGAGCCCGCTGGGTATCCATCAGACACAAACGCACTTTCCAGCCGATATCTTCCAGTTCCGCCAGTCGTGACAGGGCTTCGTCGTACTCTTCTCCCTGCTGACCTTCCATAATGACGCGGCTTAACTTCTCCAGCGCGGTATAGATGTTTTCAATCTCATCCGCCAGCTGTTCAATTTTGGTTTCAAACAGATCCAGCAATAACTCGAAAGCATTACCGTCGATCAGCGTCTGATTACGGGCCCGCATACGGTAAAGCCGGAATGCCGGCAGTTCACGTTCACGCAGGGTAAACAAGCGACCGTCGCGAATGGTAAAAGCGACCGTGGCATTACCTGCATGGTCATCTGCATCTTCGAAAAAGAAGAATGAGTGAATATGCAGTCCGTCTTCATCTTCAAAAAAACGTGCTGAGGCTTCGATATCCTCCAGCTCAGGACGGGTCGCCAGGCTTTGCCCTAACTGTTCCTGAACATATTCACGTTCCTGTTCTTCAGGTTCAATCAGGTCAATCCAGACTGAGGAAGTGAGTGTATTGTCATCACTTTCCATTTCCAGACGGGTTAACCGATTTTCTTCCAGTTTAAATGCACTCAGCATAGCAGTACGTACTCCCCATATCTGACAGGATGGGACAAGGCTGTACACCGCAGGAAAAACCGATGATTGGCACAGCAGGCGCCCGAACACGATAAATCACAGATGTGACAAATCAGTGCTGGCTCAAATGACGATGATTTACAGAGAGTCACCGATAACCGCCAGGGCTACCGGTAAAAAGAGGTTGCCTTAGCGGGGTTGCCTGTTGTTCAGGTCTGTGTGCCAGCAGCGACTGGGCGTGTCCAAGGCATTGTCCTCTGATAATAATAGTGCGCGCATGTTACGCTGAGACGAAAAAATCGTCAAGAAAACTCCCCGTAATCATGCGCTTTCCAGACGGGCATAGGCCGCTACCAGCCATTTAATCCCCTGCCCCTGGAATGCTACCTGGACCCGGGAATGCTCACCGCTACCTTCCAGGTTAATGATAGTACCTTCACCAAATTTAGCATGCCGGACCCGCTGCCCCAGCGCAAAGCCACTATCATTGTTAGTGACCGGAGCCCCCATCCGTTGATGGCTGACCGGCCGGCTGACACTCGCCCTTAACCGGACCTCTTCGATGCACTCTTCAGGTATTTCACCGATAAATCGTGACGGGCGATGGTAAACTTCTTTTCCATACAGACGCCGGCTTTCGGCATAGGTCAGAGTCAGCTTCTGCATAGCACGAGTGACGCCGACATAAGCCAATCGCCGCTCTTCTTCCAGCCGTCCACCCTCTTCCAACGACATCTGGCTTGGGAACATCCCTTCTTCCATGCCCACAATAAAGACCTGGCTAAATTCCAGACCTTTAGCCGCATGCATGGTCATAAGTTGCGCTGCATCCTGCCATTTATCCGCCTGACCTTCACCGGCTTCCAGCGCAGCATGTGACAGAAACGCCTGCAACGGCATCAAATCCTGATCTTCATCCTGATAGCTGAACTGCCGGGTCGCAGTGACCAGTTCCTCAAGGTTTTCGATACGCGTCTGGCCTTTCTCTCCGTTTTCCTGCTCGTACATCATCCACAAACCGGAGTCTTTCACGACCCTGTCAGTCTGAACATGCAGAGGCAGATCGCTGGTTTCCCGTGATAACGAATCAATCAGCTCAATAAAACGTAACAGCGCCGAAGCCGCTCTGCCGGCCAGCACCTTTTCCGACAGTAACTCGCGGGAGGATTGCCAGAGGGTCAGTTGCCGGTCCCGGGCCGCCTGACGAACCACATCCAGAGTACGGTCACCAATCCCCCGTGTCGGGGTGTTCACTACCCGCTCAAAGGCGGCGTCATCATTGCGGTTAGATATCAGCCGTAAATAGGCCAGGGCATCTTTAATTTCCTGGCGTTCGAAAAAGCGCATACCGCCATAAATACGATAAGGCAGGCTGCTTTGCAGCAAGGCTTCTTCCAGTACGCGCGACTGAGCATTGCTGCGGTAAAGAATGGCACAGTCGGCCAGCGATCCACCCTGTTCATGCCAGTGCTTAATTCGACCGACCACAAACCGGGCTTCATCCAGCTCATTGAAAGCGCAGTACAACGAGATGGGTTCACCATCACCGTCTTCAGTCCACAGTTCTTTTCCTAACCTTCCCTGATTATTGGCAATCAGGGTATTGGCCGCTTTCAGAATATTGCTGGTTGAACGGTAGTTTTGTTCCAGGCGGATAGTCTGAGCACCGGTGAAGTCAGTAAGGAAGCGCTGAATATTCTCCACCTGAGCACCACGCCAGCCGTAAATTGACTGATCATCATCGCCAACGATCATGACTTTGCCGGTATCACCCGCCAGCATCCGTATCCAGGCATACTGGATGTTGTTAGTATCCTGGAATTCGTCCACCAACAGATTAGTAAAACGCTCGCGGTAATGATTCAGAATATGCGGTTTATTCAGCCACAATTCATGGGCCCGTAATAACAGTTCGGCAAAATCGACCAGCCCGGCGCGGTCACAGGCTTCCTGATATGCCTGATAAATTTTCAGCCAGGTTTGTTCAACCGGATTGCCGTAACTTTCAATATGTTTCGGCCGCAGACCTTCATCTTTTTTGCCGTTGATGTACCACATAGCCTGGCGGGCAGGCCATTGTTTATCATCCAGATTCAGGGCTTTAATCAGACGTTTCAGTAACCGTAACTGATCTTCACTGTCGAGAATCTGAAAATCCTGAGGTAATCCGGCATCCAACGGATGGGCCCGTAACAAACGATGTGCCAGCCCATGGAAGGTACCAATCCACATCCCGCCCTGGGTGGTTCCCAACACCTGTTCGATACGATGACGCATCTCAGCGGCCGCTTTATTGGTGAAGGTCACTGCCATGATGGAATACGGGGAACAGTTTTCGACCGTCAGCAACCAGGCAATACGGTGTACCAGTACGCGGGTCTTGCCGCTGCCCGCTCCTGCCAGTACCAGCAGGTTACTGCGCGGTGCCGCAACGGCTTCACGCTGGTTATCATTTAAACTGTTGAGCAGATCAGAAACGTCCATAGGCACCGCGTATCAGGGAAATTTAGCTGTATATTTTTACAGCCATTATAGCAGCGTGGTCAGCGAATCCAACCGTGAAATTTCCAGATGAGGTAACAACCGCGCATCACTGGCAATCATCAGGTTCTGCTGGTAAGGGTTAATCCAGCATGACTGGAATCCACTGCGCAACGAACCCACCACATCAGTGGTTAAATCATCGCCGACATGCAGAATTTCAGCGGCCGGTATTTGCAGTTTTTCTTCTGCCAGCCGGTACATATCCTCTGCCGGCTTGGCCTTGCCATGCGGCCCGGCACGCAGAATAAAACGAAAATATCCGGCAATCCCCATCAGATGCGGGTCGGCATTACCATTGGTGATAGCGGCAAGCGGGATACGCTGCGCCAGATAAGCCAGAGTATCATGGGTGCTTTGTGGCATTGTGACTTCACTTCGCCAGGCGGCAAATACTGACATCACATGGGTCGCTCCTTCGCGACATAACGCTTCTGATAATCCGGCTTTTTGCATCACCCGGTATACGGCTTTTTCCCGCCAGGCGGTAACGTCATGGACCGCATCAGGCTGGTGATGCATTATTTCTTCGCGGGCTGTCTCATACTCTCTCAGAGAGATATCACGTAATCCGGGGTGGAAATCCTGAAGTGCCTGGTGGGTCTTTTTGACGGTGGTCAGGATAACCTCACGGTTATCGTACAACGTATCGTCCAGGTCAAACGTCATCGCCCGGACTTTGCCGGTGGGACGGTAAAAACGCATTATTTTTTTCCTCGTTTAGCACGGGGATGTGCAGCATCATAAACTGTAGCCAGATGCTGAAAATCCAGGTGGGTATAAATCTGAGTGGTGGACAGATTAGCGTGGCCCAGCAGCTCCTGCACTGCCCGCAAATCGCCACTGGATTCCAGCATATGGGTAGCAAAAGAGTGGCGTAATTTATGTGGGTGAATATGGCTGTTCACTCCCTGGCGGATACCCCATTCAGCAAATCGTTTCTGAACATTACGTGCAGAGATACGTTTGCCCTGCATGGAAAGGAATATCGCGTCATCCTGCGGGCCGAACAGCTCCCGCATTTCCAGCCAGCGCAGTAACCATTCGCAGGCGGTTCTGCCAACCGGCAGTCGCCGCTCTTTGCTGCCCTTACCCATCACCCAGACTTCGGCCTGTTCAGCATCAAAATGGCGACAGTCCAGGTTAACTAATTCCGACAGACGCAGGCCTGCGCCGTACATCACTTCCAGCATTGTCCGGTCACGTACCGACAACGGGTCGTTCAGATCAATTTCCAGCAACTGCCCCATCTGATCGACATCTATATTTTTCGGCAGGTGTCGGGGAGCTTTCGGGGTTGCTACACCTTTCGCCGGATTCGCCGGCAGCAAGCCTTGTCCTACCTGCCAGTCCAGCAAACTACGTAAAGCTGACAACCGCAATGCCAGACTACTGGCCTGCAATCCTGCCCGTCGGCTTTTAGCAGCCAACGCCCTGACATGTGCCGGCTCCAGTTGGGCCCACTGCTGAAGCCCCATATCATCCATCATCTCTGTGAGCACGGCTAACTGCCGCTGGTAACTGGTGACGGTTAACGGGCTGAGCTGTCGCTCGACTTTCAGATAGCGCAGAAAACTCTCGACGGGAGCCTGTAACGACAGAGGCATTTCCCTGTTCATCTGCGGCTAATCCAGCGCGACAGCAAGTCTGGCAGCATACCCGCCAGATATTGCAGCAATTCAGTGCCCATTCCCGGATGGTAATGCTGTTTATCGCGGCTGCTGAAAATCAGTACCCCGACGTCCTCATCATTACCCATCAGTGACATTGCCACCGAACCAATTGCTTTGGCTTCCGGTAACAGCAACAATAACTCAGGGCCATTCAGTGGTCCGAGATAGTGTTGTCGCTGGCCGAGACGCTGAATGCGCAGTGCATCGAACGCCTGCCGGGAAAGCCCTAGTCGGGTAAAGTCAGAAGGTGCACCGATTTGCCATTGTTCGTTAAACAATCTGACCGTGGCACCGGCTAACCCCAAATCTCTGGCCCAGCGATGCAACCGGTTCAGCATTTCCTGCAGGCTGTCGGCACAGGCCAGATGAGACTGTAACGAAAGCAACTGACCAAATAATTGCTGATTAGCGGTTGCCTGCTCCATCAGCAATGTGATCTCTTCTTCCAGCTGTTGGATGTGGTTGCGCTGGCGGGCCATATGCCACTCCACCAGCGAAGTGGTTCCGCGTACCGGGTGCGGAACCTGCATTTGTTCAACCTGTCGGGCATTACGGATAAAAAAATCAGGGTTCAGGCGCAGATAATCACTGACCGACTGATCATCGGGAGTTACAACATTCAGTAATTCCGGGTCTTCATCTGGTTTCATAAATGAATAAATCCGTCGTAAACATGAGTCGCTGGACCGGTCATATACAGTGGTGTTCCCGGACCACCCCAGGCAATCTGCAGGCTGCCGCCAGGCAAATCTACCCGTACTTTGTCACCGAGTAATCCTTGCTGAATACCACTGGCAACAGCTGCACAGGCGCCGCTGCCGCAAGCCTGGGTTTCACCAGCGCCACGCTCAAAGACCCGCAGGCGAATATGGGACTCTGACACAACTTCCATAAAACCCACATTCACCCGTTCCGGAAAGCGCTCATGGCTTTCCATCTGTGGACCTAGCACTTCCACGGCGGCGGTTTGTACACTATCCACCTGAATCACACAGTGAGGATTGCCCATCGATACCACACCAAACATCACTGTTTGCTCTGCCAGACGCATCAGGTAGAGGTTTTCGGCCTTATTGGCGCGGAAAGGAACATTGCCAGGTTCGAAATCAGGTTCACCCATATTAACCCGCACCAGCTCATCATTAGTGACGCTGAGGGTCATTCTGCCGGTTTGGGTACTAACACGGATATCGCTTTTATTGGTCAGCCCTTTCAGGCGAACAAAACGTGCAAAACAGCGGGCGCCGTTGCCACACTGTGCAACTTCGCTGCCATCCGCATTAAAAATACGGTAGTGAAAATCCAGATCCGGATCATAAGGCGGCTCAACAATCAGCAACTGATCAAATCCGACCCCAAGATTCCTGTCTGCCAGCCGGCGAATGAGCTCCGGCGAGAAGAAAACATTCTGAGTGACCGCGTCAACGACCATAAAATCATTGCCGAGACCGTGCATTTTAGAAAACTGCATTTTTTGCTCCGCCGGTGATCGGTTAATTACGGTGACACAGTGCCTGCTGGTGCTGTGGTGTCATCTTTCCAGGGTTTAGTTGCAGTTTCCTGCTGCCTCTCTTTCTTGGTAGTTTCAGCTTTAGGAAAGTAAAGCGGCCCCTTCAGCCCGCATCCCGTTAATGCTGCCGGGATTACAATTATCGCCAGCCAGCCGACCATTTTCTTCATTTTGGTTACACTCATTCTGTGCTTTATCTCATTCACTTATCATCGCAGTTGAACAAGGAAAAGCAACAGAAAATCCCTGAATTCGCATAACCTGTTCAATATCTCAGGCCAGACCGCTCAGACAAAGATTGGCAAACAATATCAGCGCGCTATACTTTGCCAAAAACACGGGAGCTATGATGAACGACAGTGAATTCCACCAACAGGCTGACCAATTGCTGCGGGCTGTAGAAGAACGCCTGGATGAGCATGACGGTGATGCCGATATCGATTATGAAACTCACGGCAGCGTGATGACCCTGAGTTTTGAAAACGGCAGCAAAATTGTGATTAATCGTCAGGAACCGATGCATCAGGTCTGGCTGGCGACCAAAGCTGGCGGCTATCATTTCAGTTATCAGGCACCGCGCTGGGTGTGCGATCGCACCGGCGGTGATTTCTGGGTACTGCTGGCAGATGCCTGTACTGCTCAGTCTGGCGAGAAATTCAGTTTCTGACCAGCACTCTCAGGCCGCGGTCATTTTTCCGCGGCTGGAGTGTTATCAGAACAGGCTGCGGGAGCGCGGCAGCACATCACGACTGAGTTGTGGTGAAACGTCTTCTGCCACTTCATCATGTGAAACAGAACGGAAAGGCAATACTTTACTTTTTCCATCCTCAGTCACTAACTGGTAGAACTGTGGCAGGTTAAAGTTGACGAAGCTGGAACCGTAGGTAAAGCGGTCATGCGAAGATGAATAGAAACGGCTAACATCCCGCACCAGTTCTTCCCGGCTCCCCTCACAATGACGGTAAACTTCTACCCGGTTATTCTCATCCAGAATATAAATACTGAAATCATCAGACTCAGATGACGGATTATTCTCGAAGAAGAACTGGATAATACCTTCACTGGCGTAGTTGTTAACCACGGGCGGCAAATCGGCCTGTTGCGAATCGACTTTAATCGACAACCCGTGCAGTTTGTTATTAGAGATAGCGCCGTAAAATTCCACCGCATTTTCCAGTTTCTGCACTGAGACACTCATCCGCTCGAAGAACACACCCCAGGTATCTCCGGCCAGTCGCAGGGCCTTAAAGCGCCCCGGTTCTTGTCGGGTGCTGGATAAACGGATGTCGATACATTCTGAAACCAGTTGCTGAACCCGGGTGCGGATCAATCCCCGTAAATGCTGGCTGTAGCAGAAGACTTCGACCGCATCCGGTGGCAGAGCATCCTGATGCATCTTACCCAGAATAGTTTTCAGTGCTTCAATCATCGATTGTTCACCACTGAAATGCAGAGTTCGGACTTCGTTCCATGAATTGCGATACAGCAGGTCAATACTGCCGATCAGACATCGCTGCTGTTGTCCAAAGCTAAAGACATCCAGTTTGCGGAAATCGAAATGCACGACCTGATTACGGAATTCAGCCGTCGGGTCGTATTCCAGATTGACCAGAATCGCCAGATGACGGATTTCACACGGGCTATACAGTGCTTTTGGCGTCGGAGCCGGCACCCGCAGAGGAAAGTGCTGAGACACATCACTGACCACTTCCTGTAACCGTCCGGCATCACAACCGCCATTGCCTTTGATATGCAACAGGGTTTTATCAGTCAGTAAACCGTTAAACCAGGCCCAGGCCACCAGCTTGATCAGATAGCGGTTATATTCCAGTGGCTGGTTGCTGATAATGGAATCCATATCAGGGGATTTATTGTACAGATACCAGCCCGGGCGGTTGGCCCGTCCTTCAGGAACATGAATAAATGTCAGATGCTCCTCGGACAAATCAGGAGAGATCTGCGGGTTAACCAGAATAACTTTTCCTGGTAACGCTTCAAAAGCCGCATACAACTTACGGGTCAGCACCCCGATATCTTGCGGGCTGGCGCTGACACTTAAATTATTCCGCCGCGCAAAACGGATCAGGTTACGATAACTTTGCATCATCGCATCCAGCAATTCGTTATGCGCTTCACGAACCTGTTCAATTTTCCAGCTGGCACGGCTGTCCAGTATTTCCAGACGCTGAGTGTCCCAGCCCCACTCTTTGACCAGCTGGCTCAGAATTTCCCGCCGCCATTGCGAACGGACCTGAGGGCGCTCTTCGGTCAGTTTTTCACAGGCTTTCAGATAGAAACAGCGCCGCACCAGGTCCAGCCGGGCCGGATCATCAATTTCCTGTAAGTAGCGGGTCACTTTTTCCAGCATCATGCAGTAGGGGTCCAGCCCGAAACTGACAATCTCGCCGTCATGCAGACGCTGCTTAATATCCATCGCCAGCAACCGGGTATTTGGATACTCACGGGTGTAAGATTCCAGCAGCAGGGTTTTCAACACAGCTTTGTACGGTGAATCGATACTCTTATACAGCTGCCAGAGGCTGGCGCCGAAATACTCTTCAGCAGACAGGGTGCCCAGGCCCCCCAGGTCAAGCCATTCGTTCGGAGTCAGAGCACCACCGGCATACAACGACATCACATAATCGTCGTAATGCCCCTCTTCCTCACCCGGCACCATATTCCACAGAATACGCTTACCTGCCATCCGTACTGCCGAGCGATAAAATTCATCCAGCAATAAAATATGCTGAGTACTTCCGCAATCTTCAGTTCCCAGATTGCCGCTTTCATTATGGCGAAAACGATTTTCATCAATCAGAAAGAAACTGACTTCAATTCCCAGAGACAGGCACCATTGACGCAGCAAATTGCATTTTTGCTGTAATTTTTGTCGTTCGTCGTTGTCCAGCCATGACTGATGACAGACCCAGATATCCAGATCGGAGACACTGTTCTGTCCAACGGAAGAGGTACTACCCATCGAATAGACCCCGGTAATCGGGGCTTCGCCGGGAGAAATTTCCGGCAACTTCACAGGAGAGTGACAGAGCTTATCCAGCATTAGCTGCTGGTTTTCTACAGGCGTGAAAAAACTAATGCCGTGGGGCACATTACCGTCCAGGTAACCTGGCAGCATAGGGTGATGATATTGTAGAAATACCGGCAGCAGGCTATACACCTGCCTGAAGGCAGGCCCCATCGCCGCCATTGCCCGATCAACCCGCAGTTGATTAATGGCATCCAGTCTCTGTTTCAGAGTCTCAATATAAAGGTACAAGACGTTTTGCCTGTTTTTTCCGGTAATTAAGCACTGTCGCTCCCACGGTTCCCTTTATTTTCCTCAACCCGGATTAGATCCGGCCAGGGAAATGCGGGCGGTTAGCCTCTCATCCTATGCTGGCTAAACACAATGACTCCGGTGACTATTTTATCACCTTTCACGCTGAAATCTTAATATTCGGTGCGGAGAGTTCCCCCTCTGTATCAGGGGCAATCCCATGACCGGCGCATGGATTTCATCGCCGAAGCCTGCCACATTTGCTGTTTAAATGATAGGATGATTAACAAACGATTAAAACGGTTAAAGACATGTCTGATAAAATTATCCGCATCGCCACCCGGCAAAGCCCGCTTGCTCTCTGGCAGGCGCATTATGTTCAGGAACAATTAATGGCTGCCCATCCGGAGGTCCGGGTTGAACTGGTCCCAATGGTGACTAAGGGTGACGTTCTGCTGGATACCCCGCTATCCAAGGTTGGCGGCAAAGGATTGTTTGTCAAAGAGTTGGAACTGGCCATGCTGGAAAATCGTGCCGACCTTGCCGTGCATTCAATGAAGGATGTTCCGGTCGCCTTCCCTGAAGGGCTGGGTCTGGTGACTATTTGCCAACGTGCTGATCCGCTGGATGCTTTTGTCTCCGAAAAATATGCCTCTCTGGATGAACTGCCGGAAGGTGCTGTCGTCGGAACCTCCAGTCTGCGCCGGCAGTGTCAGATCAGTGCCCGTCGCCCTGATCTGGTGATTCGCTCATTACGTGGAAATGTCGGAACCCGCCTCTCCAAACTCGATGCCGGTGAATATGATGCAATTATTCTGGCTGCCGCCGGGCTGAAGCGTCTGGGCCTTGAGTCCCGTATCCGCAGTACACTTCCTGCAGAAGTCTCGCTGCCCGCGGTCGGTCAGGGAGCCGTTGGTATTGAATGCCGTACCAATGATACTGCGCTGATCGCCCTGTTACAGTCACTGAATCATCACGATACTGAAACCTGTGTCCGGGCTGAACGTGCGATGAATACGCGCCTGGAAGGTGGTTGTCAGGTTCCGATTGGCAGTTACGCATTATTGCAGGCGGATGATCAGTTATGGTTGCGCGGCCTGGTAGGCACTCCGGATGGTTCGCAAATGATCTGTGCTGAGCGTCGGGGCCATCGCGACCAGGCCGAGCAACTGGGTATCGCCCTGGCAGAAGAGCTGCTGGAAAAAGGTGCCGGTGAAATTCTGCGTGAGGTCTATCAGGGGCAGCCTCCGGTATGACCATTCTGGTCACCCGGCCGGAGCCCTCGGCGTCAGAGCTGGTTACCAGACTGCGCCAGACAGGCAAACATGCCTGGAGTTTCCCGCTGATTGAATATACGCCAGGCAAAGACCTGGCGTCACTTGCCACGCGGCTGGAGGCCTTGCAAGCCAATGACATGGTCTTTGCGGTATCGCATCAAGCAGTCCATTTTGCAGTACCAGCAATGATGCAAACCAATACTGCATGGCCGGCCAGTGTCGACTATTATGCTATAGGGCGTCGGACAGCATTAGATTTACATATGGCCTGTCAGCAAACTGTGAACTACCCTGAACACAGTGCCACCAGTGAAACACTACTTAATCTGCCTTCGCTCAAAGATGTGAGTGGTAAACACATATTAATATTACGCGGCAATGGTGGCCGGGATCTGCTGGCCGAAACATTACAGCAGCGTGGTGCCCGGGTAGAGCTGTGTGAATGCTATCAACGCATTCCCTGCCAGTATCAGGGTGCGGAACAAGCTGTCCGCTGGCGCAGGCAAGGTATCACCACCCTGGTCGTTACCAGTGGCGAAATGCTAAAACTTTTATATTCGCTGTTTCCGGCAATTGATCGCAGGGAATGGCTATTGCACTGCCGGCTGGTTGTCGTCAGTGAACGTTTAGCTACTCTGGCCAGTGAATTAGGCTGGCATTCAGTGACAGTAGCTGATGGTGCGGATAACGATGCGTTATTACGTGCGTTACACTGAACTTACTATAATGGGATGAGCCAACATGACGGAACACAAAGACCCCTCCGCCATACCTGAAGTGACTCCGCCGGAAGAGCAGTTGACTCCCGGAACGGATGATAAAACTTCGACAGCAAGGAATAGAGGAACCCCTTTAGCCATTGTGGCCATTATCATTGCTCTGGCGACCGGTGCCGGAAGCTATTGGTACATTAAGCAGCAACAGAGTGCTGATGCTCAGTCGCTGTCGGCATTGAATGACAAACTGAATACGTTACAACAGCAGTCAGGCACTGCTCAGCAACAGCTGACAGAACAGCTATCTGCTGCCAACCAGGCGCTGCAGGATGCGAAACTGCGGCAGGAAACGACCAGCAAAGCGCTGGATACCCTGCAGGAAAAAGTGACAGCGCTAACCGGCAACGACAGTAATAACTGGCTGATAGCTCAGGCCGATTACCTGGTGAAACTGGCCGGACGTAAACTATGGAGCGACCAGGATGCGACCACTGCGGCAGCATTGCTGAAAAGTGCCGATGGCAGCCTGGCAGAGATGAATGATCCCAGTGTGCTGAATGTCCGTCGTGCATTAACTCAGGACATCAGTGCGTTATCTGCCGTCAGCCAGGTGGACTACGATGGCATTATTTTGCAGCTCAACCAGTTGGCTAACGGTGTTGATAATCTGCGACTGGCAGATAATGAAGACCATAACAATCCAATGGATGAGGACAGTAAAGAACTCTCCGGGTCTCTGGCTCACTGGCGCGAAAACCTGGTAAAAAGCTGGCATGATTTCATGGATAACTTTATTACTATCCGTCGTCGTGATAACACAGCTCAGCCACTGTTGGCCCCTAATCAGGATATTTATCTGCGGGAAAATATCCGTTCTTCGTTGCTGATAGCCGCACAGGCAGTTCCCCGCCATCAGCAGGAAATTTATAAACAGTCACTGGAATCCGTTTCTACCTGGGTACGCTCATGGTATGACGCCAGTGATCCGGCCACCAAAGCTTTCCTGGCTCAGATAGACACTCTTGAGCAGCAAACTATTGCAATGGATGTTCCGGATTCCCTCTCCAGCCAGCCATTGCTGGATAAGCTAATGCAAACCCGGGTGCGCGGTCTGCTCAGCCAGCCTTCACCTTCCCCTGAGCCGGTAGCCGGCAAACAGGGAGGCTGATGATGCTAAAAGTTTTGATTGTTTTTTTGCTGCTGCTGGCTGGCATCGTTCTTGGACCTATGCTCGCAGGTCATCAGGGCTATGTTCTGATTCAGACCGATAACTGGAATATTGAAACCAGCGTCACCGGACTGGTGATTATTCTGATTGTCGCACTGCTGGTTATTCTGGCCATCGAGTGGTTATTGCGCAGAGTGCTGCGTACCGGGATACGAACCCGTGGCTGGTTCAGTGGCCGTAAACGTCGTCGTGCACAGCGCCAGACACGTGATGCCCTGATCAAACTGGCGGAAGGTGATCATAAACAGGTTGAGAAACTGTTATCCCGTGATGCTGATTATGCGGCGGATCCGCTGGCTAACTATCTGCTGGCCGCCGAAGCCGCTCAACAGCGTGGCGATGAAGTCAGGGCAAACCAGCATCTGGAACGTGCCGCGGAAGTCAGTACCGATAACCAGATCCCGGTAGAAATCACCCGTGCCCGCATTCTGCTGGCTCGCCATGAAGATCACGCAGCCAGGCACTGCCTCGATCGACTGCTGGAGGTCGCGCCGCGGCATCCTGAGGTTCTGCGCCTGGCAGAGCAGGCTTATCTTAATACCGGAGCATGGCGGGCATTACTGGATATTCTGCCATCAATGGAGAAGGTACAAACCGGTAATGAGCAGCACTTGCAGGATTTACGTGAGCGGGCCTGGCTCGGCATGATGAATCAGGCCATGGCAGAACAAGGTAGTGAAGGTCTGAAACAGTGGTGGAAAAACCAAAGCCGCAAAACCCGCCAGGATATTTCCCTGCAGGTTGCCATGGCGAACCATCTGATTGAGTGTAATGACCCGCTGATGGCCCAGGAGATTGTACTGACCGGGCTCAAGCGTCAGTACGACGAACGTCTGATTCTGTTACTGCCAGGAATTAATAGTCCGCAACCAGAACCTCTGGAAAAAGCGTTGCGTCAGCAGATTAAACAACACGGTGCTACACCGCTGCTGAACAGTACCCTGGGACAAATGCTGATGCGCCAGGCCCAATGGCAGCAGGCTGCAGATGCCTTTACTCAGGCCCTGAAACAACGCCCGGATGGTTTTGATTATGCCTGGCTGGCAGATTGTTATGACAAGATTGGCCGTCCGGAAGAAGCCGCCCGCATGCGACGTGAAGGCCTGTTGCTGACACTTAAGCAGAATCCGGAACAGTAAATTTTACAATCCAAAGCGCCTTTCAAAGGCGCTTTTTTTTGGCAAAAAAAACACCTGCAATCAGGCAGGTGTAAAATCAGGTCGATAGACAACAGCTGATACCAGACTCAACGTAATATCTGAAATTCTCATCAATAATTTGTGAGATGGCAGATAACAGGTATCGGTAAAGGGCTCTGCTTCATTCCAGGGATTATGTGACCAACGTCAGACATAAAAAGGAGAATGAGCATCTACAAGCTCACTATTGCATGATCAATGCCAGATTGTCTTTTAATGAGCCGTAAAATCATATCTCATTGAATTTAATCATATAAATAAAACACAGACGGCAACACAGAAGCGGTACGGAAACAGCCTCTGTTCCGGTTTCGTCACCGAATGGCGACAAACCTCCCTGCTATATAAATAACTCATATTTATCATAAAGATAAATGTCTTCATTCGACGACAATCTGTTTATAAACCTGTGACTTTACAGCGACAGTTATCGATCAGTATTCTGTAGCCCGACTTTTCTTCTGGCCCGGACAGTTAGCCGGAGCCCTATTGAGCAGAGACAACTGCATGTTTAAAGTTATCGGTATCTCCGGAAGTTTGCGTAACAGTTCGCTGAACAGCCTTTTCCTGCGTGCTATGGCTCTGATTGCCCCGAAAGATATCAGTTTTGAAATCAGTGCATTGCCTGGAAATCTCCCGCTGTTTAACCCTGATCTTGAAGATGCAGCTCCTGAAATCGTCAGCCAGTGGCGACATGAATTACAGCAGGCAGATTTATTTTTAATCGTCAGTCCTGAATATGCACATGGGGTAAGCGGAGTAATCAAAAATGCTCTCGACTGGCTGGTAAGTAGCGGTGAATTGCTCGACAAGCCTGTCGCCATGCCAAACCTCTCGCCACGTACTGATCTGGCTCAGGGGCATCTAAGAGAAATTGTAACCGTAATGGGAGGGATGCTTTCAGATAGCTGCAGTCCGGCCGCAACTCTGGATTGCCGCTACGTTTTACCCGATATCACAGAACAACAATTAATCGATCATCCCCGGATTAGCCCACGCTTACAGCAACTATGGCAGGATATTTCCGACACACTGCACTCTTCATGACAGCATCTCAGAGGATATTGTTGCCTGTCTCTGAAGAGGATGATATCCCGTCAGCATGCTCCTGTTGCAGCCGGTGGGCGAATGCCAGGACGGCTTCACAGTCCTGACGGATATCTCCGTCTGAGGCGGTACACAGCGCTACCAGCGTCCGGGTCGCTGAAGATAGTTGGGGATAGCGGGTCATAAACTTTTCTGCATGTTGCTGCAGACTATCCGGCCAGTCGGTATCTTCCGCACCACGGAGAATACTGGTGGCCCGAATGGCTTTTCTGGCCGCAGATCTCAGCCATTGTCTCTGCCGGAGGGGAGCATCAGTGTTCTGAATCTGACAGACCAGTCTGCGTATGACGGCCATAAAGTCACCATTGACCGCCAGAGCAATTGCCGGCGAAGGTCTAAAAGGATCAAACCGCAGACTTAAATTTTCGCCGTACACGCAGACACAATGGTGTTTCAGCCAGTATCCCCAGCTCAGCCGGTTTTCATCGCTCAGTACCTCTGTCAGAACACCACAATCAAAATCGATTTTGCTCACCTGTGGGTGATTATTTTCGGCCAGCTTCTGAACAGCGTCTATTTTCTGTAATGTGGCAACATCCGGCTGGGTTGCGAAAATCACAGTCAGATCGAGATCTGACCGTCCCGGCAATGCATCCCCCCTCGCCACGCTGCCATAAATATAGATACTATGGATAAGTGTCGGAAACTGACTGGTTAGTCGGGTTATCACCTCAGCCACAACCCCGTCAAACACTGGTTGTATTCTGCCTGGCTGCGGGACACTGATAAACCCATTGAGCTCCACGGACATGATCACTCCATAATTTCCATTTCTTTCGTTATTTCACATGCCCGATAAGCCCGGTTAAGTGCCATACGACGGACAACGGAAGTTAACTCATTAAAGAACTCCCCCTGAACCGGTAACTGTATAACTCAGAACAGACGGCTTCCGTCAGGGACATCTTTGTCAGGTGCAAATAACACCACCTCTCCGGCAGCGTCCGGAAATCCTAAGGTCAGCACCTCGGACATAAACTTACCTATCTGCCGCGGCGGGAAATTAACCACCGCAGCCACTCGTCTGCCAGTCAGGTCCTGCAACTGATAATGGGTTGTAATTTGTGCACTGGAACGCTTTACCCCTATCCCGGGACCAAAATCAATGGTCAGTTTATAGGCCGGTTTACGGGCTTCAGGAAAGGCTTCAGCGGAGATGATTGTGCCGATACGAATATCCACTGCTAAAAACTGGTTAAAATCGATGGTGTCTGCAGGTGGGGTATCATGCGGGTGATTCAGGTGCATAACTATATCATCCTGTTATCTGGTGGGTAGAAACCGGGCAGAGCATCGTCAGCTGGCGGAAAATGGCAGTAACGATAACAGCCGCGTTGACAGGCTTTTTCATTAAATTACTGTAATTCAGGATGCACGCTTATAACAAGATTAGCGTCAAAAAACACCGGATTGCGAAGTTTCAGGCAGTCTCTGCAGAATAAGTTTTATAAAGTTTTTACTTCTGTCGATTGTGTATCCAGAAAAGGTAAGATCAGCGTTTCCATGCGGCAGTGGCGCCCCGGTCTTAATCAGTTGTCTTACCAGCTGGTATCTGTGATAAGCGAAAATGAGTTTATGCCAGAATGGTGGCAAAGCGATAAATTGATTCGCCCTCAATTTCAACTTTCTTAGCCTTCCACACACCGCCAGAATATATTAACCGGCTTCAGAATATCTTTGCTGTTTTATTATAAGCTCAGTTAAACCGGTCTAACTAAGATATGGCCCTGCTCAGACTGCAGGGCTACTCGCGGGCCGTTGCTAAAGCAACGTTGTCTCACTTCGTTCGGCTCAAACCTCCTGCGGAGGTTCTCATCCTCTTCAAACTACAGGCGTAAAAAAACCCGCTAAAAGCGGGTTTCTTCGAAAGTGGTCGGCGAGAGAGGATGATGCCCCTGCGGGCCGTTGCTAAAGCAACGTTGTCTCACTTCGTTCGGCTCAAACCTCCTGCGGAGGTTCTCATCCTCTTCAGACTACAGGCGTAAAAAAACCCGCTAAAAGCGGGTTTCTTCGAAAGTGGTCGGCGAGAGAGGATGATGCCCCTGCGGGCCGTTGCTAAAGCAACGTTGTCTCACTTCGTTCGGCTCAAACCTCCTGCGGAGGTTCTCATCCTCTTCAGACTACAGGCGTAAAAAAACCCGCTAAAAGCGGGTTTCTTCGAAAGTGGTCGGCGAGAGAGGATTCGAACCTCCGACCCACTGGTCCCAAACCAGTTGCGCTACCAAGCTGCGCTACTCGCCGAAATACTGCTTACTGCTGCATCTTTTGCCTGGTGCGAAGAGAGGGACTTGAACCCTCACGTCCGTAAGAACACTAACACCTGAAGCTAGCGCGTCTACCAATTCCGCCACCTTCGCATATCCAGCAAAAAATGGGGTGGCTAATGGGACTCGAACCCACGACAACTGGAATCACAATCCAGGGCTCTACCAACTGAGCTATAGCCACCATATTTTTCTTACTTCTTACAACGTAGCTAAAAACACCTTTACTACTCTCGCGGTAAATCACTGCAGCTCTTACGCTAACCAAAAATGGTGCGCCCGACAGGATTCGAACCTGAGACCTCTGCCTCCGGAGGGCAGCGCTCTATCCAGCTGAGCTACGGGCGCTTAGCGCCGTTGCGGATGCGGATATTACGGGGTTGAGCTAATCCTGTCTAGTGCTTTTTTAATAAAATTATTCATTTGCTTATCGTTTGCACAGTTTGACTGAAGATCCAGCACACTGAGCAACTTTTGCACTGAAATAATCTCCGGCACTATAAATCACCCCGCCAGTGATACTTTTGATAACGCAGCAATTGCCACTGCCGCCGCCAGCGTGAAGGTTGCTTTATCAGACGATATAACCACTCCAACCCCAGTTGCTGCCAGATTGCCGGCGCCCGTTTCACGACGCCACAGAAAACATCGTAAGTCCCCCCGACTCCCATATACAGAGCATCAGGATAAACTTCACGGCAACGGCGAATAAATAGCTCCTGTCGCGGTGAGCCCATCGCCACTGTGATAATTTTGGCACCACTGTCGGCAATATTCTGAATAACAGCTTCTGTTTGTTGCTCAGAAAAATAACCGTCGTGGCTGCCAGCGATATTAACCGGCCACAACCGGTGTAATTTATCGCAGGTCTGCCGCAACACCTCCGGCTTTCCACCCAGCAGATACACCGGTATCTTCCTCTCTGCGGCCTGTTGCATTAACTCCTGCCACAGATCGGCACCGGCAACTCTACGGATATCACTGCCCGGATACTTTTTTCTGACGGAACGAACAATGCTGATCCCGTCAGCATAGTTAAATTCGGCCTCAGACAGGATCTCCTGTAACAACGGATCTTTTTCGGCTGAGAGTATCTTTTCCGCATTAATCGCCACCAGCATCCCTCTGCGGGGCTTATCCGGAGGCAACAGGAACTCAGCGAATTGTTTCACTGAACGGAAACCGTATAGCGACACCCCCCGAATCCGGTACGGAGGGGAACCAGGGTATTTATTCATTACCTTCTACAATCCAGAGGTTATTGATTTTTAAATGTTAATACTGTGTCAGTGACCGGCGTTTTGCGTTGCCGAATGACACCTGCACTGTCCAGCAACCAGAACAACAGTTTGGCCACCACCAGGCAGAATAAAAAAATAACGCTAAAAAACACGATTCTTGACCCGAAAGCATCCAGCCCTTCGCGTGCCAGCACTATCAGATTGAAAATGGCTCCGAAACAAAAGCTATTCAGCACTGCCGCAGTGTAACGGTTAGACTCCTGCATCGCCCGGCGATAAATATAATCGAAGCCACGAATGATAAATCCTACGACCACCGCTCCCGGAATCAACAGCCACACTCCGCCCATCACCACCAGCGAACCAATCAGTGTGGGTGATATCGCCAGCCCGGAATGGTTATGCAATACATCCCAGGTAAAGTAGTTGGCGCTGTTCAGAACCTCTGACGGGCGACCGTGCCACAGCCATGAGGGAATAAACACATAAAAATCCCGCCACATCGGTGCCAGCCCCTGAAACTCAATCCGGTGATAATGGCTCAGTAACAGGGCAAGATTTTCCCACGGAGAAAAGGTATCCCGCGTGAGATACAAAAATGTATGGAATGCCTCATCGCCCGAGACCTGCAGGTTATAACGGCGCAAGGCCAGCCAGAACATGCCTACTACCGACAAAACACCCGCCGATACCAGCATGGTGAGATTAATCCAGCCCCGGGTAATACCAATAAACAAAAACAGGGCAAACGCGATAATGACATTGGCCCGGGTGCCCCCGACAATCAGATAAGTCAGTAATCCAAAACTGACAGTATATCCGAGGAATATTAACCAGTTCTTACGGGTCGGCTTGAGGAAATAGACAATAAGCATCGCCGGAATAAAGAAATAAAAAAACCGCTTGAGCGCCACCCCGGAAACCTGACTGGAAAATATCTGGCTGTAGGAACTCAGCCGGAACAGCAGGAAACCATTATGCATAAAGAACACCCCGACGGTGCCGATAGCAATCAGCGCCAACAGGCTACAGAAAATCAACGTTTCAACCCGGTTCATGCTAAACAACGGCGGCGCAGTGGCGACAGCAGGACGACGGAATTTTAGCTTATAACTCAGATAGTAAACTCCATAAAAACCGGTAGCAGACAACAATGCTGCCAGTAAATATTCGGGGGAAACGACCGGAGTATCAAAACAGAACACCAGCAGGCAGGTAAGCGGAAAACCAAAGTAGAAAGTCAGCAAAAACAGCAGAGTAAAGAACAGATGGAAGTTAAACCGCTCCCGGCGAAACTCTTTTGCCGCCAGTACCAGCACAAAACCCAGGCAACAAAGATAAACCAGCGTGAGCCCGGAAAGCTGTAATAAATTCATGATACCGCCCCCTGTTCCAGTTGTACCAGCATCCGGTGCCACCCTTCCAGATACCCCGGAGAAAGAAAGGCAATGGCGGTTTTATCGCAGCTGGCTAACTGCCGTCGGGCTTCATTAATTGCCGCCAGTGACAGGTCATCACCGCGAAATAATACCGGCAGCTGTTGTTCGGTCAAATCCTGCCAGAACGGATTATCACGGCTGACCACGAACGGAATGTTTTTCTCAATCAGCAGGCAGAGAGTACCAATCCCCTGCTGACGTTTAAAAATAAAATAGCCTAAACGGCAGCTATCCAGTAACGCCAGATAAGCCGGAAAATCCAGGGTTTCGGTGAGTAATGTCACCTGCCCTTCAGGAAAATAGTGTTCAGCCACAGACCTGACCCGGGCAATATATGCCTCATTACCCGCCGGATATCCCATAGGTACCATGACCCGTATCTGTTGACCGAACTGCTGCCGGATATCGGCCAGAGCCTCTGCATGGCGATTCGTCGGGTCCCCTGAATTTCCTAACAGGATAGTCAGTGGCTGCTCATCCTCCGTCACTGCAACTGGCGGGGAAGAGGATGGCATACGGGCCGGAAAATAGAGCAGTGAAGCAGGTACCGAAGCCACACGTTGTCGCAAATGACTGATATCTCCCCGGGTCGCCCAGACACTGGCCACCCGTTTTTGGGCTATACGGCGCAGCAGATAAAACAGGCGGAAACGTAGCTGCCGGGAATCCTCATATAAATCAGCCCCCCAGATATGCCAGTGCAACTGGTGGCGGGCAATTTTCCGGCTGGCTAAGGCCAGCCACAACCAGGGATTAAACTGCCCATGGCAAAAAAATTGTTGTTGCCGGTTTTCCGCTAACTCCACTACTGCCTGTGCCAGACTATTTTTGTCAGGAAATACCTGCACATCCAGCATTGTAAATCCCGCAACTGACTGAGGGTCCTGAGCAACCACCATAAATTTTCGGGCACGGGTGGCAGGAATCTGCACTGACAACTGCTGGTCAAAGAAACGCAGCACGGTCAGGTTATGATGCGGAATATCCGACCCCAGCAGATGAATTAAGCTTGTCATTTTCGGTACCAATACATAAACACCGCCCCACACAGGGCAAAATAGAGCATATAAGTCAGACAATAGGCCTGAACTGCTCCGCTAACACCGTGCATCGGAATCAGCCAGCTGGCGCTGGCAAGCAGCAACACAAACTGGCTCAGCTCGGTGAGCAAATAGAAACGTAAAGAGGCTTTGGCAATGACCAGGTAACCAAATACGTAGGCACCTACCTTAAAAAAGTCACCGGTTAATTGCCAGACAAACAAATCGCGCATTGCGGCGAACTTCGCAGTAAATAACAGCCAGATCGCAACATCCCGCAACAGCCAGACCAGTAATGCCACTCCGGCGACGACTGGCATAACAAAGCGCAATGCCCGAAAAATAACGCGCCCGGTCGCCTGCTTGTCACTTTGTTTTGCCAGCGTTGGCAGCAACCAGACACTAAAAGTCGCAGTAATAAATTGCAACCAGGCGTCCGAAATGCTGCTAACTCCCTGCCAGAGTCCCACCTGTTGCCAGCCGGTATGCGCTGCCAGCAGGTTACGCATCATAATCCACGCGACCGGAAGGGTGATGGCGGTCATCAGTGCCATGAGGGTATATCTGAGCAACTGAGCCGCCAGCCGGGGATCCCAGCGAGGAATAAACCAGCTCCATTGCAAGGTAGTACCTGATTTCAGCAAAGCAATCGCAGGTATCAGACTGATAGCCGGAACCAGCGCGATTCCGGCCAGAGCTCCGGAGTAGCCCCCGACCAGCCAGCACAACAGATAGCCTGCCACACCGAGCAGGCTGCCTCCGGCCACAACCAGCGCATTGGCCCGTGCATTTCGGTACCCTTTTAGCTGTGACTGCAGCAGGTTAGTCCAGGCAATACCAATCTGCAGAAAAGCGACAATACGGATTACCTGGCGGTACTGGTCGCTGCCAAACAACAACTCACTGATTGGTGCCGCCGCCAGACTGAAAACCACACATAACAACAGCGAAAAGCCAATGATTATCGAGGAGGAGGTCGCCGTCAGTGCCTGCAACTTATCTGGCTGATCCTGATATTCAGCAACATAACGAGTGACCCCATTGAATATCCCGGCTCCGGCCAGAACCCCCAGTACCGTAACCATCTGGCGAAAATTCCCAGCCAGCCCGATACCTTCAGGGCCATAACTGACAGCCAGTAGTTTAACCACCAGCAACCCGGCCAGAATTTTGATAAGCGTTGAAAAGGAGGTCCAGACAGAGGCTTTTGCCAGCGACATTAGTGCAGAAAGCTCATCAGTGAGCCGATAACCGTTTTCTGGTTATTATCCGACAGATTATAAAACAGCGGTAAGCGCAACAGCCGTTCACTTTCCACAGTAGTGTAGCGGTCGGTCCCGTGAAAGCGTCCGAACTGTTGTCCGGCAGGAGAACTATGCAGTGGAATATAGTGGAATACCGCTAAAATATCGGCTTCTTTCATCCAGTCAATTAAACGTGAACGGACCGAATTATCTGCCAGACGAATATAAAACATATGCGCATTATGGGTACAGTTTTCAGGAACCGACGGCAGCGACAACCGCCCCTGTTGCTCCAGCGGTAATAATGCCTGGTAGTACTGATTCCATAACGTCAGCCGTCGCTGATTAATCTGTTCCGCAGCCTCAAGTTGAGCCCAGAGGTACGCTGCCTGCAAGTCTGACATCAGATAGCTGGAGCCCAGATCCCGCCAGGTGTATTTATCTGTCTGACCACGAAAAAACTGGCTACGGTTAGTTCCTTTCTCACGAATAATTTCCGCTCTGGCAACCAGCGACTCATCATTAATCAGTGTCGCACCACCTTCCCCGCCCGCAGTATAGTTTTTAGTTTCGTGAAAACTAAAACAACCAATATGACCGATAGTCCCTAGTGGCCGGCCTTTATAGGAGGACATCACCGCCTGGGCTGCGTCCTCTATCAGAAACAGGTGATGCTTTTCGCAAAGACTGACAATACTATCCATTTCGCAGGCAACCCCGGCATAATGCACCGCAACAACCGCGCGGGTTTTTTCGGTAATCGCTGCTTCAATCAGAGTTTCATCAATATTGAGTGTATCCGGACGGATATCGACGAACACAATTTTCGCCCCGCGCAGCACAAAAGCATTAGCCGTTGATACAAAGGTATAACCCGGCATAATCACTTCATCGCCGGGCACAATATTAATCAGCAATGCGGCCATTTCCAGTGACGCGGTGCAGGACGGGGTCAACAGTACTTTATGACTGCCGAAACGCTGTTCCATCCATTGCTGGCAGCGTCGGGTGAAGCCACCGTCACCGCTGAGTTTGCCACTGGACATCGCCGACTGCATATACTCAATTTCGCTGCCGGTCACCGGGGGGGAATTAAAGGGAATCATCTGTTTTCCTGTATAGCCAATAGGCGGTATTTTCCAGTCGGGCACCGCTACGCAGGTAGAGACGCATCGCCACAACGTTACTGAGTTGAGTCGTAATATGCAGATGCCGGAGTCGTCTTACTCTTCCCCAGTCGGCAGCAGCGTACAAGAGTCGCTGACCAATACCTTTACCTCTGGCTTCGGGGACCACTGCCAATAACCCGATACGGGCATCTTCACCAGTTTCGCGGACCGACACAAATCCCTGCAACTCTCCACCGGCGCCAAAAGCCACCAGGCACTGGTCATCAAACCGCCCGGTGACGGCATTTTCTATCCACTGCGCATAAAAACGCTGGCAATCAGCACTGTTGAACCATGGGGAGCGGAAACGGCTTTGTACGAATGCCTGGGATGCTGCCTGGCGTAATTCCGGGATTTGGCTTTCACGGGCAATGCGGATACCTGGCTGGCGCTCAGTTTGTAAAATCGCCAGAACCAGCCCGGCTTCACCCTCTGCCAGTTGGAAACCCAGTTGATTAGCAATCGCCAGCCCGGAATGATCTTCTGCCGCGATTCTGGCCTGCACCAGACGATAGCGATCCAATTCCCCGGTCTGCAGGGGCTGAGTTCCCCCGGGGACCAGACGGCCGATTGGATGACCAAAAAATTCTGATTCCCATTCGAGCGTCACAATACTGCCATTTATTTGCATTTCAGCCCCCGATAACTGCCCGTCAGCCTTCACCGCCCCGCTCCCGTGCTAAACCCAAATGCCACGGGTATCAACTATCCGGTGTCCGGCCAATAGCTGCTGATCAATCGTTTTAAATTGCCGGTGGTCAACCAGCATGACCAGAATATCTGCCTGTTGCAAAGCGGCTTCACTGTCGACCAGCATAACCTCGCCTGACAGCAACGACGGCAGTTGCGTAATATTGGGTTCGACAGCCAGCACCGGCCCCTGATGCCACTGGCTAATCATCTGTACCACATTCAGTGCCGGACTTTCGCGTAAATCATCAATATCGGCTTTAAAAGACAATCCAAAACAGGCGATAGTAATCTCAGTTGCACGTTGTGACGTTGTGTTCAGGCAATCTGCCAGTTGCTGCTTCACCTGATTTACCACCCATTCAGGCTTACTGTCGTTCACCTGGCGTGCCGTTCGTATCAGCCGGCTCTGCTGTGGGTTCTGAGCCACAATAAACCAGGGATCGACTGCAATACAATGACCACCGACGCCCGGGCCTGGTTGCAGGATATTCACCCGCGGATGGCGGTTAGCCAGTGCAATCAGTTGCCATACATTTATCTGCTGTTCGTGACAAATCATCGACAGTTCGTTAGCAAAAGCGATGTTAACGTCCCGGAAACTGTTCTCGGTCAGTTTACACATTTCGGCAGTACGGTCATCGGTCACGACACACTCCCCGCGGACAAACTGCTGATACAGCTGGCGCGCTCTGGCGGAACACGCCGGTGTCATACCCCCGATGACACGGTCATTGTTCACCAGCTCACTCATAATTTTGCCCGGCAGTACCCGCTCAGGGCAGTAAGCAATATGGATATCGGGTTGCTGGCTATGTTGCGGAAACAGCAGATCAGGGCGGAGTGCCGCCAGCCATCCCGCCATCTGTCCGGTACTCCCGACCGGGCAGGTAGATTCGAGTATCACCAGATCACCTTTTTTCAGTACTCCGGCAACAGACTCAGCCGCAGTACGGACATAGCTTAAATCAGGCTGGTGTTGATCACGGAATGGCGTAGGGACCGCAATCAGAAATGCATCGGCCGGCTGCGGGGAAGTCGATGCCCGTAAATATCCGCCGCTAACCGCTTCTGCCACTTTCTCTGCCAGATCGGGTTCCACAATGTGTATTTCACCACGATTGATAATATCTACTGTCTGTGGGTTGATATCGACCCCAATGACATTTGTTTTCTCAGAGGCAAGCACTACTGCTGTTGGCAGACCAATATAGCCAAGGCCGACAACAGAAATTGTTTTAAAACTCATAAATTTACTCTGTGCTGTTTTAATATCTTTATAATTTCCCGGCAGGCCAGCCCGTCACCATAAGGGTTATGGGCCCGGCTCATCTGCCGCCAGGCATCGGAGTGTTGTAATAATCGCGAAGCTTCCGCGACGATTTTATCGCTGTCTGTGCCCACTAACCGCACGGTTCCGGCATCCACCGCTTCCGGACGTTCAGTCGTGTCACGCATTACCAGCACCGGAATCCCTAATGCCGGAGCCTCCTCCTGTATTCCGCCCGAGTCGGTCAGAATCAGATGAGCTTTATTCATCAGCCAGACAAAAGGCAGATAATCCTGGGGCTCAATAAGATAGATATTACTGATGCCGCTGAGTATCTGCTTTACCGGGGTACTGACATTCGGATTAAGGTGTACCGGATAAACGATTTGCACCTGAGGATGGCGAACAGCAAGTTCTGCCAGGGCACTGCAAATACGTTCAAATCCTCCGCCGAAGCTTTCACGCCGGTGGCCGGTGACCAGAATCATCGGTCGTCCGCTTTCCAGGAATGGATAACGTGTCGCCAACTGCTGACTAAGTACCTCATCACTGCAGATTTTGTCCCTGACCCACAGCAATGCATCAATCACCGTATTACCGGTGACAAAGACCTGTTCCGCTGGAATATTTTCCCGTAGCAGATTTTGTCGCGAACGCTCCGTGGGTGCAAAATGGAAACGGGCAAGGTGACCGGCAACCTTTCGGTTCCCCTCTTCCGGCCAGGGCGAAAGCAAATTTCCGGTACGCAAACCAGCTTCCACATGTCCGAGGGTGATTCGTTGATAGTAAGCTGCCAGACTGACCGCCATTGTGGTGGTGGTATCACCATGCACCAGCACGATATCGGGGCGAAAGTCTGATAATACCTGCTGCATTCCTTCCAGAATACGACAAGTCAGCATCGTAAGATCCTGACCTGGCCGCATAATATCCAAATCATAATCGGGTTGCAGGCTGAATAGTCTCAGAACCTGATCGAGCATTTCGCGGTGCTGAGCTGTCACACACAACCGGGAATTAATCTCTTTATCGGCGGCCAGAGCATTAACCAGAGGAGCCATTTTTATCGCTTCAGGGCGCGTGCCAAATACCGTCAATACTTTCACACAGGATTCCTTATTTTCCGGATATCTGTCTGCTGACATATTTTCACTTACCGGCGGGCAATGGCGATGACCGCCCCGATAAACAACCCGGTCATTCCCCACAATGCCATTAATAATAACAGACGCGGACTTTCAGGGCTGACAGGGGGTTCCGGTGAGCGCAGGTAGCGCCATGTCTGAATATCATCAGACAGTACCGGCGTTGGCTTCAGGCTATCCAGTAACGCTTTATTTTGCTGATAATCTTCAGCAAGAGAAACCGTACCTTCATCAGAGGCTGCAGCAATTCCGTGCTTATCCGCAGTCTCTCCCTGCAAAGCATCCACTGCAGCCTTCTGCCTGATCAGTTCGTTCTGGTGCAACTGCCAGGCATTCTGCCACTCTTCATTCAGATTACTGTTCAGGCTGTGAATCGCCCGCTGACTGGCAAACTGCACATACTGGTTGAGCAACTTTGCGGAATCCGGGGCATTATCAGCCAGTAAAACCAGAGTATCACGGGTACCCCGCAGCGGTTCAGCAGCCTGAAAACGAATATTGCCGATAAGCTTATTCAGGATGACAGCACGTTGGCCTTCATGCTGATTAAGTTGTCGGTGAAAATACTCTGACTGTAACCAGAAATCACGGCGACTATCCCAGGACGCGAGCTGCAATAAAAACTCCTGATAAGCTTCGTCAGTGATCGTCGCAGCAGCGGCAGCAGGCGTATGGCTGTCTTCCAGTGTCGCCAGTAACTGGCGCTGAGTATAGTAAGGCGCTATCTGGCTAACCGAAGGACGGTCAACAATCGCTGTGGCACTCCATACCTGAGTAGCCCATTGCGCATAGCCTGCGGCTAGCAATACTCCTGCCACTGCCAGGCCAATTATCCAGCCCTTACCCCGCCACAACCGACTGACCAGTAGTGGAATGTTTAATTCATTTTCCACAGAGGGAGACACCATACCAGGGAGATCCTTATCGCAATTGAAACAGGTGTTAAATCTGATTTTCACGGGCATGGCGGAAATTATGCCAGCGACGTTTAATTCTGCGGACCAGACGGACGACCCGCCATGCATGCTTCAGGCAATAGCCGTAGACTGAAAATGCCAGCAGGAACAGTAACATCATGACCCATTCAGGTATCCAGGGCACACTCTCGCCGATCACCCCGATAGCAGCCAGCAGCGCAGCCGCAAGGGTAATCAGTACAAACGCCTGACGGGAGGAGAAACCGGCACGCATAATAAGATGGTGAATGTGCTGACGATCGGCTGAAAACGGGCTCATTCCTTTATGCAACCGCCGGTACATAATCGCCACCATATCCATCAGCGGGATAGCAATAATCCATAACGCCGTTACCGGGTGAAGATCATGGTTCTCTCCCTGGGTGGTTTCCAGTAACAGCCAGATGACGGTAAAACCGATCATCGTGCTGCCGGCATCGCCCATAAACACTTTATAACGGCGGCCGAGTATGCCCAGGTTGAGTAAGATATAAGGAATAGTGGCGGCTATCATCGCGAAACACCAGAAAGCCAGGCTGTGTTGCCCTTTCAGGTAAAGGATGATGCCTAAAGCACCGAAGCTGACAGAGGACAACCCACCGAGCAACCCGTCGATGCCATCCACCATATTGAAAGCATTAATTGCGGCCCAGACTGCGAACAAAGTCAAAAGGTAGCCGAAAGGACCGACGTTGAGTTCTACAGGCCCCAGTATATAACCAAAACTGACCAGATAATGGTGTGCCCCGGCCATCATCGCAATGGCGACAAACGCCTGAACCACCGCACGTAATTTCACGCTGATGTCGTAGCGATCATCCAGTGCGCCTACCAGGACCAGAACTCCGGAACAACACAGATACAGAACAACATGCGGCTGATAGCTGCTGGTCAGGATCAGTGCAAAACAAATACCCGCAAATACCGAAATACCTCCGACCAGCGGCACTGCGCCCTGATGACGTTTTCGGGAGTCCGGTTTATCAACCAAACCAACTTTTTTAGCTATTTTGCGGGCAAAGAACAAAAAAACCAGCGAAAACAGGAAAGTCAGTCCGAGTTCAGTACTCATATTGAGTAAATTCACATTCCACGCTCTCAGTCAGAATACTCACTAAGGAAAAACGGTTGTTAAGTTTTTTTTATCCTGATTCAGGTTGTGAGTTCTGTGCTGCCCGCATCATTCCGTGTTAATAGTATTATCTGCATGTGTAACTCCTTCACAAAATTCCTTGTCCCTGATAATGCTATAACCTGAACAACAAAAACGCCACGTAATCACGTGGCGTTTTGTTACTTTCAAAAAATTCCTAATTCGCTGTGATGCAGTCGCGGTTACGAACGTTTCATCATGTCGAAGAATTCTTCGTTAGTTTTGGTCATCGCCAGCTTATTAATCAGGAATTCCATGGCGTCAATCTCACCCATTGGGTGGATAATTTTGCGCAGAATCCACATTTTCTGCAGTTCTTCTGGCGTTGTCAGTAACTCTTCTTTACGTGTTCCTGAACGATTGTAATCAATTGCAGGGAAAACACGTTTTTCAGCGATTTTACGTGACAGATGCAGTTCCATGTTGCCGGTACCTTTAAACTCTTCATAGATAACTTCATCCATTTTAGAGCCGGTATCTACCAGCGCAGTGGCGATAATGGTCAGGCTTCCGCCCTCTTCCACATTACGTGCAGCACCAAAGAAACGCTTAGGACGATGCAGAGCATTGGCATCCACACCACCCGTCAGTACTTTACCGGAAGCAGGAACAACGGTGTTGTACGCACGAGCCAGACGGGTAATTGAGTCCAGCAGGATGATGACATCTTTTTTGTGTTCGACCAGGCGCTTGGCCTTTTCGATGACCATTTCAGCAACCTGAACGTGGCGGGAAGCAGGTTCGTCAAAGGTTGAAGCAACAACTTCACCTTTAACCAGTCGCTGCATCTCGGTAACTTCTTCAGGACGTTCGTCAATCAGCAGCACCATCAGCTCACAATCAGGGTAGTTATACGCCAGGCTCTGAGCGATATTCTGCAGCAGCATGGTTTTACCGGCTTTAGGTGGTGCAACAATCAGACCACGCTGACCACGACCAATTGGCGATGCCAGGTCCAGAACACGGGCAGTAATATCTTCTGTTGAACCGTTACCACGTTCCATACGCAGGCGGTTATTGGCATGCAGAGGGGTAAGGTTTTCAAACAGGATTTTGTTACGGGCGTTTTCGGGCTTGTCGTAGTTGACTTCGTTGACTTTCAGCAGGGCAAAATAGCGTTCACCTTCTTTTGGCGGGCGAATTTTACCGGCGATGGTGTCACCCGTACGCAGGTTAAAGCGACGAATCTGGCTTGGAGAAACATAAATATCATCCGGGCCTGCCAGGTAGGAACTGTCGGCTGAACGGAGGAAACCAAATCCATCCTGTAATATCTCCAGCACACCATCACCAAAGATGTCTTCGCCACTCTTTGCGTGCTGCTTAAGGATGGCAAAAATGATGTCCTGTTTGCGCATACGCGCGAGGTTTTCCAACCCCATATTTTCGCCGAGAGTAATCAGCTCAGACACCGGCGTATTTTTTAGTTCGGTAAGATTCATAGTGATGGGTTCTTGACTCGGGGTGTTACTCGAAATGTTAGTCATGAGTGGTATGGCTAAAATCCATGCCTGTAAATAGAAACATATTAACTCTGAGCCCGACAATGGAGTCGTTATTAAACAGCGACAGACTATGACGAGACGGCCTTGATGCGACGTGGTGGTAAACCACCGGATTGTTAATCCACCTTAATGGAAACACAGACTGGCTTAACAAAGGAAATCTTAGATTCTGACTACTGGTAAGAGCGTAATGCAGTGAAGATAACTTAGCACGACAAAATGCGGACGTCCAGTGATAGCACAAAAATAAACCACCACTGGCGTCCGGGGGCAGAATTAGCCCAGGTTAGCGTTCAGGAACTCTTTCAGCTGACCTTTAGATAAAGCACCCACTTTAGTGGCTGCGACTTCGCCGTCTTTAAATAACAGCAGGGTCGGAATACCACGGATGCCATACTTCGGTGCTGTGCCCGGGTTGTCATCAATATTCAGTTTCGCGACGGTCAGTTTGCCCTGATATTCTTCGGCAACTTCATCCAGAATTGGCGCGATCATTTTGCAAGGGCCGCACCATTCAGCCCAGAAATCTACCAGTGTCACACCGTCAGCTTTCAGGACGTCGGTTTCGAAACTGTTGTCGGTCAAGTGAACGATTTTATCGCTGCTCATGTTTTGCTCCACAGAATTATGCCTGGCGAATTGGCGTATAATGAATCAACGTAAGTTGACTTTATTTCATTGGATACGCTTTCGTAAAGCGACATTAAGCTGATATTCTACCACACTATGAGCAAAACACACTTAACAGAAAAGAAGTTTTCCGACTTCGCCCTGCACCCTAAGGTAGTTGAAGCCCTTGATAATAAAGGATTTCAGTACTGTACACCGATTCAGGCATTAGCACTGCCTTATACCCTTTCAGGGCATGATATCGCGGGTCAGGCGCAAACCGGTACGGGTAAAACGATGGCGTTCCTGACGTCAACGTTCCATTATTTGCTGTCTCATCCGGTGGCCGAAGGCCACAAAGTGAATCAGCCTCGGGCATTAATCATGGCTCCAACCCGCGAACTGGCGGTACAGATCCATGCAGATGCCGAGCCTCTGGCCACAAACACCGGGTTGCGACTCGGCCTGGCCTATGGCGGAGATGGCTATGATAAACAACTGAAAGTCCTGGAACAGGGTGTAGATATTCTGATTGGTACAACCGGACGGTTGATTGATTATGCCAAACAGAACTACATCGATCTCAGTGCCATTCAGGTTGTGGTTCTGGATGAAGCCGATCGCATGTTCGATCTGGGCTTTATCAAAGATATCCGCTGGTTGTTCCGCCGTATGCCTGCGGCAAATCAGCGACTGAATATGCTGTTTTCTGCCACCCTGTCATGGCGGGTTCGGGAACTGGCATTTGAGCATATGAATAATGCAGAATATGTCGAAGTTGAACCTGAACAGAAAACAGGTCACCGCATAAAAGAAGAGCTGTTCTACCCTTCAAACGAAGAGAAGATGCGCTTACTGCAATCCCTGGTTGAAGAAGAGTGGCCAGACCGTGCGATTATTTTCGCCAACACCAAACATCGTTGTGAAGATGTCTGGGGACACCTGGCAGCAGACGGTCACCGCGTTGGTTTGTTAACCGGTGATGTACCGCAGAAAAAACGCCTGCGGATCCTGGAAGACTTTACTAAAGGTCAGTTGGACATTCTGGTGGCTACCGATGTCGCGGCGCGCGGGTTGCATATCCCGGAAGTGACCCATGTATTTAACTACGATTTACCGGATGACCGTGAAGATTACGTCCACCGGATTGGTCGTACCGGCAGAGCCGGTGCCAGCGGGCACTCTATCAGCCTGGCATGCGAAGAATACGCACTGAATTTACCGGCAATTGAGGAATATATCGGCCACAGTATTCCGGTAAGTAAATATAACAGTGAAGCTTTATTGACGGATTTACCTGCACCAAAACGTCTGGCTCGTCGCCCGTCGAACAATAACCGCAGGGGCAACAATAATAACCGTCGTAGTGGGCCTCCACGTAACAATAACCGTAAACGTTCAGGTTAAACCAGCTATGCAGAACGCATCATCACTTTATGCTGCTATTGATTTAGGTTCTAACAGCTTTCATATGCTGGTGGTGCGTGAAATCTCGGGAAGCATTCAGACTGTTGCCCGAATCAAACGTAAAGTGCGGCTGGCGACCGGCCTGAGTCAGGATAATCATCTGTCTGACGAGGCTATGACCCGTGGCTGGCAATGTTTGCGGCTGTTTGCAGAACAACTTCAGGATATCCCGGCAAGTCAGATTCGTGTGGTCGCTACGGCAACTTTGCGCCTGGCAACCAATGCTCAGCAGTTTCTTTCCACCGCGGAGAACATTCTGGGATGCCCTGTTGAAGTCATCAGTGGTGAGGAAGAAGCACGACTGATCTATCAGGGTGTAGCTCATACCACCGGAGGCTCTGATCAGCGTCTGGTGGTGGATATTGGTGGCGGCAGTACCGAATTAGTGACCGGGTCCGGTTCAGATACGACAGCACTATTCAGTCTGTCTATGGGTTGTGTGACCTGGCTGGAACGCTACTTCACCGACCGTTATCTGACCCGTGAAAATTTCGAACAGGCAGAGCTGGCGGCAAGAGAAAAAATCCGTCAGGTAGCTCCTGTTCTGCGTGAAAAAGGCTGGGAAATCTGTGTCGGTGCGTCCGGAACCGTTCAGGCATTGCAGGAAATCATGGTAGCTCAGGGGATGGATGAGCAGATCACCCTCAGCAAACTCCGGCAACTGAAACAACGCGCCATTCAGTGTGGCAAACTTGAAGAGCTGGAAATTGAAGGGCTCACTCTTGAGCGCGCGCTGGTATTCCCCAGTGGCTTATCTATTCTGATTGCGGTCTTTCAGGAATTGCAGATTGACAGTATGACCCTGGCAGGTGGCGCATTGCGTGAAGGCCTGGTCTATGGAATGCTGAATCTGCCTATCGATAAAGATATTCGCACCCGCACCTTGCACAATGTTCAGCGTCGCTTTGCTATTGACGGAGAACAGGCGCACCGGGTACAGCAGCTGGCCGATGTTTTTTTTCGCCAGGTGAGTCAGAGCTGGAAGCTGGATGCCCGTTGTCGTGAGTTGCTACTCAGTGCCTGTGCAATTCATGAAATTGGCCTGAGTGTTGATCATCGCCATGCGCCGCAACATGCAGCCTACCTGGTTCGCTCTCTCGATTTACCCGGCTACACTCCCGCACAGAAAAAACTGATTTCTTCGCTGTTACAGAACCAGCAGGGAAGTATCGATCTGGCATTATTAACCCGGCAAAATGCATTGCCTCCACGCCTTGCGGAACGAATCTGTCGGTTACTTCGACTGGCGATTATTTTCTCCAGCCGTCGCCGGGATGATACTCTGCCGGCAGTCAGATTACAGGCCAGCGACGAAGCAATGCATCTGACGCTGCCTGCAGGCTGGCTTGAAGCTCACCCGTTACGGGCTGAATTCCTGGAGCAGGAATGCCATTACCAAAGTTATGTCCACTGGCTGCTGACTCTCGGCTGACAACAGACACCGGCTGCATCATTGGCGGCCGGTGATATTCACCCGTTTTGCTTCTTCGACTTTTCCAGCATGGCACGTAAACCTGCGACACGGCTCTGACTGTTAATCATCCTCTCTTCACTGCTGACTTTCTTGCGATCCCCTTCCCAGACCAGATCATCCTGAGGCAGTTCCAGCAAGAAGCGGCTCGGTTCAGGACGTACCTGTTCCCCATACTGCCGGCGCTCCCGGCACAGGGTAAACGTCAGCTCTTTCTGAGCCCGGGTAATTCCAACATAAGCCAGACGCCGCTCTTCTTCGATATTGTTTTCATCAATACTGCTCTGGTGAGGCAACAGCCCCTCTTCCATTCCAACCAGATAGACGTAAGGGAACTCCAGACCTTTTGAGGCATGCAGGGTCATCAGTTGCACCTGGTCCTGGTCATCATCGCTCTCTCCCCGTTCCATCATGTCTCGCAGGGTGAACCTTGTTACCACCTGAGTCAGTGTCATCGGTTCGTCCAGTTCATTACCTTCAAGCATTTCGGTCATCCACTGGAACAACGTATTCACGTTTTTCATCCGCATTTCAGCCGCTTTCGGACTGGCTGAATTCTCAAATAACCAGCTTTCGTAACTGATTCCGTGAATAAGATCCCTGACTGCGGCAACTGGCTCACGCTCACTGAGAGTAATCACCGAATTTAGCCAGTGAGTAAAACGCTGCAGGTGCTCAAGGCTGCGCGCCGGAAGACGTTCCGCCAGCCCAAGATCAAAGCTGGCATGAAACAGGCTTTTATTGCGGATGGAAGCCCATTCCCCCAGTTTCTGCAGTGTTGTAGGGCCTATTTCACGACGCGGGGTGTTCACAATTCTCAGGAAAGCACTGTCATCTTCCTGATTAGTCAGAACCCGCAGATAGGCAAGAATATCTTTAATCTCCGGACGGGAGAAAAATGATGTCCCTCCGGAAATCCGATAGGGAATGCGGTTCTGCATCAGTAATTTTTCGAACACCCGTGACTGATGGTTGCCACGATAGAGAATTGCATAATCTCTGTAGTTCGTTTTCTGGATAAAGTGATGGGCAATCAGTTCGCCGGTAACCCGCTCTGCTTCATGATCTTCATTGTTCGCAGTGATCACTTTTAACATGCTGCCTTCACCGAGCTCTGAAAATAGTTTCTTTTCAAATACATGCGGGTTATTAGCAATCAGGATATTTGCGGATTTTAAAATTCGCTGTGAGGAGCGGTAATTCTGTTCCAGCTTGATCACTTCCAGCGCAGGAAAATCCTGGCTCAGTAGCACCAGATTTTGCGGTCGTGCACCACGCCATGAATAGATTGACTGATCATCATCACCTACCACTGTAAACCGTGCCCGTGACCCAACCAGGAGCTTTACCAGCTGATACTGGCTGGTGTTGGTATCCTGATATTCATCAACCAGCAGATAGCGGATACGCTGTTGCCAACGCTCACGGACTTCTTCATTACGCTGTAGCAACAACGTTGGCAGTAAAATCAGATCGTCGAAATCAAGCACATTGCAGGAACGCAAATGCTGATCATATAACTGATAGCAGTGAGCAAATACGTTGTCCTGTGCCGACTTCGCTAAACCGGCTGCGGCATCAGGCAGCACCAAATCATTCTTCCAGTTGGATATGGCTGAAATCAGGTTCTGCAACAGAGTCTTGTCTTCTTCCAGCCAGGGCTTTGTCAGCTCTTTCAGCAACGCCAGCTGGTCCTGATCATCAAACAAAGAGAAGTTAGATTTCATGCCCAGCGCGGCATATTCGCGTTTGATGATTTCCAGCCCCAGCGTATGAAACGTCGAGATCAGCAGACCCCGGGCCTCTTTACGGCCTAACGTCTGTGCGACACGCTCTTTCATCTCCCTGGATGCTTTGTTGGTAAAAGTCACCGCTGCAATATGTCTGGCCTGATAACCACAGGCCCGAATCAGATGGGCTATCTTGTTGGTGATGACCCGGGTTTTGCCGGAACCGGCACCCGCCAGCACCAGACAAGGACCGGAAACATACTCAACGGCATGTTGCTGACTGGGGTTTAAACGCATAAAAAATCGCTCTGTCGATAACTGAAAGGATGATATATAAAGCGGCAAGTATACACATCTCAGACTGCCGGAGCAGAAATATGGCTAAAACAGCCGCCGCATTACATATTCTGGTCAAAGAAGAAGCTCAGGCGAAGGAACTACTGCTTCGCCTGCAAAAAGGTGCCAGTTTTCAGCAACTGGCAAAAAAGTACTCCACCTGCCCTTCCGGAAGAAAAGGTGGTGAACTGGGCGAATTCAGACGCGGCCAGATGGTTCCGGCCTTTGATAAGGCGGCGTTTTCCTGTCCGTTACTCACTCCATATGGCCCGGTAAAAACCAGTTTCGGATACCATATTATCAAAGTCCTGTGGCGTAACTGAGTCTCTTCCCCTTACGCCACAGGTCGCCCTGAAGATTGTTGTTACTGATTCGCTGCCGGTACCGGAGTATGGCTGTCGCCACTGTCAGCAACAGGACTGACAATTCCGTCAAAGCGTGCTTTCAGGCTGCTGACCGGAATTTCTGCCTCACCCTGTGGCTGTACCAGTACCATACTCAACGGTTGCGACAGCTGCAAATGCAGCTCGTGATTCAGCGCTTCCAGGGTTAATCCCCCAAGGAAAGCCTGACGTAGCCGCTGATACTGCTCCGGTGATATATCTACCACCGCATTCTGCTGTGACCGCAGACGCTGTGACATCAGTGTTTGCGTACCGGTACGGGCATAGGTTGCAAAGAGTGTATTCAGTTCCGTCAGTTTTCTGGACATCAGGCTATCGAACTCAGCCTGGGTCAGACCTTTATCCCGCAGGTTTGCAAAATCCGTTGCCACTTTCTCTACCTGGCCAGGCATCTTCTCTGCAGAAGTATCAATATTCAGACCACACTGCGCACGCTGATAAAACACGCGGCAATCCAGACCGAAGCGGGTATCAGTATTCGTCGCATCAGGTTCAGCGGGCTGCAGGTGCCAGTACAACACTTCACGCGCCAGGTCTCCCAGCCAGTATTGCTGTAAAGACTGAGAGTCAGTGATCGGTGACCATGGCATATCCCAAATCAGCGATAACCTGTCTCCGACACCCTGGCTATCAACCAGATTGACTGCCTGGTTCGGTAGCGGAGGTAAAACAGCCACCGAAGGCGGGCTACTGCGCTTTCCAGACAGTGACGCAAAAATTTTGCCTATCTGTTCACATATTGTACGGGTATCTACATTCCCGACCACATAGAGTGTCATTGCATCCGGCGTGTACCATTTATGATAAAAACTGTTCAACTGTGCAATATCCACCGGAACAGCACTGCCCGCCTGCGGGTCGTGTGCCAGCAGGGCCGAACCTTTCAGGCGATAACGCCACCAGACATCACCGGGATTAGCCGGCCAGCTGGCTGTAGGATCAGAAGCGTTCAGTGCGGCATTAACCATCTGTTGGTTAATCACCATGTTACCGGCGGTACCCGCCAGCCATTGTAATGCATCTTTGATTAAATCCGGACGATTGGCAGGCAGGCTCAGGTTGTACTGAGTAAAATCATAGGATGTCACTGCCGGCGCTAATGTACTGTTCTGATCGATGCTTTGCCGCCATAATTTTCTCTGCGTGGCGGCATTAATTGCTGTGTTATGAACCAGCGCCAGCCGGGTCAGCAGATGGCTGTAACCCGCTTGTAATGCGCTTTCGTTCAGCGATCCACTTTCGACCACTAAGCGTATTTCAATGCTGTCTGTCGGACGCTGGGGTGTCGAAAGCACCTGCCAGCCGAAACCATTTTTTAGTTTCCCCTGTTGCCAGGCAGGATCTGGCTGAAGGGCCTCAGCGTGCAACGTGAAACTGGCTGCGACGAATATCACTCCGCCCACCCAGTGCATAAATTTGGTGCCCTGCATGTGAACCCCTACATTCAAATGGTGAAAAACATCATTTTCACTGGCATTTCATTGCCATACATACGTTCCCGGTAATTCTGAATACTGCTTTTGATAGAACATCGCTTTTTGGACCACAGAAAAAACCGGATGTCGCGCGACATGATAAAAAATATTCAGAAAATTTCGGGCTTTATTATCCAAAAGTCAGGCACTGCGGCAAGGAAAAAGCGAAAAATATCGGAAATATTCGGGGAAATAGCATGATTACAGAAAAACACGCTGCCAACGTCGGCAGAATGACGGGAAATACAGCGGTTTTTGCAGAAAAGTGACAGCACAAAAAGCACAGTCACTGCCCGCCAGATTTACGGGCAGGAGAACCTCTGTGTTATTTCTACACCCTGGCAGTCAGTTTTGCGGCATCCCATAATGTCAGGATCTGTCCAATGGCCTGTTCAATATCCTGCTGAGGAACATTGTCCCGGGCCTGGGTGGAAATCCCCAGCATAAAACTGTCAAAAACAGTAGCTAATGCCAGAGTAGCAGGCGCATTTTCTAATTCACCACTATCAATAGCGCGATCAATGCAGAACCGGATACCGTCCCGGGTTCTCTGGCGCGAGGCAGTCAGAGGAGCCAGTATCGCCCTGTCCTGCTCCGCAATGCAGGACATTGCTCCGAGTGCAACCATGCAACCACGGGGATGGCTTTCCTCATATTGCATCCGTAATGATCCCCTGAATGCACTTTCCAGCGCCAGCCGGGGAGCCAGGCTTTCATCCCAAAGCGTTTCCGTAACCCTGGCGTGTGTTTGCAGGTAACACTCTACCGCTTCCCGGAATAATGCTTCTTTCGAACCGAATGCCGCGTAAAAACTGGGGGCCGTAATTCCGCCGCCAATGGCCGCTTTCAGCTGAGAAAGAGAAGTGGCGTCATAGCCATTCTGCCAGAACAGATGCATGGCACTAATTACCGCTTGCTGTCTGTCGAATTGTCTTGGTCGTCCAGCTTTCATTGTTCCCCTCCTGAGTTAATTAAATACTAATTGATACATATTTATTTGACAACCTGAGTGGTGGCGCTTAATTATATATCGACCGGTATATAATTAATATCCCCGGTGTATGGCAGGGAAAGACTCTGGTCGAACCCTGCTTTTCTTTCCCTGCACAACGGAACCTGAACACATGCAATCTCACTCAGAACCCGCCTCGCAGCTACCGGTATCCGCACTACTGGCACTGGCGATGACCGGATTTATCTGCATTCTGACCGAAACCATTCCGGCCGGGCTTCTGCCGCTCATCAGTCAGAGTCTGGCTATCTCCCCCTCACTGGCAGGCCAGATGGTAACCGCCTACGCGGCCGGATCGCTGCTGTTAGCTATCCCGTTAACTTTACTTACCCGTTCATGGCCGGGCCGCAGGGTGTTATTACTGACTGTCCTTGGCTTTATGGTGTTTAACACCCTGACGGCAATTTCTGACAACGTCGCAGTAATTATGGTCGCCCGATTCATGGCCGGAGCCTGTGCCGGACTGGCATGGAGCCTGCTGGCTGGCTTTGCCCGCAGAATGGTAACGCCATCATTACAGGGGCGCGCATTGGCCATAGCGATGGCAGGCACCCCGGTTGCATTGTCTCTGGGAGTCCCGGCAGGGACCTGGATGGGTGAGTTGGCTGGCTGGCGCCTGACATTTATGGCAATGTCCGGATTATCACTGATACTGACCGGCTGGATATTGCTGTCAGTGCCGAAAGTCGCAGCAGAACCTGACACGCAAAAGACCACACTCCGTACAGCCCTTCTGACACCGGGTGTCAGGCCGGTTCTGGTTGTCGTGTTAGGCTGGATGCTGGCTCATAATATCCTCTATACCTATATTACCCCGTTTATTACCCCGGCAGGCCTTGCTCCGCGGGTAGACCTGGTGTTGCTGGTTTTTGGCCTGACGGCTCTGGTCGGAATTGCGATTACCGGATATGTGGTTGACCATTATCTGCGTCAGGCAGTACTTCTGTCAGTTGGTGGATTTGCCCTGGTGGCACTGCTGTTTAGCATGTATGGCACTTCTTCTCTGGCAATTTATGCCGGAACAGCACTATGGGGGCTGACATTCGGTGGAGCTGCGACCTTGCTACAAACTGCACTGGCAGATGCTTCCGGAAAACATGCGGATGTGGCTCTGTCACTCAATGTAGTGACATGGAACAGTGCCATTGCACTGGGTGGGATTTTCGGCGGGCTACTGCTCAGACATGACGGCAGTCAGTCGTTGCCGTGGGTATTACTGCTATTGCTGTTGGTCACTCTGGTGGTGGTATGGAGGGCAGGAAGTCATGGCTTCCCTGCAGGTGCAAGGGGTAACAGATAGAATACCAGCCAGGGACCGTTAACCACGGTCCCGGCTTTTATCAGATTTCACTGACCGGGGCGACCAGCCATTGTTCATTAAACACCTGCTCAGACAGCGCCGGAGAATAAAGATAACCCTGGGCAATATGAATCCCGCGGGCCAGCAACCAGTCGCGTTGTTCGGTAGTTTCAACACCTTCAGCAATCACATCCAGCTGCATAATATCGGCGATTGAACCGACAATACGCACCATTGTGTCATCAGCGGGCAGCCCGGCGACAAAACTGCGGTCCAGCTTCAGGCGACGTACCGGCAGAGAACGGAACTGATGCAGATAATGCAGGTTAGAATACCCCATACCAAAATCATCCAGTACCACCGACACTCCGGTTTTCTCGATGGGGCGCAGCAGTTCCATCGCCCGTTCAGTATCATCAATTTTGGCCGTTTCCGTCAGTTCCAGTACAAAGCTGCCGGGGTTGATTTTCAGTTCGCTGAGTAAATTCTGTAAATGGCTCACCATCAGCGGATCCTGCAATTGCAACGCCGAAGTATTTACACTCAGTGGCAGCATAATCCCGTGAGCCTGCCAGTTTGCCAGAATCCGGCAAGCCTCTTCGAAAACCCAACGGCCGATTTCCGGCATTACGCCGATATCTTCGGCTGTGGTAATAAAATCTTCCGGCAGCGAGTATTTTCCGTCATCACGACGGATACGTAATAATGCCTCTGCCCCCACCAGTTTACCGCTGTTCATATCAACCTGTGGCTGGAGATACAGAGCATATTCTTTTTCATGGATCCCCTGCAGGATGTCATGGAACTGCGCCAAACGGGTTTTAGCCCGCTCGGTCATTTTCGGGTCAAAAAACAGGATCTGATTGCCGTTTTCTCTGGTAGCCGACATCATTGCCGAAATACCATGTTCCAGAAAATCCACGGCACTCAGATTCTCAGAATGCCGGCTGGCCAGGCCAATACTAACCACCGGACGCAGAGGCATATCCTGTAGGGTCAGTGGCTGAATCAGTTCGTCCATGACTAACTGTGCCTGTCGCATCAATAATAAAGGCTGCACGGCATGTTCATAAAACATCACAAAATCTGTGGCTGACAACTGAGCCAGCTGTATACCCAATCCCAGAGTACGGCGTAATTTATCCGCCAGTAGTTTCTGTAACAGCTCTTTATTCTTCGGGCTCAGGATGTCGGGCAGTACACCAATACGCAATACCATCAATCCCACTGACTGGCCCTGGCCTTTCTGGCGCAGAAATTGTTCAAGCAGCGCCAGAAAAAGTGTGCGGTTAGGTAACCCGGTAAATCTGAAATGAGTATTCAGACGTTCCACTTCTTCGTGTGCCGAATCGGCGATCGCCTGGTTCTGATTAACCGAACGCACCAGTACGCCGATTTCATCATCATGGTGGTTCTCCGGCATCATCAGTTGCTTACCCGGATTGTCCTGTAAATCACGGCAAATACTACGCAGTGGATGAACCATCAGGCGGTTGATAAACCAGCTAACCGATACAGATAAAACCAGTGCTAACAACAAGCTGGTAATGACCATCGTCGATAAGGTGCTCAGGATAAACTGATAAACCCGATAAGAATCCGCTTCCAGAACCAGCCAGGCCAGAGGTTTGGGTAATCCGGCCTGTTCAGTCGAATAGAGAGGTACCGTTATTTTGACCGGCAACTGAAAAACACTGGCAATAAACCGCGGTACTTTTACCTGCTGATTACGGGAAAAATCGACCTGTAAGGCTTCCAGTTGGTCGGGTAAACGAATATCTGCGCGCCCCAAAATTCCGGCAGGTTTCAGAGTGTTTAACAGATGTTCCGCCGCAGGAATATCGGCTTTTAGCACCGCTTCGGTCAGTGGCTGGCGTACAGTATGAGCAATATTTTCCATTTGCTGTGCATACTCAATCCTGCGCTGCTGCACAAAATGAAACAGCTGCACCGCGATAAAAATACAAATAACCACAATTGCCACGGCGGAGACACTTGCCATCTGTTTAATTGTGAGGGAGCGTTGAACGCGCACTATGGGCTCCGGACCGGTATCGGTAAATTCCCCAAGTATATATTAAGAGTGAGTTCCCGCTATCAGGTATCACCGCTCAATAACCGGAAATTAGGTAAAATCCTGGCTAAAAGAAGAAACTACCAGCACGTAGCTATTCCCGGACTCTTACCTGAAAAGCCCGGGGAACAGCAGACCCGGTTTAGAAAGTGACAGAAGAATCCTGCTGCTCCACCATAAAACAGGCTATCTGATGATCACCATAGGATTTCAGTGCTGGCTGGCTTTCAGTACAGCATGGCATCCGTTCACGACAACGTGCAGCAAAAGCACATCCGGGGGGCGGATTAAGCGGGCTTGGCAGTTCACCGGTAAGTTTTATCCGCTCGGTTTTGTGTTGCTGGTTGAGACGGGGTGTTGCTGACAACAAGGCTTGTGTATAAGGATGACGTGGATTGCCAAATACATCCCCTTTACTGCCTTTTTCCACACAGCGCCCGAGGTACATGACAATCACTTCATCAGCCAGATGTTCGACCACTGACAGATCATGTGAAATGAAGACATAGGACAACCCCAGTTCTTGTTGCAAATCCATCATCAGATTCAGGACCTGAGCACGAACCGAAACATCCAATGCAGATACTGGCTCATCGGCAATCAGCACTTCCGGTTCCAGCATCAATCCCCGGGCGATAGCAATACGTTGTCGCTGTCCACCAGAGAACATGTGCGGGTAGCGATCATAATGCTCGGCCTTCAGCCCCACTTTACCCATCATTGCCAATACTTTTTCTCTGCGTTGTAGCTTAGTCAGAGAGGTGTTTATTAATAATGGCTCTTCAAGGATCTGACTAATTTTTTTGCGTGGATTCAAAGAACCATAGGGGTTCTGAAAAATTATCTGAATTTTTTGCCGCCGTAATTTTTGCGCCTGCGCATCCGGAACCAGCAAATTCTGCCCCTGCCAGAAAAGCTCACCAGCTGTTGGTGTTTCAATCATGGTAAGCAACCGGCCGAGAGTTGATTTACCGCACCCTGATTCACCGACCACTGCCAGCGTTTTTCCACGCTGTAACGTAAAAGAGACTCCATCGAGAGCTTTTACCAGACGTGGTTTACCAAACAACCCGCCACTGACCGGATAATGTTTTTTCAGTTCATTCGCCTGAAGTAAGGCGATTCCATCCTGAGTCTTATTTATCACAGGCAGGTCTCCCGGCATCATCTAAAGGGAAATGGCATTTAACTTTCCGGCCAGTAATATCACGTAACTCAGGCTCTTCATTACGACAAAGTTCAGTGACATACGGGCAGCGTGGGTTGAGCAAACAGCCGGAAGGCCGGTCATATTTGCCAGGCACCACTCCGGGTAATGATGCCAGCCTGGCTTTATCCGCTGAAAACTCTGGCAGAGAGCGTAACAATGCCTGCGTATACGGATGACGAGGGGCAGTAAATATATCCTCTGAAGCACCAATTTCGACCACCTGCCCGGCGTACATGACAATGATCTGTTTAGCTGACTCAGCCACCAGCGCCAGGTCATGGGTAATCAGAATCAATGCCATATTTTGTTGTTGTTGTAACTCCAGCAACAGTTCAATGATCTGCGCCTGAATGGTGACATCCAGAGCAGTTGTCGGTTCATCAGCAATTAACAGTTTCGGCTGACAGGCAATCGCCATGGCAATCATTACCCGTTGACTCATCCCCCCGGAGAGTTGATGAGGGTATACATTCAGCCGGGACCCGGGGTCCGGAATCCCGACACTTTCCAGTAACCCGATAGCCCGTTGCCGACGCACCCTGTGACTCCCCCCCTGGTGTACCTTAATCGCCTCCATGATCTGGAAGCCAATGCTATAACAGGGATTTAAACTGGTCATCGGATCCTGGAAAATCATAGCCACATCCGATCCGACCAGCTGTCGCCTTTGCCTGGCAGATAAGGTCTGGAGATCAGCCTGTCCAAAGCTCAGTTTCTTTGCAATCACCTTTCCGGGGTAATCAATCAGCCCCATAATTGCCAGAGAACTCACCGATTTCCCGGACCCGGATTCCCCGACGATTCCAACCACCTCCCCTTGCCCCACCTTATAGCTAATACGATCAACCGCACGGAACGGAGACTTTTCGTCTCCAAAATGAACCGATAAATTCTCTACACTCAGTAATGTCATCGCGCGGCCTCTTATTGTTTCAGTTTAGGATCAAGGGCATCGCGTAAACCATCACCCACCAGATTAAAAGCCAGTACTGTCAAAAGAATTGTCACGCCAGGAAAAGTAACAACCCACCAGGCGCTTTGCGCATATTGCAGTACATCAGCTAGCATCGTTCCCCATTCCGGCGTTGGCGGCTGCGCACCCATTCCTAAAAAACCCAACGCAGCCATATCAAGAATCGCATTGGAAAAACCGAGAGATGCCTGCACTATCAGTGGAGCCAGGCAATTGGGGAGAATGTTTACAAACATCTGACGTAACGGCCCCGCACCCGCAACTCCTGATGCAGTGACATAATCACGATGGACTTCCGCCAGCACCGCCGCTCGTGTCAGCCGGACATAATGGGGGAGAGCGACAAACGTTAGCGCCAGCGAAGCATTGATCATTGACGGCCCGAAAACTGCGACCAGTACCAGGGCCAGTAACAAACTTGGCAGGGCCAGCATAATATCCACCAGCCGCATAATGACAGCATCTACAACCCCACCCAGGTAACCTGCCAGCAGCCCGAGAACGATTCCAAATATCAGCGACAGTACCACCACCAGACAACCCACCAGCAATGACAGTCGTGCGCCGTACATCAGTCGGCTGAGAATATCGCGGCCAACATCATCAGTACCAAGAATAAAACGCCATTCCCCCCCTTCCTGCCATACAGGGGGGTGAAGTAAAGTATCGCGAAACTGCTCCGTGGGGGAATGAGGCGCCAGAACTCCTGCAAAGATCGCCATTACCAACATCAGGGCAATAAATATCAGCCCGACAACAGCACCCTTATTTCGGCAAAAATAGTGCCAAAATTCCTGAAACGGTGTCATAGGTTTAGGTGCGGCACTCACACTGCCCGATTCAACAACAGACATGATGCCTCCTTATTTGTGGTGACGAATACGCGGATTCACCACGCCGTAGAGAATATCGACAACAAAATTGACCAGTATGATCAACAGGGCCACCATTAACACGCCACCCTGAACCACCGGATAGTCTCTGCGTTGTAACGCTTCGATTAGCCAGCGTCCCAGACCGGGCCAGGAAAAGATGGTTTCAGTCAGAATTGCACCCGCCAGTAGCGTTCCGACCTGCAGACCGATGACCGTAACTACCGGCAGCATGGCATTACGCAGTGCATGAACCACAATCACCCGCAGCGGCGTCAATCCTTTAGCCCTGGCGGTACGGATATAATCTTCTCCCAGAACTTCAAGCATGGACGAACGGGTCATCCGGACGATAACCGCCAGAGGTATAGTGCCCAATACAATAGCCGGCAGGACCATATGCATCACGGCATCTTTAAAATCTCCGGGTTCCCCCCAGAATAAGGTATCTATCAGATCAAAACCGGTCAGCGGGTGACTGTCATCAAGGAATACCGTATCGCCAATACGCCCGGAAACCGGAGTCAGATTGAGCTTTACTGACACCAGCATGATCAACATGATCCCCCACCAAAATACCGGCATCGAGTAACCTGCCAGCGAGAGGCTGATGGCAGTATGATCGAATACCGACCCCCTTTTAACAGCCGCCAAAACGCCTACCGGAATACCGACAGCGACCGCAAATAGCATGGCGCAAATACCAAGTTCCAGCGTGGCTTTAAAGCGGGGAACAAACTCATTCCAAACCGGAATACGGCTTTTCAGGGAGATCCCCAGGTCGCCATGCAAAATGCCATTGATATACGTGAGATATTGCTTCCACAAAGGCTGGTCCAGACCAAACTGGGCCAGTAATTGTGCATGCCTTTCGGGAGAGAGGCCCCGCTCTCCTGCCATGATCATCACAGGGTCGCCCGGGATCATATGGACAAAAGCAAAAGTTAGCAGGGTAATGCCAATAAATGTTGGGATGACCAATCCCAGGCGTTTCAAAATAAACTGCAGCATAAACAAGTTCCCTTTCATGCCGCCACCCTGAAAGATGGCGATCATTACTCACAACCCGTAAAAGGGTGACCGCAATAGCGCAAAATGCGCCAGTAAAACGAAGCACCCCGGCAATTTCACAATTCCGGGGTGTTGTTTGTTGCTGTTATTGTTGAATATCGACGTTATCGAAGTGGTGTTTACCCAACGGGTCAACCACGTACCCGGTCACTTTTTTGCTCACTGGCTCATAAACCGTAGAGTGAGCAATAATCAGTGCTGGCACCTGATCATGCATAATCACCTGCGCCTGCTGGTAGTAAGCAATACGTTTGTTATGATCAGCTTCAGATCTTGCTGGCTGTATCTGATCCTCGAAAGGCTTATAGCACCAGCGGGAATAGTTGGAACCATCTTTGGCAGCAGCACAACTGAACAATGTGGCAAAAAAGTTATCCGGATCCCCATTGTCTCCGGTCCAGCCCATCATCACCGTCTGGTGCTCGCCGGCTTTGGCCCTTTTCAGATATTCTCCCCATTCATAGCTGACGATATTGGCTTTTACACCAATTTTTGCCCAGTCAGCCTGGATCATCTCTGCCATGCGACGGGCGTTAGGGTTGTACGGTCGTTGTACCGGCATCGCCCATAAATCAATGGTAAATCCATCAGGCATTCCGGCTGCTTTCAACAGCGCTTTGGCCTGAGTCGGGTCATACGGATAATCTTTGATCTTGCTGTTATAGCTCCACATAGTTGGTGGAATCAGGTTTTTGGCTGCCTGCCCCGCTCCCTGGTAAACCGCATCAATAATAGCCTGTTTGTTCACTGCCATCGTTAGTGCCTGGCGAACCCTGACATCGTCCAGTGGCTTTTTCTCCGTATTAAACGCCAGATAGCCCACATTCAGGCCTGGCTGTTCCATCAGAGTAATATTCGGATCTTTTTTCATGCTGGCAATATCAGCGGGATTAGGGTAAGGCATCACCTGACATTCACCCTTTTGCATTTTGGCATAACGCACAGAGGCATCCGGGGTAATAGAGAAGACCAGCCGGTCAATCTTTGGTTTAGGGCCCCAGTAGGTCGGGTTAGCTTTATACAAAATCCGCGAATCTTTTTGATACTGCAGCAACTGGAAGGGCCCTGTTCCCACCGGATTCAGGTCCACTTTTTCCGGTGTCCCTGCCTTCAGCATATTATCTGCGTACTCTTTTGAGAGAATCGAGGCGAAGTCCATACCCAGGTCTGCAATAAAAGGCGACTCAGGACGGCTGAGGGTAAAGCGCACAGTATAATCATCAACTTTTTCGATTTTAGTAATGAGTTTAGGCATATCCATACCTTCAAAATACTCATAGCTGCCACCGGAAACGTTATGGTATGCATTGTTTTTATCTAACTGACGTTCAAAAGAAAACACCACATCATCAGCATTGAAGTCACGGGTAGGTTTAAAATCTTTGGTACTCTGCCATTTCACACCTTTACGCAAATGAAAAGTGTAAACCTTACCGTCACTGCTCACGTCCCAACTTTCGGCAAGTCCTGGTTGTAACTCCGTGGTACCGGTTTTGAACTCGACCAACCGGTTATAGATGGGTACAGAACTGGCATCATAGGTAGTACCAGAAGTGAATAATTGTGGGTTAAACCCCTCCGGAGATCCCTCGGAGCAATAGACCAATGTTTTTGCATGTACCGCAGCAGAAAGCATCAATGTCAGGATTGTTAAACCCGTCGTCAATACGCCTTTCCCGGACCGAAATTTGCTCATATTCGTTGCTCCGTTAAATTGTGATGTGTGTTATTTACTTTTTGTTATTAGTTATGCTGTCAGCAGAAATTCTTATAACAGACGCTATAAAGCACATCACCCAGGACATAAACACCATCCATAGGAAAATAGCGATATAATCTGCTAAGGAAATCTGTAGCCATTTACCAATTTGTCAACAGATGTAATCAGCTGTCAATAACCTGCGGGCATTTTTCTAATAAATCGCTAAAAAACAGATAAAACATAAATCTGTTAATAACATATACCATGAAATAAAAAACAATTAATAATTAAAAAATCAGAATAAAACTCCAATAATAAATATAAATATAAGTTAATAAAACTATTTAAAAAAGATGCAAAAAAACAAAATTATAGCAATGTGCTATTACCTTAATTCACAAATTATGAATTGGTTCAGGTTACGAATTGATCACAAAACCGACTACATGGTCATAAAGAAAACACAAATCATAAGAAAAATGTTTGACTAAAATTAAGTCCTTAAATGGTCATCTTAAACCTCCCTCTGCCTGTGATGAGCTAAGAGGAATTGCTCTGCGGCATGAGTTTCGGACAGCAGCGAACCATTGAAATCGGCCAGGGTCTGACTGAAAAAAATGATAAAGAGAAGCACATTTGAGTAGCCTTACCGGGACAAGTCATGCAGATAACCGCAAACCTCCTGCGGAGGTTCTCATCCTCTTCGAACTACAGGCGAAAAAAAACCCGCTAAAAGCGGGTTTCTTCGAAAGTGGTCGGCGAGAGAGGATGATGCCCCTTCGGGCCGTTGCTTAAGCAACGTTGTCTCACTTCGTTCGGCTCAAACCTCCTGCGGAGGTTCTCATCCTCTTCGAACTACAGGCGTAAAAAAACCCGCTAAAAGCGGGTTTCTTCGAAAATGGTCGGCGAGAGAGGATTCGAACCTCCGACCCACTGGTCCCAAACCAGTTGCGCTACCAAGCTGCGCTACTCGCCGATGGGGGCGAATATTACTGCCGCACTCAGATAGCGTCAACCGCTTTTTAGCAAACCCTGAATTGATTGACTAAAAAGCAGTCATCATCATCCTGAGTGATGCAGGAACCACCAATATCCGGGGCCTTGTGCAGGTTCCGTCACCGCGGCGGTTTTTCCTGAAACTATCAGACGGGCTGTCAAACCAGATCATATCCTTCCAGGAAGGCTCGTTGTTCACTAACCCAACCTGCAGCCGAAATTTTACGGGTAGCCTGACTGTAACTGTAATGCCGAAGTTAACAGTTATTTGTTATCAGCTGGCAAACTACCGCAACATTGTGAATAAAATATCATCACTGTTTGTTCAGATTTCATTATTGTTCAGATACTTTTTAAAAAAAACCGTAACACAGGGAATATTCCGGAATAGATTAAAAAAATAAATAAAATTAATATGATTCATCACCCTGATATTAAAAACCATTCTTCCCCGCTTGCCGAACCTATTACCGCCATTCTATAGTCATATTATAAATTCCGGCTAGCAGAGGACCTATGCATTATTCACTGGAAGAAAAAGCAAAGTTGTTTGCCCGCCAGGTTCACTACCAGGCAGATCAACGGCGTAAATACAGTAATGCGCCCTATATTGTTCATCCTCAGGCAGTCGCAGAACTGGTTCGCCATGCAGGAGCGGATGAGACCATGCTGGCAGCGGCCTGGCTGCATGACACTCTGGAAGATACTCCGACCACTTTTAGCCAGTTACAGCAGCTGTTCGGCAAGGAAGTCGCGCTATTGGTCGGAATGCTAACCAACCCGCAAGTCTCCGATACCGATACCCGACTTCAAAAGAAACAACAACATCTGCAGCATAGCGCAAAAGCCTCCGCCAAAGCGCAGACAATCAAACTGGCAGATATCATTGATAACACGAAAGATATTGTTGATAACGACCCGGAATTTGCACCGGTTTACCTGGTGGAAAAGCAGGTTCAGATAGGCTTACTGCGCGACGGAGATCCGGGGCTCTGGCAGCAGGCAGAAGCACAGATCAGCCATGCCATCTCCCGGTTATGCCAACCTCCCTATAATATGTCGGCCAGTTGGTTCACACATCAGGCAGAAAAATATCTCCCGGCACCAGCGATCACTCAATAAGAGAGAAAGATGATGTCCCGCACTTTTTCTCCCCATTTCCCCGTTGGCGGGAGCAACGCTTTGCACTATCCTTGTGGTCTCTCTGCTTGTAAATAATACAAGTTGTCGAATAACAGGAGTCCGTTCCTTATGGCGTCAGGCATAGTACGTGTTGCGAAGCAGTCTGGATTACTGCTGGCAACAGTTATCATGGTTTTCCAGCTTGCAGGCTGCGGCGATAAAGAAGCCGGGCAAAGCAAGGCATTCAGTGATTTTCTGCAAAATACAGTCATGCGCAGCGGTTCACAGTTGCCGACACTGAGTGAAAATCAGAAAAAAAGCTTCGGCAATTTTGCCGGCGATTATGCAATCCTCTATGGTTTCTCCCAGCAACTGAATAAGGCGATTAACGACGGAATCCGCCCGGTCACTGATGAATTATCAGCAATCCATGTTCCCGCCGACTATCAGTCACACCGCGACACCCTGCGCCAGGCCGCCGGAGCCCTGAATGTAGTTACACAGCAGGTACAAAATGCCCGTAATCTGGCCGACAGCAGTAAGTCATCGCTGAAATTGCCTGCCGATCTGCAAAAAACCTATGAAGCCGCCTATGCCAAAGTGGTCACCCAACCAGCAAACAATGTGTTGCCATTACTGCCGAAATTGCAGGCTCTTAGCAGCTCAGTGATCGACACTGGCGACTTTTTGCAGGCACAAAATAACAGTGTGAGTTTTGCCAACAACAATGTTCAGTTTGCTACTCAGGATCAGGTAAAACAATACAATACCCTGGTCGCTGATATTGCCAGCTCTGCCCCGGTACTGGGTCAGCTGAAAACGGCCATCAGTAGCGTCCAGTAATACCCTCAGCCCCTGCTATTGCCGGGGCTGTTTCTCTGGCTTCTGCCAATACTGACTCTCTTTCTGCTCATAAACAGCAATAATTCCCCCGGATGATTATCCATATTTGTCGGAGTTTATTATTAATCATTCTGTACGCTCGCCGGTTTACTTTATGTTTTATCTTAGTCTTAACAAAAAGAGCGCTTTTCAGAAATTAAACAGCAGGTTAGCCACCTTTGGCAGCAGATAAAAGGCTGTTAATTAATTTATAAGCGTAATAAAATCCTCCGCGGTAATCTATCACCTTATGCAATAAATTCTTTTTGGCATGACCACATGCGGAATATGTGGCAGCCCGAAACAGATTTAATTCTTATAAAAAATAAAGGCACAACAAAAGTGAAAAAAGAAATACCTGTTATTCTCTGCGGGATATTATGCGCGGCTCCGGCTCTGGCGAGTGATCAATCACAAAGTAATGGTTTTATTGCAGACAGTCATCTCGATGTCCTGTTACGTAATGCTTATATTAACCGCCACTATAAAGCTCAGGGAGTACGTGACCGTGACGAGTGGGGCCAGGCCCTAATCGCTAACTGGCAATCGGGTTATACACAAGGGGTTGTCGGTTTCGGTTTTGATGCTATTGGTCAGTATGCAGTTCGTCTGGACGGGGGTCGTGGCAGAAGTGGTGCCGGCGGTATCGACTTCTTTAAACAGGGCCATGACGGAAAAGCAAAGTCTGATCTGGCCAAATTTGGCGCAACAGCAAAAATGCGCATCTCGAACACTGTGATCAGCTACGGTACTCAGCGTCCTGAATTACCGGTAGTCTCGGCAGATAATTCACGTCTGCTGGCCGAAACCTTCACCGGAGCGATGATCACCTCCAAAGAGATCACCGGACTGGAAGTTAATGCCGGTTATCTGACCGATGAACAACGTAAAAGTGATGACCGACATAACAGCGGTCTAAAAAGTCTGTCATTCGGTGGTGCCAGCTACCAGTTTAACGATCAGTTCAGTGGCTCGTTTTACGCCTCCAACGTAGAACAAACGCTTAATAAGCAGTATCTGGGGCTAAGTTACAAACAGCCTCTGGCGGCTGAACAATCTCTGGCAGTCAATTTCAATGGCTATAATTCCCGCCTGACGAAAAAGTATGCCAGTCAGCTCGATACCGGACGCAGCAATACCATCTGGAGCCTGGCCGCGAATTACACCTGGTGGGTGCATACCTTTAAACTGGCTTACCAGCAGAGTGACGGCAGCACCGGTTATCAGTATGGCGGATACCGTGATCAGGGTGGTGTTGGTGACGGAGGCAACAGCATCTGGCTGGATAACTCCTACTGGTCAGATTTTAATGGCAAAGGCGAACGCTCCTGGCAGGCTGCTTATGGTATCGACTTTGCAGGGCTGGGTATCCCCGGCCTGGCATACAACGTCGCCTATGTCCGTGGTGACAATATTAAAACTAACCAGACCAGCAACGGCCATGAACACGAGCTGTTTAACCAGATCCAGTACACCGTACAGAGCGGTGCTGCGAAAAATCTGACCCTGAAACTGCGTTACTCCATCCTGCGTGTATCCGGAGATGCTGCGGACTATAACACCAGCGGTAACGAGATCCGCGTGTTTGCAGAATACCCGTTCAGCTTCTTCTGATGTAGATTCCGCCCCTTTACGCAATTCAGCATAAAGGGGCCATTCCCCCGGCAGCCATGCTAAGCTATGGCATCAGATGCAACCGACAGCCGGTTCTGGTTAAGTCCTCCGGAATTTTGGTGTATCCTTGCCCGCTGATTAACAGGAGTCAACAATGAAAGAACAAGAAAAAGCTGAGATTAAACGTCTGAGCGATCTGCTGGATGCACTTAACCACAAATCACAGGCGCTGATTACTGCCGGTGATATGGAAAAGCTGGGAGAAATTCAGCAGGAAATGCAGACGCTGGAAACCGAAATTACCCGTCTGCGTGATGTTCGCGAACAGAAGCTCAGCACCGAAGCTCAAAAACTGGAAAAACTGCCCTTCCGCCGTGCTATCACTAAAAAAGAGCAGGCTAATCTGGGAGCTCTGAAAAAAACCGCCCGTGGGATTGTGATTGTTCACCCGATGACGGCACTTGGCCGTGAAATGGGCCTGAACGAAGTCACCGGGTTCGCTAAAAAAGCCTTCTGACTGTCTGCTATTTGCAGGTTATCTCCAGCGCGTCGTTAAACTGCTGATGCAGTTCGTTAAGCAACTGATAACGACGCCGGTACTCAGCCCTTTTTTTACTGGCAACCTCTTCCAGTGGCTTACGAATTACCGTCAAAGGTAAATCGTAGTTCCCGTGGCTGTTTTGTCGCCCTCCCAGGCTTTCCCAAAATTCACTGTAGCTGGCAAAGAACTTATCCTGTTTACTGTAGCGATAACGCAGGCTGCGAAACACATGGCTGTGTTCACTCACTGCCTGAATGCCTTCAATTTTACCGGCCTCTGCTAACCAGAAAATCACATCCATCAGCAGCCTTTTTGGAAACACACCATAACTGGCGCGTGTAGCCTGCCGGATAACATCTGCAGATATTTCGCTGCCTGGTCCCTGCAATCCACCGATAAACAGTACTTTCTTGCCGTCCAGTTGGATCACTGAAAATGTCGTCATTGCCACTACCTGCTGCTGGTAGTAGAGGCACAACATGACCTCACCTTCACGATCAAACCGGGCAGGACCACAGGTCAGGGCAAAAGTTTGATCGTCAGGAGTGACCCACTGCAACATAGGGGTTGCCGAGGGCTGGGTCATCCACTGGCGTAATCGTGGGTTTTCGAGGCCTGACAGTAACTGATAATGGCTGACAATAGCCTCTGCACGCTGGCGTACACCTAATCCGGCGCTCAGATAGGGGCGGTGTATTTTGGCCGGCAACAGCCCCTGCCGTTCAAGCAGCGATGGAAAGAGTTCCAGAGTAGTCAGAGAACTAAGATAACGATAGCTAACCGCAGGATAACAACAGCAGCGTAGCAAAAATTTCAGGCTGAAGGATTTGCTCTTCCAGGCTTTGTCCGGGCGATATTTGCCACTGATCACTGACCAGAGTAGTGAGATATTGTTTTTTTTCAGCGAGTCATTAATAAGTTCAGACATAGCAAGGCCAGAGTTTTGGATTGAATCCAGCAGAGCCTAACCGGGGAAATTTCAACGAAAGTACAATCAGGAACAAGCATCAGTCGGCATCAGAGTAAATATGATAATTGTTTACCCTGCGTTTATTTTTAGTAAGAAATGACAGCACTTTATTAAGATACCGTCTGTTTTTGGTAAGCAAGAAAAGCAGGGAGTCGGTGACGAATACCTGGCTTGCTGGCGTAAATCAGCCAGAGTTTCAGGCAGTCAGATAATCTCAGTATAAAAAAAACCGGCAGCGCTCAGGCTACCGGTCTCGCTAACTGGCGGTAAACTTACCGCCAGAAACACATCAGATTATTTTGCTGAAGCAAAACGCGCTGCAGCTTCATCCCAGTTTACAACGTTCCAGAATGCTTTGATGTAATCAGGACGTTTGTTCTGGAATTTCAGGTAATAAGCGTGCTCCCACACATCCAGACCCAGGATAGGGAAACCGGAAACACCGGCGACAGCTTCACCCATCAGTGGGCTGTCCTGGTTAGCAGTAGAAACGACCGCCAGTTTATCACCTTTTTTCACCAGCCACGCCCAGCCGGAACCAAAGCGGGTTGCAGCAGCTTTTTCAAATTCTTCTTTGAATTTGTCTACGCTACCGAAATCTTTCTCGATTGCAGCTTTCAGATCACCCTGCAGGGTAGTTCCGGTTTTCAGACCTTTCCAGAACAGGCTGTGGTTAGCGTGACCACCGGCATTGTTGCGCAGAGCGGTTTTTTTGTCCGCCGGAACCTGATCCAGTTTAGTGATCAGTTCTTCTACCGGCAGTGCAGCAAACTCAGTACCTTCAAGTGCTGCATTGGCGTTATTAACATAAGCCTGGTGATGTTTGGTGTGATGGATTTCCATCGTTTCCTTATCGAAATGCGGCTCAAGCGCGTCATAAGCGTAAGGCAGGGATGGCAGTGAATAACTCATGTTCAACCTCTCCATTCTAATGTAAGGACAGTACACCCAAAGGGACGTACTGCATAAGCACTGGCTTCCATTATAGTTAAATAATTGATCGGGAAAAGGAGAATCAGTGCATTGTAGCCGCTAACAAATTGTTTTCCGGTAAAAAAAAACTGCTGAAATAGCACAATTTCAGCAGTTTCTCAGAACTACGCTACAGATCAGTGGCCAAGTTCAGTCAGTGACTTGTCCAGTGCGCCGACCAGCCAGTCAATATCTGCCACCTGGAATGCCAATGGTGGACGCAGTTTCAGCACATTACCGTAAGGTCCGGCCACCGAGGTCAACACATGGTGTTCGCGTAGTTTTTCAATCAGATTGAGCGCCAGCGTTTTATCCGGAGTTTTGCTCTGGCGGTCTTCCACCAGCTCAAAACCAATAAATAACCCGGCACCACGCACATCTCCGATACATTCATGTCTGTCCATCAGTTTACGCAATTCAGCCAGTAACTGCGCCCCTACCACACGGCTGTGCTCCTGTAATCCTTCTTCCTCAATCACCCGTAATACTGCCTGTGCGGCCGCCATTGCCACCGGGTTTCCGCCAAAGGTATTAAAGTAAGGGATATCGTCACTGAATGCTGCCAGCACATCACTTTTGGCCAGCAGTCCGGAGACAGGAATGCCGTTACCCATTGGTTTACCGGTGGTGATAATATCCGGCACTACGCCATGACGGCCAAAGCCCCAGAATGCATCCCCGGTACGGGCGAAGCCTGGCTGAACTTCATCGGCAATAAAGATCCCGCCGTTTTTGTGTACCACATCGACTGCCTGCTGCAGGAAACCACGCGGGTTAGGCAATACACCATCCGAAGAAAAAATTGAGTCAGCCAGAAAACCGGCGAATTTAATCCCGTGGGCAGCCATATCATCAATCTGTTTCTGAATTTCTGCTGCAAACCAGGCACCAAGATCAGGCGCATCAACACGGTAATCATCAGGCGGAGATACCAGTCGGGTGGTAGCCGCCAGTGGCTGGCCGCTACCCAATGCTGGCGATGCCCCGGAAGTCAGATCGCTGGTGCCGTGATAGGCTTCTTTAGTCACAATAATACCGGTACCGCCGCTAAATGAACGGGCTACACGAATAGCCAGGTCATTAGCTTCTGAACCGGTACACATATACATCGCTTTATTAATTTCTGCCGGTGCCGTTGCCAGCAACGCCTCGCTGTAATCGAGGATGGCTTCATGCAGATAGCGGGTATGAGTATTCAGCATTTTCATTTGCTGAGTAACCGCCTCAATGACGGCCGGATGGCAGTGACCAATGCTGGCGACGTTGTTATACACATCAAGGTATTTATCCCCGGCGGCGTCCCACAAATACTGGCCTTCCCCACGCACCAGATGCACCGGTTTACGATAAAACAGGCGATAAGAGTCACCCAGTACTTTGCTGCGTTTGTCGGTCAGATTACGGGTATCTGCATCCAGTGAGGCAGCATGTTCAGCACGAAAGCTGTTGGTATCCATGATGGTAGAACGAGTGACCATAATTACTCCTGTCGCAATAATCAGTGGGAAAGCCGGGAAGAATTCATCTCTGAGTTCATCATCGCTGATTTTCAGAAAAATGCAACTAAATACACAAAAGCAACAAAATACACATTCAGATTTCGCGGTGCTGCGCTACACTGAGACAACTGTTATCATCCGGCGCAGTTTGAATTGAGGGAATCCTATGTTGCAGGAAACGCGATTACACCGCATACGCTCATTAATCAGCACTCACCATCAGGTCAGCACTGAGCGCATTATCAATGAGTTGGGAGTATCCAGGGAGACTGCCCGCCGTGACATCATCGCTCTGGAAGAACAAGGGGTTGCACGACGGGTACATGGCGGTATTGTCGCGATAGATGCCCCGGCAGAGCCTCCGTTACCGGTGCGGTACGCTGCACGGGAAAAAGAAAAACGCAGCATTGCCCGCTGTGCGACGGAACAGCTGCACGCCGGACAAACCATATTTCTCGATTCAGGCAGTACCACGACCCTGCTGGCTCGTGAACTCAGAACCATGTCCGGACTCACTATCATTACTAACAGTTTGCAGGCGGCACTGGTCCTGACGGCGACCGAAAATGACAGTCAGTTGCAGCATGAAGTCATTCTGTTGGGGGGCAGTATGTCGGCCGGGACTCAGCAAACTCATGGCGGTATCACAGTTAATGAAATTCACCGCTATCAGGCAGATGTCGCCCTGTTATCACCGGTCGGGGTTGATGCCGTAACAGGAGCCAGCAGTTTTTCACTGGCAGAGGCAGCAATTGCCGGCGCAATGGCTCGTCAGGCAAAACAGCTTTTCCTGCTGGCCGACCATAGTAAGCTGGGGGTCACCAGCCGTTACTGTTATGCTCAGCCGGCAGATATCGGATTGCTGATTTCAGACAGTGCAGCAACAGACCACTATGCCTGGCCTGCGCTGGCTCAGACATTTAGTCAGGTGATTTCAGCCTGATACAAACGTTGTGGGTGAGTGTAAATAATTGCACGACCTGGCTTACTGAACCCAACCAACGTCAGGCCACAACGTTCTGCTACCTCTACGGCCAGCGCGGTAGCCGCTGAAACAGCAAACAGAATCTCAACACCACACATCGCCGATTTTTGTACCATCTCATAACTGGCACGACTGGAGACCACAACAGCCCCCTGCTGCCAGCCTTCCCGGCTGCGATACCCAAGCAGTTTATCCAGTGCAACATGCCGGCCAACATCTTCACAGCCCCCGGATAACTCTCCCCGCTCATCCATCCAGGCTGCCACATGAGTGCAACCAGTCTGACGACCAATGGGTTGAAAGTCAGAGAGTTGCGACAAACCTCTGTCCAGAGCCTGCAGGTTAAAACGGCGGGTAAATGGCAACGGGGGAACCGGCTTACCAATTTGTTCAAGCTGTTCAACTCCGCATACTCCACAACCTGTGCGTCCGGCCATAGCTCTGCGCTGCTCTTTCAGTGCCATAAAACGTCGGGTCGAAAGCTCAATATGAACTTCAATCCCCTGACACTGAGGCAGGACATCAATACCATAAATTTCTGACGGAGAACTGATAATGCCTTCAGAAAGAGAGAAGCCGACAGCAAACGCTTCCAGCTGTCCCGGTGTGGCCATCATCACCACATGAGAGATGCCGTTATAGACCAGAGCCACCGGAACCTCTTCTGCCAGCCAGTCTTCACGGGATTCCGCCTGTGGTCCATCCAGAAGCGCCTGACGAGTCCAGACCTGGCGGGTAGTTAGCCCCCCGATGGACGCTGTTTCTTCACCGAAATTTTCTGAAGGAATATTCATATTGTGGTTCCGCAGATCTCACTGCTGAAATGGGTATCACTGGGTTTTAGCACATTAATCCGCATGAGTGTTAACCACATCAGGGGGTGTGATAACAACGCAGCAGAGACTTCCGGCTGCAAATTAGCGGATTAAAGAAACAAAAAAAGCGAGCCACCGGCTCGCTTCTCTGAATCATATCTCACCAGTACTGAATTACTGTAGCAGGGAAATATCCGCAACCTGCAGGAACAGATCGCGCAATTTTGCCAGTAATGTCAGACGGTTGATACGAATTTCCGGCTCTTCAGCATTTACCATCACCTGCTCGAAGAAGTTATCTACCGCTTCACGCAGTTGAGCCAGCTCAATCAGCGCTTCCTGGTAGCGACCTTCAGCAAAGTAAGGTTGCAGTTTACTGCTCAGCGCACTCACATAGGTCGCCAGGGTAATTTCTGCATTTTCCTTCAGCAACGATGCCTGCACACTGTCATTCAGCGTTTCATCAGATTTTGCCAGGATATTGGAAACACGCTTGTTGGCTGCTGCCAACGCCGCTGACTGTTCGAGAGTCCGGAAGTGAGAGACCGCTTTCATCCGCGCATCGAAATCAGCCGGACGGGTTGGGCGACGGGCCAGTACAGCCTGCAGCGTATCAACACTGTGACCTTCTTCCTGATACCAGCTACGGAAACGACCCAGCATAAAGTCAATGACATCATCAACCACCGCCGGATTCGTCAGCTTATCACCATACAGACGAACCGCTTCTTCAGTCAGAGTCTGCAGATCTAAAGGCAGGTTTTTCCCGACAATAATCCTCAGAACACCCAAAGCTGCACGGCGCAGAGCAAACGGATCTTTATCGCCTTTCGGATGTTGTCCGATACCAAAAATACCGGCCAGGGTATCCATTTTATCGGCAATCGCCAGCGAACAGGACACCAGACTCTGTGGCAGTTCATCACCGGAGAACCGGGGCTGGTACTGCTCGTTCAGCGCTACAGCCACATCTTCGGCTTCACCGTCATGGCGGGCATAATGCATTCCCATCACACCCTGAGTGTCGGTGAACTCAAACACCATATTGGTCATCAGATCGCATTTTGACAGCAATCCGGCACGGGTCGCATGGCTGACATCAGCTCCGATTTTACCGGCAATCCAGCCTGACAATACCTGAATACGGTCAGTCTTATCCCGTAGTGTTCCGAGCTGTTTCTGGAACAGAACACTTTCCAGTCGTGGCAGCTGGTCTTCAAGGCGTTGCTTACGGTCGGTATTAAAGAAGAACTCGGCATCTGCCAGACGCGGGCGAACCACTTTCTCGTTACCGGAGATAATTTGCTGCGGATCGGTCGATTCGATATTGGCAACAAAGATAAAATTCGGCAGCAGTTTTCCGTCCTGGCTATAAACCGGGAAGTACTTCTGGTCACCTTTCATGGTGTACACCAGCGCTTCTGAAGGCACCGCCAGGAATTTCTCTTCGAAGGTTGCCGTCAGCACGACCGGCCATTCCACCAGAGAAGCAACTTCTTCCAGCAGGCTGTCGTTCAGGTCCGCTTTACCCCCCAGTTTTTCGGCAGCCGCTTCAGCATCCGCTTTAATCGCAGCCTTACGGGCTTCGTAATCAGCGATCACTTTTCCGCGCTCCAGCAGGATTTGCGGGTACTGATCAGCGTTATCAATGCTGAATTCTGCTTCACCCATAAAACGGTGACCGCGGATAGTCCGGTCCGAATTAACCCCAAGTATAGTGGCAGGGATCAGTTCATCTCCCAGTAACAGAGTTACTGTGTGTACCGGACGAACAAACTGAACATCACTGTCAGCCCAGCGCATCAGTTTCGGTACCGGTAATTTTGCCAGCACACCGGCAACCATTTCTGGTAACAGAGAAACTGCTGATTCGCCTTTCACCGCCGCGCGATAAACAAGCCATTCACCTTTATCATTCACCAGGCGATCTGCCTGTTCAACGGTGATGCCATTACCACGGGCCCAGCCTTCAGCAGCCTTGGTTGGTTTGCCGTCTGCATCAAATGCAGCAGCAATCGCCGGGCCACGTTTTTCTACTTCACGATCAGCCTGGGAAGCACTAAGTGAGGCAATCTTCACCGCCAGACGGCGTGGAGAAGCAAACCACTCCGTAGCACCATGACTCAGGCCGGCGCTATCAAGTTCGCTGGTCAGCAGGGAGGCAAAAGATTCCGCCAACTGACGTAATGATTTTGGTGGCAGCTCTTCGGTGCCAATTTCCACCAGTAAGGTTTTATCTGTCATCGCTGCCTCTTACTTGTTGTTATTGCACATCGGGAAGCCCAGGGCTTCACGGGAAGCATAATAGGCTTCGGCCACGGCTTTGGTCAGGGTACGAATTCGCAGAATATAGCGCTGACGTTCAGTAACAGAGATAGCTTTGCGTGCATCCAGCAGGTTAAAACTGTGTGCAGCTTTCAGAATACGCTCGTAAGCCGGCAGCGGCAGCGGTTTTTCCAGTGCCAGCAGGGTTTGGGCTTCTTTTTCGTACTGTTCAAAACAGCTGAACAGGAACGGAACATCGGCATATTCAAAGTTATAGGTCGACTGTTCAACTTCGTTCTGGTGAAACACATCGCCATAGGTTGTGATGCCGAACTGACCGTTACTCCAGACCAGATCATAGATACTGTCAACGCCCTGGATGTACATCGCCAGACGCTCAAGACCATAAGTGATCTCACCGGTCACGGGCTTACATTCCAGACCACCCACCTGCTGGAAATAGGTAAACTGTGTCACTTCCATCCCGTTCAGCCACACTTCCCAGCCCAGACCCCAGGCCCCGAGTGTCGGGTTTTCCCAGTTATCTTCGACAAAACGAATGTCGTGAACCTGCGGATCAATGCCCAGGGCTTTTAGCGAGCCCAGGTACAGTTCCTGCATATTTTCCGGCGAAGGCTTAATCATCACCTGGAACTGATAGTAGTGCTGCAGGCGATTAGGGTTTTCGCCATAGCGGCCGTCGGTCGGACGGCGTGAAGGCTGAACATAGGCGGAAGCAACGGGTTCTGGCCCCAGTGCGCGCAGGCAGGTCATCGGATGTGAGGTGCCCGCACCTACTTCCATATCCAGTGGCTGTACAATGGTACAGCCCTGTTGCGCCCAGTAATCCTGCAAGGTCAGGATCAGGCCCTGAAAGGTCTTGGTATCAAACTTTTGCATGTTGAATTCGCACGCTATTTGGCCGGATGAAAAAAGTGGGTCGTAGTATACCCTTTGACCGGCCGTTGTGCAGCCGGAAATCCGCACATCGCGGCGTTGTCCGCGAAATTCCTGTAATGTGGTTTTATCTTACAATATCCGGGGCTGACTTCTGGTCGCCAATGTTTCATGGTGCGCGCAGTTGCAAGTATCGCTGTTCCCGGAAAAGATCTGACCAGGAGAAGCTAACGTTTAGCTCCCCTCCGTTGAAAAACACGCAGTAGAAATCATTGAACGAAAGTATCAAAGCCAGAATAGTCGCCATTTTTGATGAAAAAATCGCAGCAAAAGGCAGTAACGTCGGCCTCTCTTTCTATGCATTTTTCTCTAATAAAAATAATGATCCTGAAACACTGATGGCGGTGGCGCAATGGTGGATTATGGAGATGAAACTGGATCATTTTGAGAAAGCAGAAAAAATCAAATCCCTGGTGAGCGCTTTATAAGCCGCAGGCTGAATCTTCTCACTGATAATCCTGAGCCTTTAGCAGCCTGACTCATCGGCACTTTCCTGTAACCGGGAACGGGTGAGCCGGAACTGCCTGGCCGAGGAAAATCCCGCTGCCAACGCGGCTTTTTCTATCCCTTCCCCCTGTTGCAGCCGCTGTCCGGCGACTGCCACTCTGAGCTGCTGCTGATATTCATGCACAGAAACCCCCAGATAACGTCGAAATAGCCGGGTCAGATGGCGACTGCTGATATGCACGCGATCGGCCAGTTCACTGAGCGGCCAGCTCTGTTCAGGATGCTGACTGATCAAATCCTGTACCTTATGAATGGCCGGATGCAGATGATTACGATAACGCAACCACGGAGATAGTTGCGGGTCATCGCCGGAGCGTCGAAACCAGACCACCATTTCCCGGGCCACTTCAAGCGCCTTACGAGGACCGAACATCCGGCTTATCAGGTGCAGAGAGAGATCAATTCCGGTCGTGATGCCGGCACTGCTCCAGATCCCACGGTCCTCTATAAATACCCGGTTATCCACAACCCGTGCTTTTGGGGCCATATCCCGTAACCGGTCCAGCACCTGATGATGAGTCGTGCAGGCTACACCATCCAGTAATCCGGTTCGGGCGGCCAGCAGCGCCCCTGCACAGATGCATACCAGAGTTACATCTCCCCGGCGAATAGCAGCCTGCTGTGTGAGCAGCCAGTTTCCGGCCTCTATGGCCGCGGTCTGTTCCAGCCGCCAGGCGGAATTATCGACTCCGGGAATGATCAGTAAGCTACCGACAGGTAATTGTTCAGGCAGAGGTGCGATATCACTGATGGTCATCTGTGTGGAGCTGATTACCGTCGGGCAGGGGCCGGTGTAACGCAGTTCAATATCCGGACCGGCCAGCCGCAGTGTTTCCGCAGGGCCGGTAATATCCAGAGCCATCACCCCTGGCAGAGTCAGAAACCAGACCTGTCTCGCCATCATCGTTCCTCCACAGACAAAATATCAGGATTGTTCACTCAGCAACTGCAGGCATTCATCCACTGAACAAATCCGGGCGAATCTGTCATTCAGTACCAGCTCAGTACGCCGCATAATCTGCTCTGCAGAATAAGTCACTCCCTGCCACTGCATATCAAATGTCAGGGTCGCCTCGCTGACAAACAGCACCTTAAACCCTAAGTCACTGGCCACCCGCGCTGTAGTTTCGCAGCATTGCTCCGTCCGGATACCGCTAATGATCAGTTGCTCAATCTTTCGCTCATGCAGCCATTCCAGCAGTGAAGACTCCGTCAGCGCATTATGCACTCTTTTTTCTACCGTGACTGCGGCAGTATGGTTTAAAAAGGACATCCGCTTAACATAACCGGACTCCGGCGCAAACGGCCCTTTGCTGATATGAAACACATCAGCCACCGGTATCCCGAGTTTCAGACATCCGGAGATTAGCCGGGTTAACTTCTGCGAAAATTCAGGAAATCCGTTATCTGTCCAGAAATCACGATGTAAAAAAGAGTCCTGAACATCGATCACTATTAATGCACTTTTCATTATCACTCCCGTCAGTTGTAAGGTTCTGACAGGAGTATCACCGGGCTACTCACAGAAATTAATGCCAAATCGGGACATCATTCCGTCAGTAGCAGACCAGTTTGCCGGGCGTTAAGCTAACAGAGAGTATTCTGCTACCAGCTATCTGGCAGCACTAAAGGGTTGAAGCAGACATCTCATCAGGCAATCCATCAGAAAACCGACAACCCCAATGGTGACAATCACCGCCATCAGTCCTGAATAATCCAGACTGTCTCTTGCATCCAGAATGGCATACCCTAGTCCAGAACTTACCCCCAGCATTTCACAAGGCACCAGTACTATCCATAGTATGCCAATCGCCAGTCTTAACCCGGTAAAAATATGCCCCAGAATACCCGGCAGCACGACATAGCAAAGCGTTTCCCATGGCGTTGCACTGGCGGCCCTGGCCTGCATCAACCAGTGTGGGGATAGTTGTTTGATTCCACTGGCAGTACTGAAGATCACCGGCCATACCGCGGCAAAACTTAACAAAAACCAGACCGGATGATCTCCTACCCCCAAAGCCATGACAGCGATGGGCATCCACGATAGCGGCGAAATCATCCTTAGTAACTGAAGGACTGGCATCGACAGTTGCTCGAGTGTACGAAAGTAACCCATCAAAATTCCCACTGGCAGCCCAATTACTATCGCAAACAATAATCCAATACAAACCCGCTGCAGGCTGATCACTGTATTATTTAACAATGAGCCATCAGACAGCATTTTTATCAATGCGGAGAAGGTATTGACCGGAGTAAATGCGACAAGCATCCCTGTAAGTGGTCGGGTTGCCAGCCACCACAAAAGAATAATGACGACCAATCCGGGAACCATCAGGAATTGCCTGCTTAATCCACTTTTCATGGTGAAATGACTTCTGTTCGCTGAAAATCCCCATCAGCGAGTCCAAACGCTGACATCCCCCCGGCTTTGCGGATACTGTTCAAAACATAACGGTTGTCAGTAAGTTCCGCGCTGACGTTTTGCGGTTGCAAGTTTTGCAGGAAACTATGATCACCTTCGATCACTGTCTGTTTTAGTAATTCCGCCAACCGGGAAAAATAACCGTCATAGGGCCAGGGCTGAAAATCAATTCTCGACTGATGCCAGTCAGGATGACGAATCGCATGATCAGCAATCCAACCCGCTTCCATCGTGTCCGAAGGCTGTAATACCTGAGTCAGAACCTCTGCAGTATGCGGGGTATAGTGATTCGGACCATCACGTGACAGCAGTGTGGCAGTCTGGCTTCGGTTTGAACGTATCCACTGCTGTGCATCCACTATTGCATCGGTCACCTGTTGGCTCCACACGGGACGGTTGTTCAAATCGGACTCATGCATCATAACCACACAACATGCATGGCTTTTCCAGATATCTCCGGTAAACCGTAAGATACGTCCCACCTGATGGGATTCAGCCAACGCATTAAAAGGCTCGGCGACAATAAAGCCAGAGATTTTTCGGCTGACAAGAGCAGGTACCATATCTGCCGGCGACATCACCACCAGTTGAACTTCACCCTGTGCGGCCGTGACGGTCACAGCCTTCAGCCCGGCCTCGCGAAGTAGTTGTTGCACAATCACATTGTGAATCGAATACCAGAAAGGAATAGCGACGGTTTTTCCTGACAACTGCCTAGCATCAGTAATTTCGGGTAACACCGTGAGTGCGGAACCATTGGTATGGTTCCAGGCAACGACTTTGGCGGGTAATTTTGCCTGATAGCGAGCCCAGAGAGTCACCGGCGCAAGCATATGAATCACGTTGACTTGCCCGGCGATAAACGCCTCTGTCAGTTGAGACCAGCTACGAAACATAACTGGTTTATCTGCGGGTTTTCCGGGCTGGTCAAATCGTCCCCGGGCATGAGCCACAAGTAACGGGGCAGCATCGGTCACCGGCAGATAACCGACCCTGACCGGAGCATCGGGTTCATCCGCAGCTCTGGCTTGCTGTTGCATAATTAAAGGCAACGCAGTACCGGTGGTGAGTAACGCGGTCAGTTTCAGAAAATCTCGCCGTGAAAAATTATCACACATCAAACACATAATTAAACTCCGATCGGTTAGCTGCGTTGATCGCGCATTGCTTTAAGAATGTCGAGCCGGGCTGCTGACAGCTCATCGAGCGCCTGTTCCCGGGGGAAGGGTATCTGTGGCTGCCACTCTTTCAGGGAACCGCCTTCGCCCCCATTCAGCAGAAGCATTCTGTCAGTCATTAACAGAGCCTCATCAATATCATGGGTGACCAGCAGTACCGATAGCTGTTGCTGACGGGCAATAGTGCCCACCAACTGCTGCATTTCCTGACGGCTGAGCGGATCAAGAGCACTAAACGGCTCATCAAGCAGTAACACCGCGGGACTTCGGGCCAGACAACGGGCAAGAGCTGCACGTTGTGCCATACCTCCCGAAAGTTGCGACGGGTATTTATGCTGGTGAAGGCTAAGGCCTACGGCCTCAATAGCCTGGCTAATACGTTGCTGGCGTTGTTGCCGGCTGAGACGTGGCTGATGACGAAATTTCAGACCAAATGCCACATTCTGCCGTAGATTCAGCCAGGGAAGTAAGCCCGGAGTCTGGAACACCATCCCCAGTTGCGGATGCGGACCGGTAAGCTTTTTTCCCTGATAGAAAATTTCCCCGGTCAAAGGGCGCTCCAATCCGGAAAGCACCCGTAATAAGCTAGACTTACCTACCCCACTGGCACCAATGATTGCCACACTGCTACCGGCATCCGCACTGAAGTTAAACCCGCTCAATAACCGGGTTATTCCGGCACTTTCACGAAACCCCAGGGTAATATCTCTGGCCATCAGTAACGGAGGCATCAAACATCCCCCTGCAACTGCTGGCGCAACTGAACAACACTCGGTGTGACCAGTGGTAAAAATGCCGACTCCCGCCAGCGCCGGGCAAACTGGTCACCGACCGGAGAGAGATAGGCCCGCCCACCTTTAATCATCAGTTCGGTCTGAATAACTCGTTGTGTTAATTCAATCAGTGCAATACGCAGTTGAAAGAGCTGCCGTGGTTCAGACTGAAACTGACCATTGGCCAGTCCTGAAAACAATCTGCTACGCAGAGAGTCATACTGCCGGAGTGTGGTCTGGTAATCAGCCCGAAGCGGATGTGTCTCAGCTGAATGATCACTAATTTCACTCAGGCTGCGAGCCGCCAGCCCTAGCGCCATACCACACTGTAATCCCAGGAAATGTGGCCTGAGGTATGCCAACGCTACAGTGGCATCCGGATAAAGGATGGAACGTTCATCTACTACCGCCTCAGTAAACTGCAGAGCTGCTGTTGCACTCCCCTGCATTGACATCAGAGACAAATCGGCCGATCGTTCCACTCCCGGCAGATCCGAGGAGATCGTCGCAATAAACGGAACGGCTCCACCTTTGGGCTGAACCGCAGTCACCACCGAAAATTTTTCCGGTTGCAAATTTGTCACCCAAAAGAGTTGCCCGGAGACCTGCCAGCCACCCTGATCTGATTCTCCTGAAAGATTAATTTCTTCAATACCATTCAGGAATTTCATCATATTTGAAAGTCCGGTCGCACCGGCATACTCTCCCGATAATAGCGCCGGTAGTCGGTGAGCATGCAATGGGTACTGCGGTGATCGCACCAACAACTCAATGTAAGTCCGGTGTCCCCAAAACATAAATGCCGCCGTCATCGAGTGACTGGCAACCTCACTGAGCGCCTGCACGGCATCGGTAAAATCGCCGCCGCTGCCGCCATACTCAGTGGCAACACCGATGGCAAACAGTCCTTCCTGACCAAGACGTCTGAGAATTTCGTGACTCAGTTCGGCTGTCTGGTCAATTTCCAGAGCATGTTGCTCCAGCCAGTGAAGCAGTGCGTGACTTATCATACAATAACTCTCCAGGTACGCTGTCGTAGGCTATTTCGGCCACGCCCAACGTTGTAACTCGGTATTTAATGGCGTCCTGGCCAGGTTATTGGCAAAATTACAGAGTGTTGCCAGGCTGACACCCAGTACCACATCTAACGCTTGCTGCTGGCTAAAGCCTGCGTCAAGAAAAGCCTGCCAGTGCTGTTCATCCACATCGCCATGTGTGGCAATCACCTGACGGGTAAATTCAGCCAGTTGCTCAGATGGCTGCTCCGGCAGGGTCTTCTCTTCACGCAAATCCTGCAATGTCTGTTCCGGTAACAGTTTTCTTTTCTCGACGGTAGCACTGTGTCCGGCAACACAAAAGTTACAACCATTGGTAATGGCCGCTGTGATCTGGACAATTTCCCGCTGCCCGGCAGAGAGGCTGTTTTTATTGTTTATTTCGCTAAGAGTTACATAAGCGCTAATTGCTTGTGGCGAATTAGCTAATACAGATAATAGATTTGGAATAAATCCTGAATTCCTCTGTGCTGCCTCAAGATAATTCTTTGAAACTTCAACTGCATCTTCTTTTTTCTGCAAATTTATTCTGGTCATATACCCTCCTGTTAAGTCATCGCCAGTATGTTTTTATTGTTAATTCCGGGCAATGCTGATAAATATTTATTTGTTGCTCGTTCGTCCTTTATGTAGGCTATTTTTTTATGATTAATAACGAATGGTTATTAGAGAATCTACAGGTACAAAGCACGATATTCCACATTGGACGCTATTGCGGTTCGTGGAAAAGCAGTGCTTCAGGCCATGGTAAATCAAGCTATCACATCGTCATGGAGGGAGGGTGCTGGTTACATACCTCGCCTCCGGATTCACCGGTAAGGGTCAATCAGGGCGATGTTGTTTTTATTCTTCAGGATTGTCCGTTTATCCTTTCTGATGAGCAGGATTCCGTAAAAGCTACACGCTCCCCGATAAAATCCATGGCGAGCCTGGCAGAAAATGTTGACCAGAGCACAGCATTAACCTGCGGGTTTATTACTTTCACTTCGCCAGTCAGTAAAGTGATATTGTCATTCTTTCCCGAGGTGATCATTTTACGCAAAGATGATGACCTGTCAGGCTCTATAAAAAATATTCTCGAAGTAATTCACAAAGAGGCTTTCAGCGAAACATTTTCCAGCCAGAAACTTATTTCTTCACTGGCTGAAATACTTTTTTTCATTGCTATTCGAAAAACTCACATTCAGGATAAAATAACTACTCCGCTGGATAAATTTGATCTTTCCTCAGAATTTCTCGGTTTGTTTGCCAACATTCTGCGTCAGCCAGAGAAAGAATGGAGTATCCCGGAAATGGCAGCACAATCCGGAATGTCACGGTCGTGGTTTATTCATCGGTTTCGTCAGGTGATGCCTCTGACTCCGGCAGAAACCGTACGTTATCTAAAAATCAGCGTTGCCAGTCGGATGATAGATAAGGGCCATAATCTGACCGATGTAGCGTCAGCTATTGGCTACCTGTCTGTTTCAGCTTTTAACCGTACATTTAAACGGGTAACCGGATTAACGCCAGGAAATTATCGCCTTCGTACCCGTATTACCGGTAAATGAATATGTTGAGCATCGTAATTGTCACTCAGAAGCACTACGGTTCAGATAACCAGCGCCACAAAATAACCACCGCGAACAGAATCAAAACTCCGCCGGCCAGCCGTTCCAGTCGCCAGATCAGCCCCGACAATCGTTGCCTGACGCTGCTTAATCCCAGTAATCCTGCGACACCTAAATCCCAGCATAAAACCACCAGCACCATCCACACCCCGCAACTGATTTGTTGCAGTAGCGTGATATCCGGACCTGTCACGCTGGTCAGTAGTGCCAGGTAGAATAATGCATTCTTAGGATTCAGCGCTGAGGAAGCCAGTCCGAAAAAAAACTGGCGGAGAAACGAAGGGCACTGCCCTGCAACAGCTTCGGGCAGGTTGTTGTCTGGCTGGCTGTGGGATAACTGCCAGCCTATCCATAATAAATATCCGGCACCGGCCAGCTCTGTCAGATTATACAGCCAGGGGGAATGATTCAGACCACTCCAGCCGGCTATCGCTAATACAATATATCCGCCGTTACCGGCAGCAATTCCACAACAGATTCCGGCGCTGCCACGTACCCGGTAACGCAGAGCATAACTACTGAGCAGGAAAAAGTCCGGGCCGGGGCTGAGCAATGCCACAAAATGTGCCAGTGCCAGCAACCAGAAACGTTCCGGAAACAGAAGATGTAACAGTGACATAGAGACCTCTGCAGATAAACACAGCGGTCATCCTATGCGCAGGATAAGATCAGGTATTGTCAGATATTGATCGCAGAGCCGCATATTGCCCGGGAGTGGCGGCCATATAACTGACAAACATTTTGTGAAAATGACTTTGGTCAGCGAAACCACTTTGATAGCTGACCCCGGCAATCGTGTCACCGCCCCGCAGCCCTGACTTTGCCAGCTCCAGACGCGCCAGTGTCAGATAGTTACCCGGAGTCATGCCGGTATCACGGCGAAAGGTACGAATCAGGGTCTCTTTACGTTGCGAAAACTGAGCCGCGAGGGCCTCCAGTGCTAAAGGAGCCTTAAGATCCGCCAGGAACTGCTGTTGCATACGGGCGCTGGTCTCTGACCATCGCTCAGTCGCCTGCCAGCCTAACCCTGGCAAGTCCTCCAGAAATTCAGACACTCTGGCAGCCAGCTGACTGGCGCACAGGGAAGATGACTGCTGAACAATCTGTAAATAACGTCGGAATAATTGCGGATCACGGACCACTGGCTGCGAGGTGACCGGCATCTGAGTGCTTTGTGTAGCAACCCGCTTCTGTCTGCACCAACTGATATCCAGATACATCATATGATAACTACGTGGCTGTCCTGCCAGAGGATTGCAGCTGTGTACTGCTCCGGACGGTATCACAATTAAATCGCCGTGATGCAAAACCCAATCCTGCCCATCCAGTACGCAGCAGGTTTGTCCGCCGGTCACCGCTCCGACAGATAGCTGCGGATGATAATGGCTTTTGTAAGCCTGAGTGCTGCGGGTCGTGGAGCGCAACTCGAACCAGGGGGCATCTTCTCTGCGACAAAACTGCTGACTGATGGCTTTTACTTTGCTCATAATTCTGCCTGACGCTTTAACACAGACTCAGTATATGAGTGTCTTTAGTGATTATCATAGCGAAATTATCGCCGCATGAGCCTCTGACCACTGTCACCCGGAACGGTTATTACCCGCCGGTTACCGCCATTATTTAGTTAAAATATATAATGGTTTTATTCTCACTCCGGCTGAAAAAAACCTCTCTTTCAACACCAGTCCAGTCGTGGCAATCTACCCTGTAATTAGACAAATTAGCCCTAGCTTCTATACTTAAATTATTCTGAAGATTATATCCATCGGGTCAGGCCTGCAGACAGCGTTGTTCAGGCAAAGACCTGGCCCGGCTGATCAACTCAAACGGAGGGAATATGGTTCAGAAGACAACAATTCATGCACAGTCGCAAACACTGCCAGGCAGTGATGAAAAACTACAACCTGAAGCCTTGTTCATACGTGAGGATTACCGGGGAAGTGGCAAGCTTGCAGGAAAAGTTGCACTGATTACCGGCGGTGACAGTGGTATCGGCCGGTCTGTAGTACAGCATTTTGCGCGCGAAGGTGCTGATATTGCACTGACCTGCCTGCCAGACAGTGAAGATGAAGCCAGGGATGCAGAAGTGGCCCGGCAACTGGCTGAACAGGAAGGTTGTAAATGCGTGATTTACCCGGTCGATTTGCGCAGTGCCGAAAACTGCCGCCAGTTGATCACCAGTGTCGTCAGTGAGTTTGGTCAGCTGAATATTCTGGTGAATAATGCCGGTACTCAGTATCCGAATGAAGATATTACCACTCTGAGCGATGAACAGTGGATGAATACATTTGACGTAAATATTCATTCGATGTTTTTCCTGACAAAAGCAGCACTTCCTCACCTGAAAGAAAACGACAGCATTATTAATACTGCGTCAGTAAATGCCTATATCGGTCCGGAGTTTCTGTTGGACTATACTGCCACCAAGGGCGCGATTGTCAGCTTCACCCGCGCCTTGTCTAATCAGATAGTCAGTAAGGGGATTCGGGTTAATGCCGTTGCCCCGGGCCCGGTCTGGACGCCACTGCAACCTGCGACCCTGGGCCACTATAATCCGCAATGGCTGGAGAACTTTGGCCATGAAACCCCGATGGGACGTGCCGGTCAGCCTGCGGAACTCGGCCCTGTCTATGTATTTCTTGCCAGCCCGGACTCTTCATTTATCAGCGGCCAGGTCCTGCATCCGAATGGCGGAATGATGGTCGGCGGCTAGCCCCCGTATCTGCTAAACCGGGCATTTGCATCTCGCCCGCGACCAGTTACCAGGAGAAGCCCTCCACAGGGAATTCTCAGGGAAAATATCCGACACCACTGATTAACAGAGGGAATGATGCTATTTACTCATCTGACTGACAGCTGGCTGAACAAACCCTATCACCATGACTGGCTTGAAAAAGAGAGCCGCAGGCTCATCTCGTTTTACCGGAATTCAAAACACCCGGACGGTGGTTTTGCTGCACTGGATATTCACGGTGAGCTGCCTGCAGACAGCCAGCCGGACACTATGCTGACCGCCCGTATGACGCATTGTTTCGCTATCGCCAGCCTGCAAGGGGAGCCTGGTGCAGGCGCCCTGGCCCGTTGGGGAATAGAAGCTCTGCTGGGTTCCCTGCATGATGCCGTGTATGGCGGCTGGCTGGAAGGTCATCCGGAGCAGACTCCGGACGGACGTAAGCAGGCCTACCTGCATGTTTTTGTGACTCTCGCCGCCCTTAGCGCATCGCTGGCAGAGATAGAAGGCGCACAACAGCTGCTGGAAGAGGCAACATGGATTATTGAAAACCGCTTCTGGTCAGAAGAAGAAGGTTGTCTGCAGGAAAGCTTTAACCGCCAGTGGCAGGAGCCGGAAGATTATCGTGGCGGCAACAGTAATATGCACGCGACCGAAATGTTTGTTCAGCTCGCGGATGTTACCGGTGACAGTCGCTGGCGTCAGCGTGCTCTCTCCATCGTCACGAAAATTATTCATCAGCATGCACGGGGTAACCATTACCTGCTTGCCGAACATTTTACTTCACAATGGCAGGAGTGGCATGACTATCACCAGGATCAACCAACCGATGATTTCAGGCCGTATGGGGTGACGCCCGGGCACGCCTGTGAATGGTCACGGTTGTTGTTGCATCTTGAAGCCGCATTGCTGCAACACCATGAAACTGCACCAGCATGGCTGTTAGAAGATGCCAGGGGCCTGTTTGAGGCAGGGATAAATTACGGATGGCATGTCGATGGCGCGCCCGGGATGATTTATACCCATGACTGGCAGAAAATTCCGGTCACCCGTAACCGTCTGCACTGGACGCTGGCCGAAAGCTGCTGTACCGCGGCCAGCCTGTTAAAACGCACCGGCGATCCGACTTATGAACACTGGTACCGGACATTGTGGGATTATATCGCCAACTATCTTATCGATACCCGACACGGTAGCTGGTGGCATGAGCTGGATGCCAGCAATCAGCCATCGTCGGTGGTCTGGTCCGGCAAACCGGACCTGTATCATGCCTGGCAGCTGACCCTTAATAGCCGTCTGCCACTGGCACCTACTCTCGGTACCGCGGTTAAAGCAGGATTAGACCGGATGTAACACGGTAAGGCTGACACGGTGAATGGCCAGCCGTGTCAGCATTATTTTTTCGCTTTACGAACCCGTTCTGCCAGTCCTTTCAGGATATAGCGCAGCACCTGGTCGCCACATTCGCGATAATTTTTATGACCTTCTTTGCGGAAGAACGCGCTCAGTTCATTTTCTGACATGGCGAAATCAACCGATTTCAGAATTTGCTGCAGGTCTTCGGTTTTCAGTTCAAAAGCAACCCGCAGTTTCTTCAGCATCACATTATTGGTCACCCGTTTTTCCACTTCCGGAGCCGGAAAACGCGGGTCGCGGCCACGCCGGTAAAAAATCAGGCCATTGAGAAAGTGAGCCATCACTTTATCGTTACAAACCTGATAGCCTGCATCTTCTTCTTTCAGCAGATAAGCATGCATTTCCTGCAGGCTGACTTCGGCGCCACCGGAAATCAGAATCTCCAGCATTTTTTCATCACGCAGATCGAGCATATAGCGAACACTGCGTAAAACATCATTGTGCATCATGGTTATTAGTTCCTGCCGCTGTCAGGCCATATCCGGCCGCGGGCTGTTTATGTTCATCTGGCGGGCATTATACAAGTCTGCCCGGCCGGGTCGCCTGTTAGTTAACAAAATAGCGAAATAAATGCCCGGGCTACCACAGAACCGGCGCCGGAGACCTGCCACAGTCAGCCGAAAATCATAAACTGTCAGGAAAAAAGAGGACGGACACTACTACCGACGCTTTAAGCCGGTAGCAGTGATCACTTATTTAGCGGGAGATCCAGGTCGGCGCTATCTGAGTGCCAAGACCGGCACCGTAACCCAGGTAAATATTCAGGCCTGCCAGTGGCTCCAGATAGCGGGCATTTTTCAGGCCCCCGGCATCCTGGGTATGAAAACCTAACCCCTCGGCCAGTGCCGCCACCTGCTGTTTAGCCTGGTTGTCATCACCTGCATAGAATACGGTGGCACGCTGTCCGTCTGCAAATTGTGGTCCGTCACTCAGAACCTGAGCAAATAAGGTGTTAAAGGCTTTGACCACTGTAACGCCGGGAAGCGCGCGGGCAATCTCTTCTGCAGCTGAGGTGGTGCCACTGACCGTCAGGCTCATATAATCTGCTGATAACGGATTAGTTACGTCAACCACCACCTTCCCTTGCAGGTTGCCCAGGCTAATCAATGCTGCAACCGCATTATCATAAGGGGTTGCCAGAATAATCAGCTGTGCACCGTCTGCGGCTTTGCCGGCCTCAGCAACACGACTGCCGGGGTAGTTTTTCACCACCGCAGCCGCCTTCTCCAGATCACGCGCTGTCAGCGTGACCTGATGGCCTGCAGCACTTAACTGTTTGACCAACGCGGAACCCACATTACCTGAACCCACGACTGTAATATTCATCTTCGTCACCTTATCTCTGATATCTGCTGAAATTTGTGTTGTCTGCTGCGGTTCTGATGCAAATAACGACTGCATAAAACGAATAAACGCGTTCTGTCCCAAAAGCATCTCCTCGGCCTTTAATGTAGTGATGCAGTCATTGTGAAACGCCAGAAAGCGGAGATATATACCTCGTACCGCGATACATTTATTCCGAAGAGGAAATTATCACTGCATGAGTGGTTGTGTCTGAGCACTGATTTGTCATAAGCAGGGTTTCGTTGCCGCGTCGCAGGCCAACAGAGGCTACTGGCAATCGCAGTCAGGTGAGAGAACCGCCTGGCGGTCGTAAAAAATGGATGACGGAGAAACTGTCAGAGGGGGAGTGGCAGCAAAATCCGGGCGGGGATAGCTTTCCCCGTCTTCAGAGTTATTCGCCGAGGGCTTTATTTACTGCCGGCATCACTTTATCGGCCAACAGCTCGATAGAACGGGCTACTTTTTCATATGGCTGACCGCCAATATCCAACTGGGCCATAAATCGCCGGTGTCCAAACAATTCGTGAACCCGAAGAATTTTATCAACTATTTGCTGGACTGAACCGACGTAGACCGGCCCCTGCTCACTGGTCAGTTGAAGATAATCATTATAATCCGGGGTCCAGCCACGCCGTCCGGCCGGCAGATTATTACCAATATAATGTGAGTAATAGGGAAAGAACCCTTGCAGTGCTTGCTGACTGGTTTCTGCCACATGAAAATGACCAGAAACTGCCAGCGGTAACTGCTGACGGGAAAAACCATGCTGCTCACCGGCCCGATAGTAGCTCTCCACAAACGGTAAATGCGCTGCCGGTTTATTGCCAATGATCGCCAGATTCAACCCCAGTCCATATTTTGCCGCCCGTAAGGCACTGGCCGGTGTTCCTCCCGCCGCGATCCATACTGGCTGAGGGTTCAGATGGCGCGGGATAATTTCGGCCTGCTGCAGAGGAGAACGAAAATTTCCCTGCCAGTCCAGCGGCTTCTCACCTTCTGCGACAATTTTTAATAACAGGGCCAGTTTTTCCTCATACAAGGCTTCATAATCGTCCAGAGAGTAGCCAAACAGCGGGAAAGACTCGATAAAGGCGCCACGTCCGACCAGCAATTCTGTACGACCATTGCTGAGCTGGTCCACCGTAGAATAGGCTTCATATTCCCGTACCGGATCGGCAGAGCTGAGTACGGTCACGGCTGTCGTCAGACGAATATTACGGGTCACTGCAGCCAGATGAGACAGTAATACCATCGGTGCCGAAACGGCATAATCCAGCCGGTGATGCTCACCAATTCCAAAAACCTGTAACCCGGCCTGATCAGCAAGACGGGCAGCGGCAACAATTTCCTGCAAACGCTGATGAGCCGCCGCACTGCCTCGCTGAGTTCCGGCCAAATCACCGAAAGTGTAGACACCAAATTCCATCATAGTCACCCTGTAGCAGATACGTGGCGATAATCGTCCGGATACCCTGAGTATCTGGCAGTAAAAGGAGGAAGTTTAGCGGAGATGATGGTCAGGATTAAGCCACCTGCCGGGAATTCATTATTTCCAAAGGGGAAACAATAACCCGGCAGATGACGGGGCTGCGAAAGACAGAAGATTCGCAGAAAAATCAGGATCAGTGGCCGGTTACCGCATGGTTAATAGTATCCAGAACCTGATGCATTGCCTGTACATCTACCTGACCAGGGGCTGAAGGTACACCAATCATGCCAAAGGTGAGATCATCACCAAATACCTGACCAGATAAACGAGTAATAGAACCCAGCCCACCCATCGCCATAGTCAGCAGTGGTTTTTGAGAATATTTCTCACGGATTTCGCTGGTAGCAGTCAGTAGTTTCAGGACATCGCCAGGGTTATGCGGCATGGTTGCAATCTTCAGAATATCGGCACCCATCGCGTCCTGTTGGCGCAACCGGTCAACCAGGACACTGGTATCTGGTGTCTTGTTAAAGTCATGGCTGGACATCACGACTTTGATGCCCGCTTTATGTGCCGCACTGACAATCTCTTTCACCAGTGCTGGTTGGCGGAACATCTCTACATCCAGAATATCGATAAAGTGATCTTTAATCAGTGCCAGATAGAGATCAGCATAAGCACGATCGCTGATAGTTTTCACCCCGCCTTCCGCACGGGTACGGAAGGTCAGGATTAACGGTTTACCCTGAATCACTGAAACTATCTGTTTACCCAGTGCAGCGACTTTCGCCGGATCGGTGGCAAAGTTCAGATAATCAATCCGGTATTCCAGCAAATCAGCATTTGGATTACTGCCAATCACCCGCGCCTGTGCCATTACCTGGTCATCAGTTGCACCGGTGGTCGAAACAATTATTTTCGGCGTACCTTCACCAATCACCGTATTTCTGATGGTCAAAGGAATTGCATGACGCTGGCTGACAACGGCAGCTGGTGCGCTGGTGGCGGTCCCGGCGGCAAAAGCACTGCCAGCCCCCTGTAATGCCAGAGCCACAGATAATGCCACTAATGTTGTACTGATTTTCATTTATTATCTCCGGAGATCAGTGAGCTGCCTATGCCATTAAGGACAGCCCGCAATTTTAATGCGACAAAAGTTATTCCGGCATGATCAGAATTCATCTCCAATTCTGATGCATTTCACCGGAGTCCGGTCACAGCAAGTTAATCCCCCCATCGCAGGCTATCGGTAATCTGAAATAGCGAACTGCGAACGCGATTAACAGGCTGAGGAAAGTGGTGATAAACAGATTACGGTGGTCAGATAAGCTGCTGCAGACCATGTAACGGCGGCATCGGCTAAATCGTATTTCCGGGATATTCATCGTGGCAGAATAGCTGTCGTCAGAATTGTTCGCCCTGCCCTGACCTGATCTGCACGCCACTATACTGGCGTAAACAATACGCAGAGTCTGAGAGTGAGCCTGGAAAAACAGATTTTTATTCATGATACCGCCCTGCAAAATCCGGTAGCCGTGGCTACCGGAAAGAGGTGTGATAATTATTTTCCAGCCCGTGGTGCGCTTAACGGAGAGGTAGCACCATCATTGGTGGTCGCGGTGGCAGTTACATTAGCCACTTTAACTCCGTCCGGAATCGCCAGTTGTTCAGTAAAGTCACCCACACCGTGGCTGTTTACCGGCACCATTTCATATCCCAGGAAGTTTTCTGCTTCATTCATGGACGGCTGACTGTTAGAGAAGAACTCAACACGGTAGATAGTATTGGCTTCCCCGGCCACACTGCCACTGACAGTCAGTTGGTGATTATTAATAATCACCTGAGAAAGTTCTGGTGCCTGCTGGCCTTTGTTTGGTGTTTTTTCACAGCCGGCAACATTTCCGTCGATGGCACAGATTTTTTCCAGGTGGGTAGTGTCATTGCTGATACCACCGCCACGGTTACCAATGAAGGCAGCATGCTCTAATCCGGGAACATTAAATACAATTGCTCCCGCGTAACCCGGCAGGCAACTGCCCCCGGCAAAGCAACGTTTAATATCCAGCCCGTTATTGATCATAATATTTTCTGAAATACGATCGATGGCAGGCCCGGTGATACGGTTAATACCAAACTGACCATCTTTTCCGGGTTCACCCTGTGGCCGGACTGACACTGCTACGCGGTTATTAATCATCCGGTTTCCGGATACCATATTTCCGGTACCGCTGAGAGTCACTGCCGATGACAGGTTATTGAAAAGATTTCCGGCGATATAGTTATTATTTCCCCAGTTTAGCTGCACACCATCAGAATAGTTTTCGAAATGGTTATGAATAACTTCATTATCATTTCCCCACAGCATTTCCAGACCCTGAGAAGGCTCTTTGTTATTCACCTCATCCGTAGTAATCAGATTATCAGCAATCAGGTTGAATGAAGCACCACGGGTGGCTTCCATTCCGTCTCCGTTATTAGTAAAGACATTGCGGATAATTTTATTTCTCTGAGTGGTGGTGGCAGTAGAGTTACCTTTACCATCGTCACCGGTCATCATTAAACCTGCTCCGCCATGGTTTCCGGTAATACGGCTGTCTTCGATAATATTATTGCTGGCACGGTTAATTAAAATACCGACGCAGAAATTACGCACTTCAATACCCTGCAGAACAACATCGTGGGTATCCTGTAAAACCAGTCCCGGCAATGAAGTGGTTCGTACATTAGCACCAAATTGTCCGGGGACAGCACCAGGGCAGGCGCGGGGGTCAACCGGTTTAATATAAGCAGAGCCATCAATAGCGACATACTTGCCATTTTTCAGCCAGTTAGTACCAATTATACTGACCGGGCCTTTTACCGGAGGTAATGGTTTTGCTGGTTTGATTACCATCGGTTTATTTTCTTTTAAGGCAATTTCAATCCGGTAATGGCCAGGATTAAGGTTATTTTTTTCCAGTGCCCAACGTAATGTACCAGCACTACCATCATCAGCTGTTGATGTTACTGTTAATACCTGGTCAGGCGATACCGGAGTTTGTTCTGCTGCATAAACACCGAAAGAGAAAGGTAATGCCATAGAGATAAAAACAGCAAGTTTATTTTTCAACATAATTTACCCTGACATAATATTTCCGGAGAAATCAATAAACCCTGCCTCTCCCGGAATAAGTCAGCAGCGTCAATCTTCAATAAATTTCATCATTCATAAGACAGGTAAAATATACCCCTCCGCATGAAATTAAATTTGATAAAGATCAATTTTAAAGATGGGAAATATAATTATTTTTCAATGAGATAAACAAAAACCGCCACTTACATAAGTAAGTGGCGGTCAGAGTTAAACCCGTGTTATTTTTTTTGTTTTAAATTAATCTTTGAATATATTCCCTGAGAAAATAATTACCGAAAAATCAGAAAAAATGCGTCCAGGCTGCGGATATTGGCATAGCAAGAACCAGAGCAGGTAACATATTCGCCACCGGGAAAGATTTAATACCACAAATTCTGAATCCGGTTGCAAACATTAATACACCACCAACCGCAGAAAAGTCTGCCTGCATATTAGGTGTGGTTAATGGCAGAATATATACTGCACCATAAGCCAGCAATAACTGAATAATCAGCTGCGGTACTGCCACAATGGCAACCGCAAAACCTAAAGAAGTGGCAAAAATCGCCGAGGTGAACAGATCCAGGAACGATTTAGCAATCAGAACACTGGAATCGCCAGTCATCCCCTCATGCATTGAACCAAAAATCCCGGTGCCGCTGGCACAAAACAGCACGATAATCGCAACATAACTTTGCAGAAACGCTTCCTGAGACTGCTGGTCGGTTCCTTTCGGAGAAACAAACAATTCGACCAGCCCTTTGGCTTTCGCGCCCAGCTTACCAATCCCTTTTTCCAGATAAACCAGTTCTCCCAGCAATGAGCCAAGAATGACGGATAAAACCATCACCGGCATATGTGACAGTTTGACCACCAGAACTACCCCCATACACATGGAAGCAGCACCAAAGATCAGCGGCATACTGGTTCGAACACGTTCAGGTAACCGGGTGCTTAATACTGCGCCAACAATACCACCGACTAATACCGCAGAACCGTTAATAAAGGGTCCAATTATCATTTATTATTACTCCCGCTTATTGCTGCTATCGACTCTCCCCAGCGCGGTAAATCGGCACAGTCCACACCCAGTAACCCCAGAGAACGGGCAGCACTATGAGCAATGATTTCTTCTACGCTTTGAGGACGAGCATAAAGTGCAGGCACCGGTGGGAAAATTATTCCGCCCATCTCTGTGACCTGCTGCATATTGCGTAAATGCCCTAAATGTAATGGCGTTTCTCTCGCCATCAAAACCAGTCTCCGGCGCTCTTTTAAAATCACATCGGCGGCTCTGGTCAGTAAATTTTCGGTCATGCCTGTCGCAATGGCTGCCAGGGTATGCATCGAACAGGGGGCAACAATCATGCCATCGGTCCTGAACGAACCACTGGCAATAGCTGAGCCCACAGCGCGGAAGGGGTAGACCACATCAGCCAGCGCCAGGACATCGTCTTCACTGAGAGTCGTTTCCTGTTCGCGGTTAAGGTGTGCAGAAGGGGAAATCACCACATGGCTTTCCACTCCGGCCTGTCTCAGATAATGCAGTATCTGTACTCCGTAAGAGAAACCGGAAGCACCGCTGATACCAACGATCACCCTTCTTTTTGCTGTTGTCTGTTGAGCAAACCCTGACATTTTCTTCTCCTCAGTCCGTGATTATTTAGCGTTGAAACCCGGGATGAAACGATTCACATCCACTTCCAGGAACGCACTACGTTGGAACCGGTCTTTCATATCAAACGGTACGGTGCAGTCGAAGACTGTTTTACAGGCGATACCGTGACCACGGATGGAGTGGCTGAATTCCGGATCGTTAGACGGATCTAACGGATGGCAGCGTACGCCCGGAATAAAGATGGTGCTGACATCGCCCTGGTAGCGCGTAGTCATCGCCCACATCACGTCATTCATATCGTAGATATCGACGTCATCATCCACCAGAATCACATGTTTCAGTTCGATAAAGGCGGAGAATGCCAGCAATGCAGCCTGCCGTTGTCTGCCTTCGTCTGAAGGGATGGTTTTTTTCACTTTCAGAACAGCCAGGAATTTACCGGTACCTGGTGACGGGCAGTGAACTTCCTGGACAAACCCTGGTAAGGCGCGGTCAACTAACTGCAAAATACTGGCTTCAGTCGGGATACCAGCCAGGTTGGTGTGTTCATCACTTGGGCCGATACAGGTTTGCAGAATCGGATGTTTACGGTGAGTAATGGCTTTCACTTTAATCACTGGTAACGCCGCATTCGCCGGTCCGGTGTAACCCGGGAATTCAGGCATTGCTTTACCAGTGTTAGAATTCTGGTCTTCACGAACGGTCACGCCAGGCAGGATTTCCCCTTCGATCACCACTTCAGCATTGGCAATCCCGAAAGCGCCTTTTACAGAAACCGCTTCAGTCAGTTCAACTGCCTGCTGACGTAAAGCACCGGCAATAGACAATTCGTCAAAGCCCAGTGGAGTTGTTGGTGGCTCAAAGCAGGCACCGATTTCGATAGCCGGGTCAACACCGATACTGATAGTGATAGGTAACGCTTTACCGGCAGCTTCGGCTTTTTTACGGAACACATCCAGGTGACGACCCGGGGCAAAGTACATTGAGATTTCATCTTTACTTTGCACACACAGACGGTGGATGGTGACATCGTGTTCACCAGTTTCAGGGTCAGCGGCATAGCACATACCCAGGGTGAAATACGGGCCGGCATCTTCCGGGGTATTGGTCGGTGCTGGCAAAATTTTCAGGATATCGAAGTCAGGATCGGTGGCCAGATGGACCACTTCCTGGCATTTCGCCTGTGAATTTGGGATGACTACAGGTGCAATAGGTGTAGCCACCGCATCTTTCAGCATAAACGCCAGTTTTTCTGGCTCAGTACCGAACAGACGGGCAACACGTTTACGTGATGACAACAGGCCAATCAGGACCCGCATATCATCGTAACCTTTAATTTTATTGAAGATCATCGCCGGACCGACACGGGTTGGGCGCTGGACGGTACCATGTGCACCGACATAACGATAAACCCCGGATAATTCAGCGATAGGATCGACCGGTTCATCGGTATAAATCAGTTCATCATCATACTGACTTAAGACTTCAATCGCACTTCGTAAGTCCGTTACTTTTTTCTGGTTATCTGTCATGGTAAAACCTCTCAGACTGATGTCATCGGTAAAAAATCAACGGCAAAAAATCTCAGGTATGTCATTATCATCCCTCAGGATTTTGATCAGTACCCACTGACCTGCGCCGATTTACTTCCCGCTCAGTGTCTGAATTTTGGTGATTATTGTCTAATCACAATAACCGCATTTTTAATAAGCAATCATTATCAAAACTCCCCCGGAGAATGGCATGGAATACCGGCATTTACATGCATTTGTGGTCCTGTCTGAAGAGCTTCATTTTGGTCGGGCGGCTGGGCGACTTAATATCGCTCAGCCCGCACTGAGTCAGCATATTAAAGCGCTGGAACAGGAAACCGGCCTGCATTTGTTTAAACGCGACCGGCGAAATGTGGAACTTACCTATGAAGGGCTGCAACTACTGCCGCAAGCCAGTCTGGCCCTGAGTCACTTCTCGCAATTCCGCAATCATGTCCGCATTCTGAAACAGGGACTTAAAGGACATTTAACACTCGGTTATGTTGGCAGTTCGATTCTCGATCCGGCACTGTCAATGTTAATTAACAGTTACCGGCAGCAACAGCCGACGATGAGTATTACAATTGAAGAACATAGCGTTGACGATCAGATATCACGTCTGCTAAATGATCAACTTGATGCCGCGTTAATCCGCTCGCCGGTTCCCCGGATTCCTGAGCTTGATTATATGGATGTAGTGACCCGTTCGATGATTGCAGTGTTACCAGCCAGCCATCCGCTACTTAAACAGCCCTGCCTGACTCTGGATGAGCTGGCGGATGAAACATTTCTGATTCAGCAAGACCCTCCGGGAATTGGTCTCGGCTGGACCGTGATCGAAGCCTGCCGCCGTGCCGGAATCACCCCACGCCAGGTTATGCAGACCCGTGATGTTTCGGTGGCCTGCGGGCTGGTATCGATGGGAATGGGTGTGGCTATTGTGCCGGAAACTCAGCGGTCAATTCTGATCCCGGGGGTTGGTTACTGTGAACTGAAAGATAAGCAGGCCACCACCACCCTGACTCTGGCCTGGCAGCGCCGTCGTTATCATCATGCACTGAAGGACTTCATTATGTTTGTAAAAGAAGTCACCGGGAAAAACCATTACTGATCAACACTCTTTTCGACCCATTCTCCGGGAAAACCCGCAAACAGGATTTTGCATTTTGTGATTATTGCCGGTATAACCATCGTCGCACCCGATTTGGATGTCTATACGTATAGAAGGTTATATGCAGGTGGATACCACAAACGCGCCTCTGAAGCGCACTATGAAATCCCGCCATCTGGTGATGTTGTCACTGGGCGGGGTCATCGGTACCGGTCTATTCTTTAATACTGGTTATATTATCTCTTCTACCGGGGCGGCCGGAACATTACTGGCCTATCTGATCGGCGCACTGGTTGTCTGGCTGGTCATGCAATGCCTGGGAGAATTGTCTGTTGCCATGCCGGAAACCGGCGCATTTCATGTTTATGCCAGCCGCTATCTCGGCCCGGCGACTGGTTACACGGTGGCCTGGCTTTACTGGCTGACATGGACAGTCGCCCTGGGTTCCAGCTTTACCGCTGCCGGTTTTTGTATGCAGTTCTGGTTTCCACAGATTCCGGTCTGGATCTGGTGCCTGGTGTTTTGTGTACTGATTTTCGGTATGAATATTGTCTCAACCCGATTCTTTGCCGAAGGCGAATTCTGGTTTTCACTGATTAAAGTATTCACCATTGTCCTGTTTCTGGTGCTGGGCGTAGCGGCAATGACAGGAATTCTGCCAATGCACGATGGCAGCCCTGCCCCGGGCCTGCATAATATTACCTCTCAGGGCTGGTTCCCCCACGGTGGCCTGCCGATTCTGATGACGATGGTAGCGGTCAATTTCGCATTTTCCGGCACAGAGCTGATTGGCATTGCCGCTGGTGAAACCGAGAATCCACATAAAGTTATTCCAATCGCTATCCGTACTACCGTAGTCCGGTTGATTATTTTCTTTGTTGGTACCGTGTTCATTCTGGCGGCACTGATTCCGATGCAACAGGCTGGTGTCGAAAAAAGCCCGTTTGTACTGGTGTTCGAGAAAGTCGGAATCCCTTATGCAGCCGGATTTTTTAACCTGGTCATCCTGACGGCTATCCTGTCTGCTGCTAATTCCGGATTGTATGCTTCAGGAAGAATGCTCTGGTCACTGGCAAATCAGAACACCCTGCCAAAATGCTTCACACGGCTGACCTCACGGGGAGTCCCGCTGACTGCCCTGTCTGTCAGTATGCTGGGTGGCATCCTGGCCCTGGCCTCCAGTGTAATTGCACCGGATACAGTGTTTGTCGCCCTGTCCGCGATTTCAGGTTTTGCCGTCGTCGCCGTCTGGTTAAGTATCTGTGCTTCGCATTTTGTATTTCGCCGTCGCCATTTACAGCAGGGTAAATCTGCAAATGAATTACTGTACCGCGCCCCCTGCTATCCGCTGGTGCCGGTACTGGGCTTTATTTTATGCCTGGTTGCCTGTGTCGGGTTGGCTTTTGACCCGGATCAGCGCATTGCCTTATGGTGTGGAATTCCGTTTGTCGCGGTATGCTATGTTGCTTACTTTATTACCCGCCGCCTGAATAATCGCGGGAATCCAACAGCGCAGGAGAAGCAGTATGCCGCTAAATAATCCGTTACCGTTATCCGGCAAACATCAGTCGTTTCTGTTGCTGGACGGTGCTATGGCCACCGAGCTGGAAAATCGTGGTTGTGATCTGACCGACAGCTTGTGGTCAGCGAAGCTGCTGACCGAAAATCCTGAGCTGATAAGCCAGGTACATTACGACTATTTTAAGGCCGGGGCGCAGTGCACCATTACCGCCAGCTACCAGGCAAGCCTGCCAGGATTTGCGGCCCGTGGAATCTCTGCGGCTGACGCAGAGGCGCTGATTCGCCTTAGTGTCACCCTGGCCGCAGATGCCCGTCACCGTTATTTATCGGAACATCCGGATGCCGGACCACTACTGATTGCCGGTTCAGTCGGCCCTTACGGTGCTTTCCTGGCAGACGGTTCTGAGTATCGCGGTGATTATCACTGTACGCCGCAGCAATATCAGGAATTTCACCGGCCACGGATCGCTGCATTGCTGGAAGCCGGTGCCGACCTGCTGGCCTGTGAAACACTGCCTTCGTTTGAAGAGATTCAGGCACTGGCCGAACTGCTGACCGCTTTCCCACGGGCCCGTGCCTGGTTCTCGTTTACTCTGCGCGATGCACAGCACCTGAGTGACGGAACGCCGCTCAGTGAAGTCATGGCTTTTATCGAATGTTATCCGCAGATCGTTGCGGCAGGAATCAACTGTATTGCCCTGGCTGACACCACCGCCGCTCTGCGTTATCTGCAAACGCTGACACCTCTGCCACTGGTTGTTTATCCAAATTCCGGTGAGCAATACGATGCGGTGAGCAAACACTGGCATTCCGGGGGAGAAAGCTGTGCCAGTCTGGCGGATTATTTACCTGACTGGCTGGCCGCAGGAGCCAGACTGATTGGCGGTTGCTGCCGGACGACTCCGGCAGATATTGTGGCCCTGAAACAGTTACAAAACTCTGGCCAATAATAGTGCCCGATCCGGAACCAGGCCTTTGGGTCTGGCTCCGGGATATCTGGTTACATCTGATGGCGTTTAAGAAACCGCTGGCGCACTGGTTTAAGCACCAGTAAAGCAAGTACTGCTGTCACAACATCCAGCGTAATCGCACTACTGAATACCGGCATCCAGCTTTGGGTATGCTGATACAACATCGCTGCCAGCGGACCACCGATAACCGAACCGACCCCCTGAGAGATATACAGACAGCCATAGTTAGTGGTGGCATGCTGCGATCCGAAAGTATCGGTCAGGGTTGCCGGGAATAATGAAAAAATTTCGCCCCAGCCAAGAAATACCACTCCGGATAACAGAACAAATAATACCGCATCATGCCGGCACATCAGCCACAGTGTCATGGCGACAGCTTCCAGCGCAAAGGCAATAAACATTGTCTGCTCACGCCCCAGCTTATCCGAAATAAAACCAAACAAAGGCCGCGTCAGACCGTTAGTAAAGCGGTCAATAGTCAGGGCCAGCGGTAATGCGGCCATTCCGGCAATCACTATATGACTGACACCAAAATCACGGGCAAAGGTCGCCATTTGCGAGGTCACCATGAGTCCGGAGGTGGACATAAAAGTCATCATAAAAAACATCAGCCAGAACAGTGGCTGGCGTAACATCTCGCCGGCAGTAAACTGTTTCTGTCGTACAGCAGTCCCACTCGCCGCCTCACCGGCAGCAGAGACCGGAGCCTGTTTTAACCCCTGACTGGCCAGTACTCCGATGACGGCAAACAGCAGACCAAACGCTGTCAGGGTCATGTTCAGGCCATGCTTTTCCAGGGTCAGTGATACGGGGAACGTGGTAACAATGGCTCCCATCCCGTAACCCGCAGCAACCATTCCTGCGGCAAAGCCACGTTTTTCAGGAAACCAACGTACCACCAGCCCAACCACGCCGACGTAGACGATCCCGGTACCCAGACCGCCGATACCGCCATACACCAGATATAACATGGCAATACTGTGTACCTGGGCAGTTAATACCCAGCTGAAACCGGACAATAAGGTGCCGATAGCAATCAGCTTTTTGGCACCAAAATAGTCCACCAGCTTGCCCTGAAACGGAGAGAAGAAGGTTTGCAGGATAATCAACAACGAGAAAGTGACCTGTAATTCAGGTAATCCGACAGAAAACTGTTCCATCATCGGCTTAGTTAACAGGGTCCAGACATATTGCGGGCTGGAAATTGAAGCCATACATATCAGACCAAATGCCAGTTGTTTCCATTTTTCACTGGCTGCCACGCCGTCTCTCTCGGCTAATTCAGACGCATAAATACTCATACTCATCCCCCGGGGTATTTTAATTTTTAATCGTCAGGAGAAAGCAATTTATGTGCCAGCCATCACAGAGAGTAAAACGCCTCAGCGGAAGGGGGTTGTCACGACAACGGGAGAAAATTCACTGATCGGGTGCAGAGGAAGACAAAGTCTGGTGCAGCAGACCCACAGAAGAGAGGTCAGGGATGAGGGATACGGGCAGACACTGTCTGCCCGTTCCGACCGGAGAGGTCAGATACCGCCGCTGACCAGGCCATCAATATGTACCTGTGGAACACCCTGCGAGCACAACTCTATGCGCCCGCGGACGCCATAAACCTCCGCCAGGCTTTGTGGAGTGATTACTTCGGAAGGTACGCCGCTGGCCACAATACGCCCGGCTTTCATCATAACGACGTGATCACTGTGGCGCAGGGCAATATTAATATCATGCAATACCACGACGGTGACCATATCGCGGATTCTGGTTTCACGGGAGACGAGGCTCATCACATGATACTGATAGTTTAAATCAAGCGCGCTGAGTGGCTCATCGAGCAACAGCAATGAAGGGTTACGCACCAGTGACTGAGCCAGCCCGACCATTTGCTTTTGACCGCCAGACAACTCATCCATAAATCTCAGCGCCAGCGAACCGATACCCACCTCTTCCAGTAACTGCATTATCCGTTCCGGAGTAAAAGCAGCACCGTGCTGACCGGTTGCCCGCGCGGCTACCAGAATGGATTCCAGTACCTGCAGATGAACTCCGGATGGCAGGCTTTGCGGCAGATAAACGACCTTGTCACCGCGGTCAGCGAGCGTCATCTGATTAAGATTCTGGTTATCCAGCCAGATCTCACCCTTTGCCCGGTTCAGCCCGGCCAGAGCACGCAATAACGTGGATTTCCCGCAACCATTCGGTCCCAACAGTACTGTCACTTTGCCCCGGGGAATCTGTTCCAGGGTCATATTATTAATGACCGGACGCCGACGATAACCGGTGGTCAGCTGCCTGATATTCAGGGAATCTGTCATAAATTCCCCCGGTGACGCAGGATAATCACAATAAAGAATGGCACTCCGACCAGTGAAGTGATGATACCAATAGGAATGATGACACCCGGTTCGATGTTTTTAGAAACCACAGATGCCAGCGACAGTACCAGAGCACCAATCAAGCCACTGGCAGGCAGATAAAACCGGTGATCTTCGCCGACCAGCTGCCTGGCAATATGTGGCGCCACCAGCCCGATAAAACCAATCGGCCCGACAAATGCCACCGCCAGTGCAGAGGCAAGGCTGATGCGCAGCAACGAAGTCATCCGTAACCGTGACACATCAATTCCAAAGCTGGCGGCACGGTCTTCCCCTAAACGTAATGCCGTCAGTTGCCAGGAACTACGCATCGCCCACGGCAACAGGATAACGATAGCCGCGGCCATGATTCCCAGTTTCGGCCACGAAGCCCGCCCCAGGCTGCCCATAGTCCAGAATACCAGCGACTGTAAGGTATCTTCACTGGCAATAAACTGCATCATGGCGACCAGTGCATTGAAGGTAAACACCAGCGCAATCCCAAACAACACCACTGTAGTTCGGGTATTCGCCGTCCGTCTGCTGACCAGATTAAGAATAAAGGCGGTCAGCATGGCAAAGATAAAAGCATTACCGGTTACCAGCCACTGGCCTGGTATCCAGGGAATACCAATGCCCAGCACCAGTGCCAGGGCCGCACCAAACGAGGCAGCCGAAGATACGCCAAGAGTAAACGGACTGGCTAACGGGTTATTCAGGATGGTCTGCATTTCACTGCCCGACAATCCAAGAGCAAAACCAATGACAACCGCCATCAGGGTAAAAGGCAGGCGGATATCCCAGACAATAACCCGTGTCGCATCATCAACCGCTGAGGGTTCAACCAGTGCAGTGAGCAGAGTGGTCAGGTTTAGCCGGGCAGGACCAATAGTAAAATCGAGGATGACACTACAACAAATTGCGATAACCAGCACCAGAAGCAGTAACACGCGCTTACGGATAATTTTTCGATATTCAGCCCCAACGCCTTCATTCTGGCTGGCAACCGACTCTGTAACAGTACTCATTAATGATACTTCCGCGTTCTGAAAACTGAGGGCATTATTTTGTCAAAGGTACTGGCAGGTGATCTTCTGCTGCGGAGTAGTGAAAAACAGCACGTTCAAAAGGCCATGCTTATCCGCCGACAAAATAGAATAATAATCATTACGAATGATACCCTGAAAATGTCTTAATTCAACGTTAAACAATTTACACAACCTAAACAGCGGTAAAAATTTGTCAGCAGCTCCGTTATTTGGCCGCATCCCTGGTGACAGGTAACATTCACACCCGAATATTTACCAGCAGTTACAGATACCGCTGTTTCCGGCTCCCTTTTAGAAGATTGATTGTATATGATTTCAATTCTCATTTTTGTTTAGGTACAGTTTTACTGTACTGTGAAATATTCAGGTCTATTGATCGCAAACTATTCAGGAATCCCAATGAAGCACGCTAAAAAACGTTTTCAGGGTGTGGCTCGCTATATTACTGCCGCTTTATGCTTATCCCCTCTGGCAGCGCTGGCGACCACATATCCGCTGACTGTCAAAGATATGGATAATCAGACTGTTGTGATTAACCATGAGCCACAGCGAATTATCCTGCAGGACGGCCGCGATATTATGGCTCTGGCATTGCTGGATCGCGATAACCCATTTGCCCGGGTTATCACCTGGAACAACCTGATTAAAAAACAAGACGGTCAGGAATGGGCTCTGCTGAGTAAAACCTGGCCAAAGGCGGTTTCTATTCCGGATATGGGCCAGTCTGACCAGGGGAATGTGGACCCTGAAACAGTCATCGCCAGCCATCCTGATCTGCTGATTGCCCAGTTGCGAGCAAAACCAGCGCTGGAACAGACCGGAGTCCTGAAACGTTTTCGCGAACTGCATATCCCGGTACTGTTTGTCGATTATGAGCTGCATCCGATGCAGGATACCGTTCCCAGTATTACCCTGTTAGGGAAAGTTCTGAACAAAGAACAGAATGCCAAAGAGTATACTGACTTCTATCTTTCCCGCCTGAAACAGATTAACGATGTCGTCGATCATCAGCAGAAAAAACCACTAGTATTTATTGAACCGATTGCCGGTAACTCCGACAACTGCTGCTTTACCCATGCCAGCAATGGCTGGGGGGGACTGGTGGCCGCGGCCGGTGGGATTAATATCGGGACTGAATTGCTGACCGGTTCCAGCGGATTTATTAATCCGGAAAAAATTATTGCGATGCGCCCGGACTGGTATCTGATGACAGGCTCAAAACGTGGAGCTCCGGGCAATCCGGTACTGCCGTTTGGCTACAACACCAAAGTTTCAGATATTAAAGCCAGCTTTGATAAGTTGTTGCAACGTACTGCGGTAGCCAATATTCCCGCCGTGTCGGAAGGTCATGTCGGTGGTATCTATCACCATTTCTACAACCATCCGTGGAACATCATCGGCGTGGAAATTCTGGCTCACTGGTTCTACCCAACACAGTTGCCAAATCTGGATGCAACGGCGGATTATCACTACATCGTGACACATTTCACCAAACTGCCTGATGAACCGGATAATCTGAGTTACCGCCCGGCAAAATAACTGGCCAACAGCAGGAGGGTCCCGCAGGGGACTGCCTGCTGTCTTCCGTTGAACGGCCTCTTACACTGTGGGTAATTCAGAGCAACGAAATGCCCGCAGAAAGGTATCGACTGCCTGCTCCACCCAGCGCTCAATCTGTCCGTCTGTCGGAATAGCCGCCGGATGGGTCAGATATTCGTTGTACGATTCGCCCCGTAGCAGGCTGACAAACTGACGGGCGGCAAGATGGGTGCCGGTACGCTGTAACGAAATGTCCCCGGCTTGCACTGCGTTCAACAGATGCTCTTCTACCATTTTAACGATAGTGACTGGCCCGCTTTGCCAGAAGATATGCCCCAACTCCGGAAAACGCTGGCACTCACCCATCACCACCCGGTACAGCGCCAGCCCCTTGGTAGAAAAAATAATCCCAAGATAGGCATGGCCCAGTTTGCGTAAAGTACCTTCCAGGTCACCGCTGGCCGGTAAAATATTACGTACCGCCTGAGTCATTTTTGCACACTGATGCTCAATAACAGCACTGAACAGTGCTTCTTTACTGGTTCGAAACGCATAGACTGTGGCCTTCGATACCCCCGCCCGCTGCTGAATCATATCGGTGGTTGCGGCACTAAAACCATGTTCAAGAAACACGTCTGAAGCAGCCAGTAATACTGTCAGTTGTTTCTCTGTCAGCGGTTTCGCTGTCACTGATTGGTCCTGCATACTTTCTCCCTGACCGGTACTCACCGGTACATCTTTAACTTCTCTGTACAACCCGCATTATAACACTGTCTTATAGCACTACATAACTTGACAACTTTAGGAATATGCCATTAACTGTACCGATTAGTACAGCTAAATATTCCCCTGGTTATCAAAGGTCATTCTATTTTATGAGCAGTCTTCGTTTTTGCCGTTTTCCGGCACCACTCTATCTGGCTGTTTGTCTGCTACTGTCTGGTTGTCTCTCGCCTGCCGGAAAAGTACCGGATGAGAGCTCAGTCGGAGCACAAAGCAGTCAGTACTGGAAAGCTCTGGCCTCACAGTTGCCGGCACTGAAAACTGCTGCTGTTCCTGAACAATGGTGGTCAGTATTTAATGATCCCTTACTGGACCGGCTGGAACAGAATGCCGTACAAAATAATCCGGACATACAACTGGCAGCAACCCATGTGGAACAGAGTGCCGCAGCGTCCGGCATGGCAGCTTCGGCGTTGTATCCGCAGATTTCCGTAAATGGCAGCGAAACCCGTTCAGCACTGAGTGCTGACTCTCCTTACGCCAGATTAGGTGCACCTGACAGCAGTTATGAACTGTGGCAATTCGGCACCCAGGCCAGCTGGGAGGTCGACTTATGGGGCCATCTGCGTCAGTTACGCAATGCTGCTGCCGAAAATGTGATGGCCAGCCAGTACGGCAAAGATATGGTTCAGGTTTCCGTCAGCAGTGATGTTGCCCGCCAGTATATTTTGTTGCGTGAACTCGATGCACGGCAAAAGGTTCTTCAGGAAAATCAGAGGATTGCCAAAGATATGCTCAGGATTGCCGAAAGCCGCCAGCGCAACGGCGTGGCGACGATGAATGAGCAGGCATCAGCCAGTGCCGATGATCAGCAAATCGCAGCAGAACTGATTGCTCTGCAGCAACAAAAAAATCTGTTGATGAACGCACTGGCATTACTTGCCGGTCAGCCGCCACATCAGCTGGATAACCAACTGAGTAGCGCTCCGTTACCGGAAATGCCGGCGAATGTTCCTGCCGGTGTACCTTCTGAGCTGGCACAGCGCCGGCCGGATATACTGCAGGCGGAAGCGCAACTGCGGGCAGCGATTGCTGATACCCAGGCCGCGAAAGCCGATTTTTATCCACGCATTGGCCTGAGTGCCGAAGCCGGATTCCAGTCTTACAGCTTCTCAGGTCTGGGAGAACCACATAACCGTTTCTACGGTTTGGGACCGACGCTGTATCTGCCTGTATTCCAGGGAGGACGTCTGAAAAGTCAGCTGGCCCTGAGTAAAGCCAGCCAGAAAGCTGCGGCGCTCACCTACCACAAAACGGTATTACAGGCCTGGCATGAAGTGATCAACGCACTGGATGAATGGAACAATCAGCAACTGCAATATCCACGTCTGGTAGCTGCGGAACAACAGAACCGTGTGGCACTCCAGGTGGCTGAGCGCTCCTGGCAACAGGGTGCCGGCGAATTCAGTGATGTGCTGATAGCTCGTCGCGGACTGTTGCAAAGCCAGCTGGCAGTCACTCATTGTGCCGCAGCCGGGGAACTGGCGCTGGTTGCTTTATACCGTTCACTGGGCGGTGGCTGGCAGGCTGGTAACAGCCAGCAGAGGCATCCGTCATGAGCCAGCCAGTAACCACTGCCGCGCCTGGTAGTGCTCCGGGGGCACCTTCTGCGCCGCCTCCGGGAGCGCCACCTGCCTTTACTTTGCGCCTGGCTTGCGGACTACTGGGCGTACTGCTGGCCGCCATGCTGGCAGGCCTCAGTGACCGGCTGCCCGGGCTGGCCCTGGCAGATATCAGCGGTGCCCTGGGTTTTAGCCACGACGGAGCATCATGGCTGAATACTGCCTATTCGGCCGGTGAGCTTTCGGTGATGCCGTTTGCCACCTGGTGTGCGATCACTTTTTCGCTGCGCCGCTTTCATATGTGGATGTTAGGATCTACCCTGGTACTGGCTGCAATACTGCCGTTTTTGCACGCCTTACCGGTCATGATTTTTGTGCGTGCAATACAGGGATTCACTGCCGGTGCGTTGATTCCTCTGCTGATGATGTCTGCACTGCGCTTCCTGCCTTTATCTATCCGCCTGCACGGGCTGGCATTGTATGCAATGACCGCTACCTTTGCGCCCAATATCGCCTTGTGGCTTGCTTCGCTGGCGGTTGACCAGTTATCTGACTGGCACTGGATTTACTGGATAATGATCCCGCCAGGTATTCTGGCTTTCCTTCTGGTCGCCTGGGGAATCCCGATCATGCCACCGGTATTACCGCGCATGAAGCAGGGGAACTGGTTTGGTATGGCTTTTGGTATTCCGGGTCTCAGCTTACTGGTAATTGGTCTGGATCAGGGGGTACGTCTTGACTGGTTTAACTCACCACTCATCTGTGCTGCCTTTCTCTGCGCCGCAGTGTTATGCACCATTTTTATCATCAGTGAGTGGTTCCACCCCACACCTTTCATTCGCCTGCAGTTACTGGAACGCCGCAATTTGTGGCTCGGTTTTATTCTGTTTATCTGCCTGCTGGTGATCATGAGCACTGCAGTCGTTCTGCCAGCGACCATCCTCGAACATATTCAGGGATTCCGTCTGCCTCAGGTCGCATCGCTGGGCTTGATGGTCGGTTTGCCGCAGCTGGTGGTTGGTCCTCTGGTCGCACTGCTGCTTTATCAGCCCTGGGTCGATGCGCGTAAAACCTTTGTTCTCGGATTACTGTGTATTGCTCTCTCCTGCTGGCTGAACACTCGCATCACCGACCAGTGGATGACTGCTCAGTTTACTACCTCGGTACTGCTGCAGATGATTGGTCAGCCGCTGGCCATCATATCGCTGCTGTTTCTGGCGACCAGTGTTGTGCAACCCATGGAAGGTCCGTTTGTTTCAGGGATAATCAATACACTACGTGCCGCCGGCACAGTATTTGGCGCGGCACTGATCGAACAAATCAGCTACCTGCGTGGCAGTTTTCACAGTGAAATGTTGCTGAACAACCTTGGCAGCCGCTGGCCGGAAACCTCTTCTTCAGTAAGCACCGGACAGGTTGCTGAATGGATCAGCCAGCAGTCGGCACTGCTGTCCACCGCCGATATTTATTACATTTTTACCTTTGTCACCCTGCTATTAATTCCGGGGGTGTTATGCCTGAAATATATTCCGGCCCCGCGTTTGCCGGCCAATACACCGCCGGCAGCGTCTGCGCCTGCTTCTCCGTCAACGACAGCCAGTAATGGATAATACAACCCGCTATGAGTAAATCATCACGTTTTAAAATCACCGCCATCGTAGTTGCCGTACTGGTAGTTATTGTCGCCCTATGGTTGATGAACCGGCCCGAATCTGACGCATCATCACAAACTACCGATGATGCTTACATTCAGGCCGACCTCACTTCTATTGCACCACGGATTTCCGGGGTCATCAGCCAGGTGATGGTCAGAGATAACCAATCGGTAAGCGCCGGACAGCTGTTATTTACGCTCGACGATCGTGACTATCAGATTGCCCTGCAACGGGCAGATGCCGGCATTCGCAGTGCTCAGGCCACGCTGGATTCACTGAAAGCACAAATCGAACGTCAGGGCAGTGAACAGCAACAGGCACAGGCCACTATCGATGCCAGCCAGGCTGATCTGCAGTTAGCGACAGAAAATCGTCAGCGTTTCAGTAATCTGGCCCGTGACGGTTCAGGTACCCGTCAGGCTCAGCAAGCTGCTGAAGCAAACTGGAAAACTGCCCGTGCCACGCTGATGAAAAACAACGCGGCATTGCAGGCAATTAAAGACCAGACCCAGGTGCTACTTGCAGACCAGGAGAAGGCCGCCGCAGACTTACAACAAGCGAATGTCGCTCATGCCGATGCTCTGCTCAACCTCTCTTATTGCCAGATTAAAGCCCCTGAGGACGGAATTGTCGCTCAGCGTGTGGTACGTACCGGCAGTTATGCCCATACCGGGGAAGAACAGTTAACTCTGGTTCCGCTTAACCGTTTGTATATCAATGCTAACTACCGCGAAACCCAGCTGACCAATGTACACCCGGGACAGTCCGTCACCTTCCATGTGGATGCGCTGCCAGGGGTCACCTTTACCGGTAAGGTCGAAAGTTTATCACCGGCCAGTAATGTGAGTTTTTCTCCGCTCCCGGCACATAATGCTTCAGGAAATTTTACCAAAATAGTGCAACGTATCACGGTGCGTATCGTTCCTGATGCCGGACAGAAAAACCTTGATCGTCTGAAAGTGGGTATGTCAGCAGAGCCGACTATCCAAACCGATAACCCTTAATTTTTTACTCAGGAGCCGGTGATGCAAACAGGTTACCAGATTACCTTTTTCACCCAGCAGGAACGGGTCCATAAACAGCAGTCAGTGGCTCAGTGGCTAATGGCAACAGCCCGACAGATGGGACTTCGTGGTGCAACACTGAACGCCGGCATAGAGGGTTTTGGCCATGACGGGCTCGATCACTGTATCACCCTGTTTGATGTCTCTGCTCAACCAGTCCAGGTGATCCTGGTGGTGACTGAGCCACAGGCTGATCAGCTGTTTGCCCTGCTGGCTGCAGAGAAAATTGAGGTGTTTTATACCAAAGCAGTGGTCTCATTCGGGGTCAGTGGTGACAGTACCAGCTGATTCCTTTGCGGGCAGGAGCGGGCGCTCCTGACGCGAAATCATTAATAAATATTATCGGAGTTATGGTTATGAGTGACAGGAATTCAGTATCTGATGTATACCTTCGTCCGCAAATTACCCTGTCTGCGGCAAAGAAAATTATTGCTGCGGCTCTGAATGCTGCAAAGGAATCGAATTTATCCCTGAGCGTAGCTGTCGTTGATGCTGCCGGTGATCTGACCGCATTTGAGCGTAGCGATCGCGCATCCGGTGTCACCATCGATGTCGCCCTGGCAAAAGCGCGCACTGCTGCTCGTCTGCAGGCACCCTCAAAACTGTTTGAAGATTTCATTAACAGCGGCCTGAACAGTTTCCTGGCAACTCCGGGAGTCACCCCGCTGCAGGGCGGCGTACCGGTTGTAGTTGACGGACAGGTGATTGGCGCTGTCGGTGTTAGCGGCGCCAGCGGTGAAGAAGATAACGCCATCGCTACACGGGCAGCGGCAGCGCTTTAACAGGGGAAATATCATGACGACATTAGCAAATAAAACCGTTGCTGTGATTGGTGGTAACTCTGGTATTGGTCTGCGTGTTGCAGAGCTGGCTGCCGCCGAAAAGGCCAGCCTGCTGATTATTGGCAGAAACCCGCAAAGTCTGGCCGAAGCACAGCAACACCTGACTGCCAAAGGTGCTCCGCAGGTACAGACATTCCAGGTGGACGCACATGATCACGAAGCGCTGGAGCAACTGTTTGAAAAACTGCCTGCGTTCGACCACCTGGTGTCAATGATTGGTGATGTGATGGGCGGTGGCTTCCTCAACGCCGACATGAAGGTACTGCGCCATGTCATCGAATCTAAATTCTTTACTAACGTGCGTATTGGTCAGTTGGCCGGTAAAAAAGTGCGTCACGGTGGCAGCCTGGTTTTCACTTCAGGTACCGGTGGCCGGGCACAAAATGCTTCCGGAAGCTATGTCGGTAACCTGGGCATCAATGTGCTGGCAGAAGCTCTGGCGGTAGAACTGGCACCGCATGTCCGTGTAAATGCTGTATCCCCGACCTGGACGGTGACTCCGTTCTGGCGCGATCAACCGGCAGAGCAGGTAGAATCTACCCGTCAGCATTTTGCCGGGCTTATTCCTCTGCAACGCACTGCAGAAATTGATGAGCTGGCCAGCACCTACTTGTTCCTGATGAAAAACGGTTTTATTACCGGACAGCATATCGCAGTCGATGGCGGTATTATGCTCGGTAGTTAATCTGTTCGCGGCCGCTCCCTTAAGGGGGAGTGGCCGCTGTATTAACCACGATGTTCAGCAATCAGCAAAGCTTCGGTGTCTTTCTCCAGTGCCCTGAAAATATGCGGCAAATCCCCCGGATAACACAGATAATCTCCCGGATTCAGCTCTACCGGACTGTCTGCCAGCCCTACCAGTGCCCGCCCGCGGACTAAAATAATATGCTCGACAGATCCTGGCAGATGAGGTTCGGACAAACGATCACTGCCTGGCTGAACATGCAACGAATAAACATCACGCCGCGCTCCCGGCGGACAGTTAGCCAGCAGAATTGCCTGATAGTTGGCCAGCCCTGAATTCACGGCTAGCCCTTCTCCCCTGCGTAGCAGACGCACGGTGCTCTGTTCCTCTTCCAGTAATCTGGCAAACGGCATATCCAGCGCCATGCATAGCGACCAGAGAGTTTCCAGGCTAGGGTTTCCGCTCCCGGATTCCAGCTGTGACAGAGTGGACTTGGCAATACCGGCACGACGTGCCACTTCAGCCAGAGAAAGCCCTGAACGTTGCCGTTCCCGGGACAGACTGCGGGCGATAACCGAGATAGGCGGATTCATAATTCCCCGTGCGTTTTTTATATCGAACGAAACGTTCTGGTTGTAAAACACCTCGCAGGTGTTCATTATATCGTACTTACGTTCATTTTAACGGTATCACCATGGATAAACCACTCTATTCCGCTCTGCCACCGGATGTTATTAAAGCTATTTTGCTGGTATCTCTGGCGGATGGCATTGTCGCTCTCTCTTATGGCTCACTGGCTGGCAGTCTGGGTTTTCCGCTATGGGTCCCGTTAGCGTTATCTCTGCTGGTGATGGCAGGAGCGTCAGAATTTATCTTTATTGGTATGGTCGCCGGGGGAGGGAGCCCGCTGGCTGCTGCTGCTGCCGGGTTACTGGTCAATGCCAGACATATTCCGTTTGGTATCGCCGTGCGTGATCTGGTGGGGCATGGACGACGCAGCATTGTCGGTAGTCATATAATGAATGATGAAAGCGTGATGTTTGGACTGTCACAACCCGACAGACAGCAACAGCGGGCTGCGTTCTGGCTGTGTGGGATAGGTATTGCCATCTGCTGGCCCGGAGGTGTGCTGGCTGGTTTACTGATTGGTCGCCACCTGCCAGACCCCGGGGCTATCGGGCTGGATGCAGTATTTCCGGCCATTATGCTGGCACTGGTGATTCCGGCACTGAAAAAAAGAGATACCCGTCGTCGGGCCGGTAGCGGAGCATTATTAGCACTGCTGACGGTGCCCTGGTTGCCTGTCGGTTTACCGGTACTGATATCACTGGCCGGAGTCGCTCTCAGGGGGAAAAAAAATGACCAGTAATCCACTGTTACTGACCGGGATTTTTTTGCTGGCGGCAGGTACTTTTCTGATGCGTTTCGTCAGCAGTCGGCTGGGAAACCGGATAGCGCTTCCTGAAGCATGGCAGCAGCGCCTGTCAGACGCTGCCACCACGTTGTTGCTGGCCGTGGCGCTAATTGCGACCTTTTTCCACGACGACCACTTTGCCGGGGCGGCCCGGCTCGGTGGTGTCGCTGTGGCCGTCATCATGACGTTGCGCCGGTTACCACTGATTGCGGTTATTGTTAGCGCAGCGGCAGTAACCGCTGTCTTACGATATTGCGGAGTACATTAAACCACACACACAACAGCACTCTGTCGCCACTGCCAGCCGCAACGGCGACATGAGCGTGGTACCTGTTAGTTACGTTGTTTGGATTTCAACCCTTCCAGCATCACGGCAGCGATAATAATGACACCCTTCACCACTTGCTGGTTATATCCGGAAATATTCATCAGGTTCATTAGGTTAGAAATAATACTCAGGATCATCACGCCAATGATGGTATTGAGGACATTGCCCCGCCCGCCCGCCAGACTTGCACCACCGACAACTACCGCAGCGATAACATCCAGTTCAAAACCGACCGATAAAACTGGTGATCCTACCCCGGTACGGGTCGAGGCCATTAATCCCGCCAGTCCGCAGGCAAAACCACTGACCGCATAAACAGCAAACTTATACCAACCCACCCTGATACCAGCAAAACGGGTTGCCGTTTCATTTGAGCCAATGGAGATTACCAGCCGGCCAAACACCGTGTATTTGTAAACCAGATAAGCCACTACAGCGAACAACAGCAGAATGTAAACCGGCAGCGGGATTCCGAGCAGGTAACCGGTACCGAAATCCACCAGTGTCATATCGTCGATAAACACCGGCTGCCCCTTAGCGATTATCAGGGCTAACCCACGGGTAATGGTCATCATCGCCAGGGTGGCAATAAAAGGCGCGATATTAAATAGAGTGACCAATGTCCCCGCTCCTGCCCCGATAATAGCCGCAGCAAACAGACTAGCGAACACTGCCGGCCAGAGACCAATCTCTGGGATCAAAATCGCAACCAGTACTGAAATAAATGCCATCACTGACCCGACCGACAGATCGATACCTCCGGTCAGGATAACAAATAGCATGCCTAACGCAGCCAGTCCGAGGGGTACACTCTGGCGTAATACGTTGGTAATATTATCGCCGCTGTAGAATTTATCAGACAGGAAGCCGGCAACCACCAGCATCAGAATAAAAACGATCAGTGTTGAATTATTCAGTAAAAAAGTGACAACTTTACTAGATGAGGTTGCTGCCGGTTGCGATGTTTTAACCTGTTCCATAATGTTCCTCATTCAGTCAGTGCACGTTTAGGAATGGCATGCTTCATAATATTTTCTTCAGTAATTTGTTCGCCCTGAAGTTCACACGTAATACTGCCTTCACTCATGACGTAAACCCGATGAGAAAGGTTGATCACTTCGATCATCTCTGAAGAGATCAATAAGATCGCAAAACCACGACACGCCAGTTCATGGATCACATTATAAATTTCCACTTTGGCCCCGACGTCGACACCGCGAGTAGGTTCATCAAGGATCAGAAAATCGCATTCAGTATTCAGCCACTTTGCAATCACCACTTTTTGTTGATTGCCACCACTCAGACTGGAGACCGGATACTCGGTCGAACCCATGCGGATTTTTAATTTCTTCTGGTAGCCACTGGCCAGAGAGCGGTCACGGGAGTAACTGATCAGTCCGCCGCCAAAACAGATCTTTTTAATACGTGACAGTGAAATATTTTCTCGAATACTTTGTGTCAGTATTGCCCCCTGATGCTTTCTGTCTTCCGGCACCAGGCCAATACCATGCCGAACTGCATCGGCCGGATGACGGGAGGTAATTTTGCGGCCATTCTTGATCACAGTTCCGCTAATCATCGGGTCAATACCGAACAGGCAACGCGCGATTTCACTGCGCCCAGCCCCCACCAGGCCCGCCAGACCGACAATTTCGCCCTTACGCACCTGCAAATCGATATTATTCAGCAAACTGCGGGTATTCAGATTTTCTACCCGCAGAATTTCCTCCTGTTGAGGAACGTTTTTTACCGGATAGAGATTTTCAAATTTCCTGCCAACCATCGCAGAAATAATGTCATCTTCGGTACAGGTATGAGGATCAAGTTCCCCGACAGATTCGCCATCTTTAATCACGCTGATCGCATCGGAAATTCTGAATATTTCTTCCAGACGGTGAGAAATATAGAGGATCGTAACCCCCTGCCCTTTTAGTAATTTAAGCTGGCTGAACAGAATATCGATCTCACGTTCGGATAAAACAGCCGTCGGCTCATCCAGAATTAAAATTTTTACATCACGAGCAAGGGATTTAGCAATTTCAACCATCTGCTGGTAGGCGATACTGAGATCACCCACTCTCTGCCCCGGTGCAATATCAAATCCCAGACGGCTTAATACCCGGCCGGCCTTCTTATTTAAGTTATTCCAGTGAACAATACCTTTTCCGCGGCCTAAACTATCGAGATAAATATTTTCTGCCACGGTTAAATCAGGTGCCAGTGCCAGCTCCTGGTAAATAATACCGATACCATTTTCACGGCTTTGTGCCGGTGAGGTAAAATGCAGTTCTTCGCCGTTAATTTTTAATGTTCCGTCATCCTTTATATAAATCCCCGACAGAATTTTCATTAATGTTGATTTACCGGCACCGTTTTCACCAACAATCGCATGTATATCACCATGCTTCACCTTTAATGAAACATCTTTAAGAGCATGAATCCCGCCAAAGCGTTTTTTGACATGCTCAATTACAATCGCGTAGTTTTCCATTGGCAGGCCCTCTGCAACCAGCCTCTCCCATGTCTCCAGGGGAGAGGCTGTTATCAGAAAATCGAATCTTTTTTATAATATTTATCCACATTATCCTTGGTGATCAGAATAGACGGGATGTATACATAGTCAGGGAAATCTTTCTGCCCAGCCTGATATTTCTTAATGACATCCAGTGCCGTATTTGTCAGTAAATCTGGGTTATTTGATGCGGTCGCCTGTAAATCTCCGCGTTTAATGGCTTCCAGACCTTTTTTATAACCATCGTGGGAGAATACGCTAACATTTTGCAGTTTATTCGCCGCACGAAGAGAAAGAATTGCCCCTAACGCCATATCATCCATTTCACTGTACACACAGTTAATTTTATCGCCCTGAGCAACAATCATATCCTCCATGGCTTTCAGCCCCCCTTGCTGGTCCCAGTTACCCCAACCCTGGCTAAGGATCGTGAGTTGAGTATGGTTATATTTACGCAACTGAGCTTCGAGGACACCCCGCATAAAGTTATCCCGACGGGCTTCGCCCACCAGATTTCCCTGATTACCACTGATTAAAACGCAGTTCAGCGGTTTATCACCAAATTTGTCTACCGCATATTCACCAATCAAAATATTGTTTTTCACGTTGTTTGCCTGTACACGGGTAATCACCGGCGCATCCAAGGAAATATCACTGTCCAGGACTACGACGGGAACATTTTTCTGTTTGGCCATTTGTGTAATACGCAAACCAGCTTCAGGATCCTGCGGATTCAGAATTAAATAGTTGATCCCCTGAGAAAGCATATCTTCCACATCGGAGATTTGCTTATTCAGGTCACCACGTGCATCAGTAGTAATTAATTCATAACCATGTTCTTTGGCATGAATTTTCATATATTCGGTCAGCCCGTTAAAAAAGGCACCATTCAGCGTCCGGTTAGCGAAACCGACTTTAATACTATCCGCCGCATAAGAGGCTGACGAAACAGAAGCTATAACCAGTGCCATACTACAAACCAGCGTTTTTATTTTCATAATGCTTTCCTATACGTAGGGACAGAGCAGCCAGAGTTTCCTTAAACAGAGGACGCTACCGGCATCGGTTACATCAATCCCCCGCAATGCCAGGGGAAGGGGTTAAGCTAATATTTTTCTTGCCTCCGATTGCTGCTGATACATCAGCCGGAATGCTTTCAGACGTTTTTGCAGGTATTCCCAGTGGTCTGCCTGTGGCAAGAAACGTTGTTTCTCCGCCGGTTTGACGCACACCTGCGATTCGTCACCGCCATCGGCAAGCCAGGCCAGTCTGGCTGCACCTAATGCGCTCCCGGCTTCGCTGCCTTCATGGGTAATAATCGGCAGATTAAGGATATCCGCGATTAACTGAGCCCATTCAGCACTGCGGGCCCCGCCTCCAACCAGAGAACATTCGTTTAGTTCGGTACCTGCTTCGTTCAACACCCGTAAACCATCCGCCAGACCGAATGTAATACCCTCAATCACCGCATAACCGAGATGGGCGCGGGTAACGTCATGTGTCAGATAATGAAAAGATGCAGTTACCTGAGGATCGTTATGCGGAGTGCGTTCGCCAGACAGGTAGGGCAGAAAGATCGGAGCATTACGCCGTTGCTCCAGCGTCAGCCTGCCAACTTCTGCCATCAGGGTGGCTTCATCGCAACTAACAATCTGAGAGACCCAGCGCAGTGCGCTGGCCGCACTTAGCATCACGCTCATCTGGTGCCAACGTTGTGGTAAAGCATGACAGAAAGCATGTACCGCCGATTGCGGATTTGGCCGGTAGCACTCATTAACGGTAAATAACACTCCTGAGGTTCCTAGCGAAATAAAGGCGTCACCCGGCCTGACTGCTCCGATACCAACCGCACTGGCAGCATTGTCACCGCCACCACCAGCCACCACCAGCCCGGCGGGCAACTGCCATTCGGCGGCGACCCCGGGAGTCAGACGCCCGCCAGGCGCAGTGCCTTCCACTAACGCCGGCATCATTTCGCGGGTAAGATCGCAAGCCTGTAACAATTCATCTGACCAGTCACGTTTCGCCACATCCAGCCATAACGTGCCAGCTGAATCAGACATATCGCTGATGAATTCACCGGTCATCTGCCAGCGTAGATAATCTTTCGGCAGCAAAACATGCGCGATCCGTGCAAAAATATCCGGTTCATGACGGGCAACCCAGAGCAATTTTGGCGCGGTAAACCCAGGCATTGCCAGGTTACCGGCTATACGGTGCAGTGAAGGTGCTTTTGCCGTAAGTTGCTGGCATTGCTCCGCACTTCGCGTGTCGTTCCATAAAATACAGGGCCGTAAAACTTCGCCATGTTTATCCAGTAATACTGCACCGTGCATCTGACCGGATAAACCAATGGCTTTAATCGACGGCCAATGCCCCGCGGCTTTTTCGCGTAACTGACCCATCGCACGATGTAATGCCATCCACCAGCTTTGCGGGTCTTGTTCTGACCAGTGAGGATGCGGACGTTGAATGGTTAATTCTGCACCGGCAATGGCCACAATCTTCCCCTGTTCATCAATGACCAGGGTTTTTATTTCGGATGTTCCGACATCAATCCCAAGATACACAGCGCCTCCGGTCAGTGTGCTGCAGATGCCAGCAACGGTTTCAGTTGCGCAACCGTGTCACGCAGTAGTTGAGTAAAACCAGACTGTTTGGCCGCCAGTTCACCAAATAACGCCTCATTTGACGCGAAAAGACCCAGCGGATCTTCTGAATCAAACATCCGGTGTAATTCGTCGGCGTTCATGACCCCGTCCTGATACTGATAGGGCAGCTCACCACGATGCCAGCGCTGCATAAACAGGAAGAACAGTGCCGGCAGGACAGCCGTCGCACGCGGTATATCCCCTCTGGCATAACATTCCATCAGGGTCGGGGTAATAAAACCGGGGATTTTAGAGATACCATCTGCCGCCACGCGCTGGTTAGTATCCTGAATATAGGGATTACTAAACCGTGACAGGACAACATCGCGATAAACCTGCAGGTCGAGCGGGCTCGGTGACAGGCAGGGAATGACATCTTCGGTGACATAATTCCACGCCAACTGTTTGATGGCCTCAGTGCTGGTACTTTCATGAATATAGGACTGACCAATCAGTGTTCCTGCCCAGGCAATACAGCTATGGCTGGCATTCAGGATACGGATTTTAGCTTCTTCGAATGCCTGCACGGATTCCACCAGTTCGACATCCACATTCTCCAGTGCAGGTCGCCCGGCTATAAAATTATCTTCAATCACCCACTGGATAAAGGCTTCCCCCATCACCGGTTCGGCATCATGAATGCCAGTAACTTCCAGGACCCGCGGCGCAATATCCGGAGTCGGACGCGGTGTAATACGATCAACCATGGTATTCGGTGAGGTGGTATGTTTTTCTACCCAGTCATGTAACTGTTGCTGGCCGGACAGTGTCAGGAACGTCAGAAATCCTTGACGGAAACGTTCACCATTATGCCGCAGATTATCGCAACTCAGCAGCGTAACCGGTTCTCCTCCCGCCTGCAGCCGGCCGTTCAGGATACGTGTCAGGGCGCCATAAATAGTGCAGGCTCCACCGGCTAAATCGGCCTTTATATCCGCTTGCTGCGGGTCCAGCCGGTGTTCCGTATCCAGATAATAACCGCCTTCTGTCACCGTAAACGCAATCACTTTGGTGGCCGGCGACGCACCCTGGGCAATAAGTGCACTCAGTTGCGGGTCGTGAGGTAAAATTTTACGAATCGAGGTAATGGTTTCATAGTCGCGTACCCCTTCCGGAGTGACGGTTTCCAGGGTGTATTGACCCCCCTGTTGTTGTAGTGCGGCTAACAGCGCATCGGCATCATTACGGATATTCCCCAGTGCAATTGACCAGCGTTCATCCTGTTGTTGCAGTAAACGATGCAGATACCAGGCCTGATGTGCCCGGTGAAAAGAACCGGCTCCAAGATGCATCCAGACATTCGGTGTTGTAGTGATTGCAGACATAATCAGACTTCCTCAGAGGAATTAACATTTTGGGCAAATGTTTATGCTTCGAGTAATTATTTAAAATTAATATATTCGAACAATTGCCCTAAATATGAGCAATAAATCACATTTTTATTATTTTAAATCAGCCTGACGGGATTATCAGGCGCTATAGTAGTCATGAACACCCCAGGACACGATGGATGAATAATGGCGAAATCAAATAAAAAACATGAACTTGCAGCAAGAGCAGCGTGGATGTACTACGTAGGCGGACAAACCCAGCATCAGATTGCTGAGGTGCTCGGTGTCTCACGTCAGGTTGCACAACGACTGGTCGCCGCCGCCAGTGAGCTCGGGCTGGTAAGGGTTAATATCAATCACAATATTGCAGAATGTGCTTCACTGGCCACACAACTGGCAGAAAACTTTCAGCTGGTCCGCTGTCAGGTTGTTCCTTCTGCGGGACTGGATTCCGCCACCTTAAACCGGATGATAGCCGTGGCCGCAGCCGAAGAACTGGAACGGGTGATTAACCGTGAGCAGCCGCAAATTATCGCGTTAGGCTCCGGTCGCGCGCTTCGTGCTGCGATCAAACAACTGCCGGATTTACACTATCCTCAGCACAGTTGTCTGTCGCTGATTGGCGCTATCGCCTCGGATGGCTCCTGTACCCAATATGATGTCCCGCTTAGTATTGCGGAGAAGATCCATAGCAAATACTTTATCCTGCCAGCCCCTCTGTTTGCCGACAGTCCGGAAGATCGGGATATCTGGTGTAACCAGCGGATTTACAAGCTGATTTCCAGTAAAGCCAGCCAGGCTGATGTGGCTTTCCTGGGTATCGGGCAAATCAACTTTCAGTGTCCGCTGCATGCCGACGGCTTTATCGATAGCAGTGATGTACAGCGGCTGGTGTCGGCCGGGGCTGTCGCTGAAATGTTAGGTAATTTTATCGATCAGAACGGTCATCTGGTTGGTGATCTGCTGGACCTTCGCCGTACCAGCATTCCTCTGAAGCCCTGTCCACAAAATGAACGGATTGCCTTTGCCGGCGGCACTGAAAAGTTTCAGGCAATACAGGCCGTACTGCGGGGACGTTGGATTAACGGACTGGTGACCGACGAAGACACCGCACGACGGTTACTGTTTAACCATCCGACAGAAAGCTAATCGTCGGAGAGCTTAAGAGAACGGATAACGGTGTCGGGTCGTTCATTTTCCGGTATTTTCCGTGAAGTCACGTGGATGAATGGCAACAGCGCCTGTCAGACGCTGCCACCACGTTGTGACTGACTGTAGTGTTAAATGCCGTCCTCCCAAAATCCCGGGGGAGCGTTCTACCGGTCAGCCTTGTTGTAACGAGAAGAAATCCACGCTGTCATCCAGCACCAGCATATGGCCGGGATAATGGCTGCACATCCACTCCGGTTTCAGTGGTGGCAGTACAATCTGCGGGGTAACCCCGCAGGCCCAGAATACCGGAACATAACCTTCTTCCAGCCCCGGATAGACCCCAAAGTCTGGCGCAGTAATATCGCTAATCCCAATAGCTTCCGGAGACCCGTAATGAACAGGCATACCATGCCCTGAAGCGTAGCGGGCAGTCACTCCGGTCGCCACAGCAATTTTTGAGTGGTGTACCGGACGCATACTGACCGCCATAGGCCCGCCTATCTTCCCGGCAGTGACACAGGGAATATTGGTGATATAGACCGGAGGGGCCTGATGGCTGACAGGTATCCCTGCCCGACGAAGCGGACCATCAAAGGTATGGCTGCACCCCAACAGGAAGGTGACGGCATCATCCCGCCAGTGTTGTTTTAAATCATAAGGTTCATCGACCAGTTCTCCGTGGTGCCAGACCCGATAGCGTGGCAGCATACTACGCACGTCGAAACGGGTATTTCCGGCTGAGAGCAGATATTCACCTGGCTCACCCACTGCCAGCAATGGGCAGACCTTTGGATTACGAACACAGAACAGCAGCAGATCCCAGGCCTGTGCCGCAGGTACAATCACCAGGTTGGCCTGCTGGAAATCATCCAGTATTCCGGCCGTTGGTTGCCGCCACTCCCCGGCGGCGACCAGTTCACGCAGCTGTTGCGGAGTCGTCACCATTATTTTGACAGCTCCTCTTTATGGGTATCACGCATCCGCAGCAGTACCCACAATCCCGGCACAGCAGCGCAGGCCATAAAGATACCAGGCATAAACAACCAGCCTGTTTTTTCGATAAGCGCGGTTACCAGATAAGGGGTGATTCCGCCACCGAGAATAGCGCCAATGTTAATACTCAGGGCCATCCCGCTGTAACGGACACGGGTCGGAAACTGTTCCGCATAAGTCGGGTAGCCAACTGACTGGACAATCGGCATCGGCAGGCTGGCGATAAACATCGCAACGCATGCCAGCCAGTAGTTATGGTGCCCCATGACCGACATCATCGGCAGTACCAGCACTACATACCCAAGGAAGCCGATTTTCAGGACTTTGCTGCGGCCCAGTTTATCGGACAAACCACCCCAGAAAGGCATCATCGCCGCCATCGCCAGACTGATAAACGCCATCAGCCAGAACACCTGTTGCTTGTCATAACCCAGCCAGGTGGTCAGATAGATATTCATAAACACAATGCCAATCCAGTAGCCGGCATTCTGCCCAAAGGTCAGTACAATCACCCGCAGTAACGCGAAACGGTGCTCACGAATCATGGTGATAAACGGTGTATGTTCCGGTTTTTTGCCCTGACTGAACTCTTTAAAAGCCGGAGTTTCTTCTACCTGATGGCGCATCACCGCAGACAGGATCACCAGCGGTATGGTCAGCAGAAACGGTATACGCCATCCCCAGTGCTGTAACTGTGCGGCATCCACCATATGTAACAGGCATCCGCAGACAAACGCAGCCAGCGAGCCGCCGAGCGCAACGCCTACGGGGGTAAAGGAGCCGTAGAAACCTCGTTTACCCTGTGGAGCAGACTCTGCTACAAAAGCCGCTGCCCCTACAATTTCTGCTCCGGCAAAGAACCCCTGCGCCAGCCGCAACATAACCAGCATCACCGGTGCGGCAATTCCTATCGATGCAGTATCCGGTAATAAGCCGATTGCCGCTGTCGAACCGCCCATACCCAGAACAGTCAGCAGCAGGATTTTTCTACGTCCCAGACGGTCACCCATCCGGCCCAACAAAATACCGCCCAGAGGTCGAATCAGAAAAGCGCTGCCGAAAACAGCCAGGACTGATAATAATGCCGCTGCAGGGCTTGAGCCGGGGAAAAATAATGGCCCGATGACCGATGCCATAAAACCATAAATACCGAATTCATAATATTCGATTGCAGTTCCGGTCATTGCAGCGACCGCTGCACGCCTGGCCAGTAAATGACGGGCGGCACTCTGCTGGTGCACAGACGCCGGCACAAATTCCGCTTCAGTTTCATAGGACATGGTGGTATTGCCTCGCAGGTGAATTATTAACAGAACTGCCTAAACATGCGGCGTTCTTTTTTATTGTGTGGATATAACAAGCAACCCTGAGACCAATTCCGCCATTGATAGAAATTATTCGTCAGTCATTCTCCGATATAAAAATAAATGCGGATTAATGACATTGAATAATATTCATTCTCATTGATAGGTTAAAATAATAATAATTCTCCCGCCGGGAGTGGCAGTTAATTCAGAAAGGAATAAATAAAGAAGGAATATACCCCGGATATTTTCACCAAAATGATCCGGGCTCACCAAAAAAGTGCAAAGGGGTAAATCAACAGGCAGGGATTTTTTCCAGCCACTGCTGGCGTTGCCAGGAAAGCTGTTGTGCGGTATGTAATGATATTTGTTGGAAGTTGTATTGTGCGCCAGGTAACGATTGCGCCAGATACGGCAGATCGATAGCTGCAATATGTGCAATTTTCGGATAACCGCCCGTCGTCTGACTGTCAGCCATTAATATAATCGGCAATCCGTCAGCAGGTAACTGTACTGTTCCGCAACTCACCGCTTCTGAATAAATATTGGCCGGCTCCAGCAGTGAAAGCTTCTCCCCCTGCAGGCGATATCCCATGCGGTTAGAGTTTTGGCTTACCGTGAACTCACCGTTAATAAATTGCTTCTTCGCGGCTTCGGTTAATAAATTCCAGTGTTTTCCCGGAATAAAGCGCAATGTTTGCTGAGGTTGCGGGAAGATATCCGGCATACCAAACGGTGCGCGTAACCGACTGATATTGTGCAGCGGCCAGCGAAAACTCAGCCTGTCACCTTTTTGCAAATTACGTCCTGAATAGCCGCCAAATGTCCCGGCAAGGCAGGTACTCTGGCTACCCATAACCTCCGGCTGCGCAAATCCGCCTTTGACCGCCAGGTAACAACGCGCCCCTTTACGCCGCGCGCCGAAGCTCAATGTCGCGCCCGCCGGCACACTCAGTGGGCGTAGCATTTCAACCGGTTCACCATCCAGTGTCGGGGAAAGGTCTGCCCCTGTCAGTGCAATCACGGCACGCCGCAGGAAGCGCAGTTTCGGTCCCTGCAATGTCATCTCGAGTGTGGCAGGATCATCACTGTTACCTACCAACCTGTTTGCCAGTTGATGAGAAAACAGATCCATCACTCCACAGACCGGAACCCCGAACTGCTGCCAGCGATAACGGCCGCTGTCGTATAACGCACTCGCCAGCCCGGGATGTAAGATTTCAATGGCCATGCTGTGCCTCCTGTTGCAGCTTATCAAACTTTTTACGACTGATAGCCGAGAATCGCACTCTGTCTCCCGCCTGCAACAGACAGGGAGTCGAATGATGGGCACGAAACATCAGTAGCGGGGTACGGCCAATCAGGTTCCAGCCACCAGGGCTCTGCTGCGGATAAATCACGCTTTGCCGGTTAGCAATGCCAATGGCTCCCTGCGGCACACTCAGACGAGGTGTAGACCGGCGTGGCATAGCAAAACAAGGATCCAGCATCCCGAGATAAGGGTGTCCTGGCAGGAAACCTATCATCATTACATCCACGGCAACTGACTGATGACGTTCAATCACCTGTTTTTGGGTTAAACCACAATGGTCAGCAATTTCCGGCAGGTCAGGAGCAAATTCAGAATGGTAACAGACAGGGATCACCACTTCCCGTGGCGTATGTCTGCTGGCAGGCCGCCAGCTGTTAAGCAAAATTTCCAGCCGGTTATACATCTGGCTGTAAGGTGAGAGTTGACTGTCCTGCGCCCATAGCAAACCGGGCTGATAATAGATCCCCAGTGTTGAGACTCCGGGCACAATGTCGGTGACACCAGGCAAAGCCTGTGATGTCAGCCAGGCAGCCAGTTGACTGGTCAGCCGCCACGGGGTTTCCGGAACATCCAGGGTGACTATCAGGCAATCTTCTCCCGACGGGTCACAGCGCCAGCGTAGCGCAGAATACGACATTATTGACTCCACAAAGATGCCGGGAGAAGGCTCCCGGCAGACACCCACTGACCGTTTATAATTATTTTGCGAACAGTTGAGACATATCTTTAAACGCTTTGAATTCCAGGGCGTTACCGCATGGATCCAGCAGGAACATAGTCGCCTGCTCACCTACCTGGCCTTTAAAACGAACATAAGGTTCGATCACGAATTTGGTGTTGAAATCGCGCAGACGGGCAGCCAGACTTTCCCACTCATCCCAGCTCAGGACAATCCCGAAATGAGGAACCGGCACATCATGACCGTCTACCGGATTGGTGTGTGCAGATTCCTGGGTAGCAGTGCGCGGATGCTCATGAATCACCAGCTGGTGACCATAAAAGTCAAAATCGACCCACTGGGTACTTGAACGGCCTTCAGACAGACCAAAGACTTCGCCATAGAAGTGACGGGCTGCAGGTAAATCATAAACCGGGATTGCGAGGTGAAAAGGACTTAGTGCCATAATTATATCTCCGACTGCTCAGTATTAGCTCAAGGGTGAGATGCCATTTTTATTGATATATTTTTTGTTGAAAAGCGAATATTATTAGTTTCAATCAACAATTATTTTGATGAGTGGTAATCCTGATGCTAAGAGAACTCAAAACCTTTGTTGCAGTCACTCAGTACGGGACCTTTGCCGCTGCCGGACAACGCATTGGCCTGACACAATCTGCGGTCAGCGCCCAGATGCGAATTCTGGAAAATGCCCTTGGTGTTCAGTTATTTGACCGCTCCGGACGCAGTGTTATGCTGAGCGCAGCCGGTAACCGCATTCTGCCGATGGCCGAAGAAATCCTCGGTATTTTTGCCCGCATGTCTCAACCGAATAATGTCAGCGAGTATCGCGGAGTCGTCAAAATTGGCGCCATTTCGACCATTCAGTCCGGGCTGCTGCCCGAGGTTCTGGTCGATATTCAGCAAATTGCCCCCTATCTTGAAACCCGGCTGATGCCTGGTGTCTCGTTTAATCTGTTGTCGATGGTAGAAACCGGTGACGTTGATCTGGCTATTACCATAAAGCCTTCATTCAGCCTGGCCAAAGAACTGTGGTGTGAAACTCTGCTACGGGAACCCTATGTGCTGATTGTGCCTGAAGGGATTGAAGGTGACGATGCCAGAACACTGCTACGCGAACAACCTTTCGTTCGTTACGACCGTACCTCATTTGGTGGGCGACTGGTGAGTCAGTTTCTCCGGGAACAACGGCTGGAGCCACGACAAATTCTTGAACTGGATGAAATTGAGGCCATTGTCCGGATGGTCGAAAATCGTCTGGGAGTCGCACTGGTTCCGCTTTCCGGCCAGTGGCTAAACCGAAATGCCAATGTCCGAATTGTTCCGCTGCAATCCAGAACCTTCTTTCGTGAACTGATCATTGTCATGCGCCATGCCAACCGCCGTTCTTCACTGCATATGATGCTCACCCAATGTTTGTTATCCGGAGCAAAAAGGCTGGAAAGCCACTGGCCACACCCGGAGGCTGAGTGATATTTGGTAACCCCTTCAGGGCTGAATATCGGTGAAATAGTTACGCAGTAACTGCCACATATGTTGGGCCGCAGGAGTGAATCTACGGTCAGAGTTACGTAACAGATGGCACTGTGATTCACGGGCAATAGGGTGGTCTATCGGAATCGCCACCAGCTTACCGGCCGAAATCATCTGTCCGGCAGCTCTGGCCGACATACAGGAAATACCTAACCCTGCCACACTGAGCTCCATCGCGGTTGAAAATAAATTACAACGGTAGGCCGGAGTAAATATTAGCCCGCAACTGCGAAACATCGCATTCATATAACGCTGCAGGCCAAACTGTTCGGTCAACGCTATCAGCCGCTGCTCCGCCAGTGTTTCAATGGTAATAGTTTGCTCGCCACTCAGCGGATGCTCTGGCGACATGACCGCGCATACCGGCCCCCAGCCAAAGCTGTGCCGTTTCACTTCCGGACTGCCGATGGGTCCGAAAGCCATTGCCATATCTGTTTCACTGCGGATGACCGCATTCAGCATCTCCTGCATGCTGGCCACCGTAATTTCAACAAATACCTGCGGATAAGATTTAGAAAAATGGGTCACAATTTCATGAATAAAAGTCGCAACCAGCCCACCGCCGATCCGGATGGATACACTACCTCCCTGCATATGGCGCAGATCTTTCAGGTGCCCTTCCAGTTTCAGCCGGCGCTGGCGGCTTTCAAAAAAGTCCTCAGCCAGCAAGCGCCCTGCTTCGGTCAACACCACATTACGCCCACGACGCTCCAGAAGCGGTAACTGTAAATCACGTTCCAGTTGTGCAATTTGCCGGCTGATGACCGACGGGTTAATTCCCAGAATGTCAGCGGCGCGACGGATACCTCCCTGAATACCGACCTCATACAGGTAACTCATTGGCTTTTCATGAAACATTTGCGGAGGATCCGGAGTAAGTGTTGACCTGTGAGCAACAATATCACTGTTTATCTGATATTTATATTCTTATAACGCTTTTAGATAATCGGACTGAATAACGGCAGGTGAAAGACGTAAAAATTCGCTTTTTTCATTGCACCATAATAGCGCCACTGCACCAATATAATGCCGGTTATTTATTGATAACATAATTGATACAACTAATTCTGTGCGGTCAGTTGTAAATTTATACCAATATAAACAATCTCCCGGACAGATATTTGTTATCAGTAAGTTTTATCTTTATTAGCAGGCACAATAACTGCTAACACTCTATTTTGTGGACAGACAAAATAAAGCCCGGCCTCTTCCAACACCAGGGAAATAACCGACTGAAATATCACAGAGAATAATTATGAGCGATAACAACATTACCAAACCAACACCGGCGGAGGATGAAACCGCCCTGAAAGTCACTCCCGGGGCATGGATTGCACTGATAGCTGTACTGCTGGTTTTTTCCGGCCTGTTTTTTAAGGTCAAAGGGATGGACTGGCTCGGAGCTTTTGATTTTACAACGCTTGGCGGTGCCTTCGGCACCATGAAATCCGCAGGCGGCACCTTTGTCGGCAGTGGCGGTTTCGGTGCTAAAGCTGGCTTCCTGTTTGCCCTGTCACTGGTCCCAACCGTGATGCTGGCGCTCGGATTGCTGGAAATATTCACCCATTATGGCGCGATCCGTGCTGCCCATAAATTGCTGACACCGCTTCTGAAACCGTTACTGGGCCTGCCTGGCTATACCGGACTTGCGCTAATCACCGACCTGCAAAGTACAGACGCCGGAGCAGCATTGAGCAAGGAGTTGTACGATAGCAAACGGATTACCCGTAAGCATGTCGTTATCATGGGTGCCTGGCAGTATTCCGGTGCAGGACTGATAAATAATTATTTTGCGATTGGTTCAGCACTGTTTGCCTCGTTAACCACTCCGCTTATCGTGCCACTACTGCTGATGTTTGTACTCAAATTTGTCGGCGCAGGGCTGGTCAGACTGGCCTTAAACACGGTTTATAAAAAGGATTTCATCAATGAGTAATCAGCTCAATACCCGCGCAAACCCGTTCGACATTTTTGTGATTGGTGCCCGTAAAGGGTTCAATATTGCTATCAATAATCTGATGCCAAACGTGGTCATGGCCTACGTGATTGCCGAAATGCTTAATCTGCTGGGAGTGATGCAGCTTATTGGTCATGTTTTCGCGCCGGTCATGGGAGTTTTTGGTCTGCCTGGTGAAGCGGTCACAGTGTTACTGACCGCCTGGCTCTCCTCTTCTGCCGGTACCGGGGTTGCAGTCAGCCTGCTGACGAAAGGCACCCTCGATCCTGCTCAAATCACCATTTTAATTCCGGCTATTTTCCTGATGGGCGCTCAGTTGCAGTACATGGGTCGGCTGTTGGGTGTGGCGGATGTGCCGAAAAAATACTGGCCGTTGCTGATGCTGACAAGCATCGTCAATGCTGTGATTTCCATGCTGATTATGCGTTTTATTGCCTGAAACACACCACGCGTTCCCGGCGGGAGTTACAGGCCGTCGGGCAGAAAAGGTCAAGGAGTGAAGTATGTCACGCACTTTAGAGCACTTTAACGTGCTGCACGAGATTCCCGAATTAGGTTTTGAAGAGTTCAAAACCTCAGCTTACATTGCTTCGGCACTGGAAGCTGCCGGATTTAAAGTTACCCGCAACTTTAACGGTACCACCGGTATCATTGCCGAACTGGACAGCGGTAAGCCAGGCCCGGTATTAGCTTTGCGCGCCGATATGGATGCGCTGGGGCACATTATTGACGGGCAACATGTCGCCCGCCATACCTGTGGGCACGATGGCCACTCCTCGGTGGTTCTGACCGCCGCAGAAGAGACACTGCGCGAAGGCCTGGTAAAAAAAGGCCGTTTAAAAATATTGTTCCAGCCTGCGGAAGAACTGGGAACCGGAGCCATAGCGCTGGTCGAAGGCGGAGCGCTGGATGATGTGGATATGCTGCTCGGTTTCCACCTGCGTCCTCTGGAAGAGTGTTCTATGGGCCAGGCCGTCGCGGCGATGTACTATTCGGCCTCTGCCACCGTAGAAGCGGTATTTACCGGCAAAGCTGCTCATGCTGCGCGTCCACACCTTGGCGTGAATGCTCTGGATGCTGCGGTCCAGGCAGTACAGGCGGTAAATACCATCCACCTCTCCCCTTCTCTGACCTTCAGTGCCAAGGCAACTCGTTTCCTGTGTGATGCAGGGGTGACCAATTCAATCCCTTCTGAAGCCACAGTCTGCTGGGACTTACGTTCTGCAGAAAACGCTCCGATGACCGAGCTGAAGCAGAAAGTGACCGCTGCCTTGCAGGGAAGTGCTGCCGCACTGGGCGCCACTGTCGACATCAAAATTCTCAAGGAGATGCCGGCAGCGATTATTGATGATAAAGCCACCCAAATCATCAGCCAGGCTATTCGGGAGAACCTGGGAGAAGAAGCTCTGTTACCTGCCCGGGCAACCCCTGGCAGCGAAGATTTCTTCCACTACCTGCGTCTTTGCCCACAGGTGAAAGGCGGCTTCTGGGGACTGGGATGTAATCTGGCTCCTGGCCTGCACCACCCGGAAATGCACTTTGATCGCGATGCTCTGGCGATTGGGGTAAAAATCTTCAAATCCTGCGTACAGCAGGTGCTTGGCGAATAATCTTTTCGGCCTCCTGACCGCAGGAGGCCTTCGTTTCTGCTGAACATTTTGTTGCATAACTCCCTCCGTATCCACATTCCGTAACCTTAATGACCGGGTCACCTCATCACCGGGCTGTTTATTATTAGCCCTTGTGCTTTTTTACCATTTTCTTCAGGGATAACTTATGCCATTTGCAAAAGCCACTGCTCATCTTCTGGTACCACTCAGCCTGGTAAGTGCCGCATTATTCGGTTGCTCTGGTGCACAGGCGGCCGGTCAGCCCTGCTCCCTGACACTCTCTTCCGATAGCCAGCCTGTCACCGGGGTGTTGCAGCAAGCCATCGACCAATGCAGTTTGCAGGGAGGAGGAACAGTTACGCTGCCTGCCGGAGTATGGATCAGCGGACCACTGCAACTAAAAAGCCATGTGACATTACATTTAGCCGCGAACAGTGTTCTGCAATCCACCGGCCGCCCGTCGGATTTTACGCCGGCATTTATCAGCCAGCAGTTACGGCCCCGTGAAGCATTAATCATCGCCAGCCATGTCAGCGATATCGGGTTGACCGGACCAGGTACACTGGACGGACAAGGGCAGCGTGGATGGTGGCCTGTCGCCACTGAGGCACGTAATCATCTGAAACAAGGAGACAGTCAGTGGTTTAGCCAGCACTGGCCCGGTATTCCTGCAGCTAACGGTATGCCACGGCCCTGGCTGATTGAATTTGATCATGTTCAGGGGGCCAGAATTAACCAGTTGCGGGTCATCAACTCGCCAATGTGGAATGTTGTACTGCGTAACAGCAAAAATATTGTCATGACTAACAGCTCAGTGACTAACCCACCTGACTCTCCGAACACCGATGGGGTAGATATCGTGTCATCACAGAATGTGACCTTACGCCATCTGACGCTCTCGACCGGAGATGATGATATTTCGGTGAAATCCGGGCTGGCAGGTACCGGAGAAGCCGCAGCCAGCAGTAATATTACGATCAGCGATATTGACGTACTGCGCGGCCACGGTATTTCTGTGGGCAGTGAAACGGCCAACGGAATTGGTCGTATTACTCTGCACAACCTGACATTTACGGGCACGGATAATGGCCTGCGCATTAAATCCGGACGTGACCGGGGCAACTGTATTGGTCCGCTAATCGCAGATCATCTGAAGATGAGTGATGTCCATGTCCCACTGGTGATCACTGACAGTTATGGCGGGAATGGTGGCTATTCCGCTGACAGTATCAGTGCCATCAGCCCCAAACCGGTGACTCGCTACACACCGTTTATTCACGATATCTCAGTCAACCATCTTACGGCGACAGGGGCAGACAGCGCCGGAATAATCAGTGGGTTACCGGAAGCTCTGTTGAAAAATATCAGCCTGAAAAATATCAAAATCTCTGCACACCATGGGCTACAGAGCCGTTATGTTGAGGGCATACGCAGTCACGTTGATGTCACAACGTTGCCGCATGTGCTGCCCTGGCAACAAGGGCCGGAGAGCCACTGGACAGCCAGCTAACCACAGAGTACGTTTAAGCCCCGTCCGGATGACCTCTTCCGGGCGGGGTTCTGTGCCCTGCGGGCTTTCCGGGAGAAAATGATTATGCAATATTCTGATCGATTGTTACCGCAGTATCAGTTTCGCGAACAACATCAACTCCGAATCCCAGCCAGCGCACAACGTGTGATTAACGCAGCTGAAGCTTATCGCCCTGAACAGGACCCGTTTTTCCGGAAAATGATTGGACTGCGGGAATGGCCACAACGGCTACTGGAACGTCTGGGGCGTCGCCCGCCATCAGGTCAGCCCCCTTTTAGCATGGACAATTTCACACTGCTGGAACGCTCCGATAATTGCCAACTGGCTTACGGGTTAATGGGCAAATTCTGGGAAGCAGGCTACGGCTTAACTCCCGTCGAAGATATCGACTTTTTCACTCATACCCGCCAGCCTGGTACCGCCCGGCTATTACTGACTTTCCAGGCCCGGCAAATCGATGCACAGACCAGTGAACTTATCACTGAAACCCGGGTGTTTTGTCCGGATTCCGCCAGTCTGAAGGCATTTACCCCCTACTGGTATCTGATTCGTCCGGTGAGTGGGATGATCCGCCGTCGTATGCTGTCGGCCATCGCCCGAAATGTGTCCGGCGGGTGATCCCGCTTTCAGATAGTCAGATGAAGTTTTACTGCTGACGGACACCAGCCTTTTATACGATATTCCTGCCAGACCCCTCACCTGCAAAATTATGTTCTGATCCGTGTCAGCCGTTGTGCATCCTGGCCTGCGCAGACAACCATTGCTCACCCGACAGCGCAGTGATAACATCGAATCAGCCATTTAGATGGCTAAAACCTGCAAGAAAATTTCCATCCAACACTGAACAACGCGTAAAAGGAATCGGTATGTGGCAACAACGACTGGCGGATTTAGTTACCGCCTGCCATTGGATCGGCAGTAAAGGCTGGGCGCCAGCAACCGGTGGTAATATGTCGATCCGTCAGGACAGCCAATGGTGCTGGCTGAGTGAATCCGGCCGCGATAAAGGCTCGCTGACCACAGACGATTTTCTGCAGGTTGATATTGCCACTCAACAGGTGCCCTCCGGGCGTACACCGTCAGCGGAAACAGGCCTGCATACCCTGATTTATCGTTTGTTTCCGGAAGCCAGTGTGGTTCTGCATGTCCATACCTCGAATGCCACTGTATTGTCGCGCATCGAAACCGGCCCGCAACTCAATCTGTCTGGTTATGAAATGCAGAAAACCCTTAGCGGGCAGACCAGCCACCTGGATACCGTACCCATTGCCATATTTGACAACGATCAGGATATCGCGGCACTGACCGACAGAATCGAACAGTGGTCAGCCACCAACCCGCTGAAATATGGCTTCCTGCTGCGCGGTCACGGGCTGACCTGCTGGGGCAGAGATATCAGCGAAGCCCGGCGCCAGCTGGAAGGTCTGGAGTTTTTATTTGAATGCGAGCTGAAACGCCGGCTATATCAGCGCGATTAATTCCCCGGTGAAAGGTCATCAGGGTGCTCTTTCAGAAGAGTCACCTGCGCCACTCACTTTTTATACGTTTCCCTGAACCGGGGAGCACAAATTTTCACCGATATGACAGGCAGTGACTGATGAAAACAGCAAACAATCTTACCAGTACCCACTGGGGGACTTACCATGTGGAAACAGCGGATGATAAAATCGCTGCTATGACGCCGGTAGCCTGGGATAAAAACCCGTCACGAATTGGTCAGTCAATGCCAGAGGCTGTTACCGGCAATACCCGTATCCGCCGCCCCGCTGTACGACTGGGTTACCTGAAAAACGGGCCAGCCTCTCGTGAAGGACGAGGCAAAGAGCCGTTTGTGGAAGTCAGCTGGGAGCAGGCTCTCGACCTGGTCGCCCGCGAGATGCAATCGGTAAAGCAACGCCATGGCAACGAGGCCATTTATGGCGGCTCTTACGGCTGGGGCAGTGCCGGGCGTTTTCATCACGTCCAGAGCCAGCTACACCGGTTCCTTAAAGGGTTCGGTGGTTATACTGCCAGTACGAATACCTACAGCAGTGCCGCCGGAGAGCGTATCCTGCCGCATATTATCGGCCCACTCAGCCCACTGCATACTCTGCATACCCACTTTTCAGTACTGGCAGAACACTGCGAAGTGTTTGTGGCAATTGGCGGCCTGCCACTAAGAAACTCACAGGTTAATGTCGGTGGTGCCAGTGACCATATGTTGAAACACTGGCTGGAAACTCTGCAGGCTAACGGGGTCAAATTTATCAACGTCAGCCCGGTCAAAAATGACCTGAGTGCTGTAAGTAATGCGCAGTGGCTGCCGGTCAAACCCGGCACGGATACCGCCCTGTTGCTGGCGCTGTGCCAGACCTTAATCAGCGAAAATCTGCATGATACGGCGTTTATTGCCAGCCATACTGTCGGCTTCGAACCGTTACGTCAGTATCTGTCGGGTGAAACCGACGGAGTAGTTAAAAGCGCGGAGTGGGCTGCCCCTATCACCGGATTGGCGGCAGAGCAGATTACCGGGCTTGCCCGCACTCTCGCCGGTCACCGCAGTATGGTGAATATTTCATGGTCATTGCAGCGTTCTCGCCAGGGTGAGCAGGCTTACTGGGCCACTGTGGCATTAACTGCACTGCTGGGCCAGATAGGCACCCCGGGCGGTGGGCTGGCGTTTGGTTATGCCTGTACCAATCTGGCCGGTGCTGACCGGGTCGCATTTTCCGGGCCGCGTCTGCCTGCCGGGGAAAATAAGGTTAACACTATTATCCCTGTCGCCAGGCTGTCGGATATGCTGCTGAATCCCAGAGGCGACTATCAGTTTGATGGTAAGGACTGTCGCTACCCGGATATCCGGATGGTTTACTGGGCCGGAGGGAATGCATTCCACCATCACCAGGATCTTAACCGGCTGGTCGATGCATGGCGGCAACCAGAGACAGTGGTGGTTCATGAACAGTACTGGACTGCCCAGGCGAAATTCTCCGATATCGTACTCCCTGCCACCACTGTGCTTGAGCGCAATGATATCGGCAGTGGCAGCCACGATGGTTTTATGGTCGCTATGCGTCAGCATATTCCCCCGGTGGGTGATGCGCGCGATGATTACGCCATTTTCTGTTCTTTGGCAGAGCGCCTTAACTTTGCCGACGTCTTTACCGAAGGGCGTAACCCAGAACAATGGCTAAAGCATATTTATGAAGAATCCCGCCCACGCGCTGAACTGGATGGTATTAATCTGCCGCAGTTTGATGATTTCTGGGAGCTTGGCAAGCTGGAATTTGATCGCCCGGCAAGCCCGCAGATATTCTTATCAGCATTCCGCGCTGACCCTCAGCAAAATCCGCTGACGACGCCATCCGGTAAAATTGAACTGTTTTCTGAAACCGTGGCCGGATTTGGGTATCGTGAATGCCCGGGATATCCATTCTGGGATACTCAGGAACATGATTATCAGCAGCAACAGGCGGCACAATGGCCACTGCATTTACTTTCCAGCCAGCCCAGAACCCGACTACACAGTCAGTATGATCATGGCAGCGTCAGTCGCCAGACCAAGATTCAGGGCCGGGAACCTTTATGGATGCACCCTGAGGATGCGGCAGCACGCGGTATCAGTGAAGGATCAGTGGTCAGAGTGTTTAACCAGCGTGGCGCCATTCTGGCAGGAGTTCATCTGAGTGATCAGATCCGTCAGGGTGTGGTGCAGATCTCGACCGGAGCCTGGTATGATCCGCAAGATCCGTCAGTTCCGGGATCGTTGGATAAACACGGTAATCCTAATGTGCTGACAGAAGATCGTGGCAGCTCGCGTCTGGGACAAGGATGCAGTGCTCAAAGCTGTAAAGTCGAGATAGAACGCTGGCAGCAACCCGTTCCGGAAATCACTGCATTTTCGCCACCGGAATTTGTTGAGATAAATTAACCGTCCGTGGATATGATATTCTGCAATAGCAGATATCATATCCACTATTATTCAGCAACCACGCAGATAACACTCCCACCTAAATATAAATCACCCGATAATTTAATCAGCACGGCATTAAAAATATTAATTATTTACCACTACCTCTCCACAACAAATAACTCAAAGTGAAGTTATAAATAATATTTATCTGTATGAAATTTCTGAAATCCATTTATTTAAAATAAACAGGGACAGAGTCAATTTCCGCTTTTTTTAGTTTTTACCAGACCAATAATTATCTGAGAAACACGGATAATTATCACAATATGATTGTGATCAAAAAAACCACCTCTCCTCCCTCTAAAATATTTTTTAAAACAACCTGAAAATCGACTCAACATTTCACTATAGGAAATTCTATTATGGGGACGGTAAGTAAAAGCTCCGCTCATAAAATGGGCGTCGTGGCACTCACCTTAGTGACTGCATCAAATATGATGGGTTCCGGGGTATTTATGCTACCCACTAACCTGGCTGGCGTTGGTTATATTTCACTGTGGGGATGGTTACTGACGATTGTCGGCGTCATCGCGCTGGCGCTGGTGTTTGCCAAAACCAGCCTGCTGACCCCGCGCAACGGAGGAATTGTCGCTTATGCCAGCGATGCTTTCGGCCCGTTTATTGGCTTTCAGACCACACTCTGCTACTGGATAAGCGCCTGGGTAGGAAATGTAGCACTGCTGGTTGCCGGGGTCGGCTATCTGAGCTACTTCTTCCCTGAACTGCGAAATCCAACCTACGGTTGTATCGCGGCCATTGTGATTCTGTGGGCGTTTGTGGTACTGGCAAGCTTTGGTGCCAGAGTCGCTGGCCGGGCACAGTCCTTCACCGCCAGTTGTATGCTGGTTGTGGTGTTGGGTGTCGGGGTAGTCGGCTGGTTCTGGTTCGACCCGCACATGTTCAGCCAGGTGTACAACGGTACCGGAAAAAGCAACAGCTCAGCCATTATCTCTGCGTCCTCCATTGCCTTGTGGGGTTTCCTCGGGGTTGAATCAGCAGTAGTTTCCAGCGGACAAGTGGATAACCCGGAAAAAACCGTCCCTAAAGCCACTGTTTATGGCCTGCTGATTGCCTCCGTCTGCTATGTCGGTAGTTGCAGCGTCATTATGGGGCTGGTCCCGCATGAAGAACTGATTAAATCCGCAGCACCATTTGCCGATGCCGCCCGATATATGTTCGGCGATATGGCAGGCAACATTGCCTCTGCTCTGAGTATTATCGCCTGCTTTGGTTCGATTTCCGGTTGGTTAATCCTGCAGTCAGAAGGCCCGCGCGCTGGTGCCCGCCAGGGACTGTTCCCGAAATTCTTCTCGGATACCAATAAACAGGATGTCCCGATGAAAAGCCTGATTTTCACCGGGGTACTGATGAGTCTGGTATTAATGCTGACCGCCTCGCCGGATCTGGCACGCCAGTTCCAGGTAGTCATTCTTATGTCGGTTTTCGCTTCGCTGCTGCCTTATATGTATGCCCTGATTTCTCTGCCAATCATCATGATTTCTAAAAAGATCAATCGCGGCAGAACCTTTATGTTCTACAGCGTGCTGACCGTGATTGGGATTGTCTACAGTATTTTCGCCCTGCTGGGTGCCGGTACAGATTCAATGTTCTGGGGCGTTGTCATGATGATGGTCACTATCCCCTTATATTCATTTGTTGCGGCCGGCAGAAATAAACAAGGCCAGGACATTCTCTATCTCGATAAATAACCCACATTACGTCACTAAATAAAAGGAGTTCTCTGATGACACTGTCAATTGCAGATCAAAATAAACTGGATGAATTCTGGTCCTGGTGTGTTAAAAACCAGTATTTCAATATTGGTTACCCGGAGTCCGCTGATTTTGATTACACCATTCTTGAACGTTTCATGCGCTTCTCTATCAATAACTGTGGTGACTGGGCTGAATACTGCAACTATCTGCTAAATTCATTTTCTTTCGAAAAAGAGGTTATGGAATATTTTTCCGACCTGTTCAAAATTCCTTTTTCCGAAAGCTGGGGATATGTCACCAATGGTGGTACTGAAGGTAATATGTTTGGTTGCTATCTGGGACGGGAATTATTTCCTGATGGTACGCTCTATTATTCTAAAGATACTCACTATTCAGTAGCAAAAATTGTCAAACTGCTGAGGATTAAGTCCAGCGTTGTCGAATCGCAGCCTAACGGTGAAATTGATTATGATGACTTAATGCAGAAAATCACCCGTGATAATGAACGCCATCCGATCATTTTTGCCAATATCGGGACTACCGTTCGCGGAGCGATTGATGATATTGCGCTTATACAACAACGCCTGAAAGAGAGTGGCATCCGCCGTGAGGACTACTATCTGCATGCTGACGCTGCACTCAGCGGGATGATCCTGCCTTTTGTAAAAGATGCCCAGCCATTTACTTTTGCAGACGGTATCGACTCGATTGGCGTTTCCGGCCATAAGATGATTGGTTCCCCGATCCCGTGTGGCATTGTGGTCGCAAAGAAAAAGAATGTAGACCGTATCTCTGTCGAGATTGACTATATTTCTGCCCACGATAAAACCATCACCGGTTCCCGTAACGGCCACACTCCACTAATGATGTGGGAAGCTATCCGAAGCCATTCACACACTGACTGGCAACGGAGGATTGAACGTAGCCTGACTCTGGCACAATACGCGGTCGATCGCTTCCGGGAAGCAGGTATTCCGGCCTGGCGTAACCGCAATTCGATTACAGTCGTGTTCCCTTGTCCTTCGGAATCGGTATGGCAAAAACATTGCCTGGCCACTTCCGGTGATGTGGCACATCTGATCACCACCGCCCACCATCTGGACAGCACTAAAATTGATGCCCTGATCGACGACGTTATCGCTGATTTAGCCCACAAAGCGGCATAAAAAAGGACAGTGGTGAACCACCACTGTCCTGTCGGGTACGCAGCCGGCACTGACGCCAATCATCACCGGCTGCGTATCACATCTGCGCCAGAGTATCACACGACCTGATCACCGGAACGTGGGTCAGATCAACTCTCTGCCATGCCAGTTTATTTACAGGGCTACGTGATGACGAACGACAAAAATATCTCCCCGCATAAAATGGGCCTGCCGACACTGACCATAATGACAGCATCCAATATGATGGGCAGTGGCGTATTTATGCTGCCCGCCACCCTGGCAGGTATTGGTTCTGTCTCTGTATGGGGCTGGATGCTGACATTTCCCGGGGTGATTGTTCTGGCCCTGATCTTCAATAAAATTAACGCTATCCATCCGCAAAATGGCGGAATAATTGCCAATATAGGTCACTGCTTTGGCCCGTTTGTTGGCCTGCAAATGACGCTTTTTTACTGGTTATCCACGTGGATTGGCAACTGCGCTCTGTTGTTAGCCAGTATCAGCTATCTGTCCGGATTAGTCCCGGGACTGTCTACCCCCACAGGGGCGTTCTGTGGTTGTATGATTCTGCTCTGGTTGTCGGTGGTTTTCGGACTATTTGGAGTTCGCCTGGTCGGCGGGGCTCAGATTATCACCGGCAGCTGCATGATGCTGGTTATCCTGTCGGTTGCCGTCTGCGGCTGGTTTCATTTTAGCCCGCATAATTATTTGTCTGCATATAACGTGAGTGGCCAGAGTCAGACGCAGGCAATATTTCACGCCGCGACTCTCTCGATGTGGGGCTTCCTGGGTATGGAATCTGCTTCGGTTTCTTCAGGCCAGGTTAGGAACCCACGTCGTACCATTCCACTGGCAACACTGGCCGGACTGGGTATCGCCCTGCTCTGCTATCTGATTTCCAGTAATGCCATTATGGGCCTGCTGCCGCACAGCAGCCTGGTCGTATCAGCTTCACCCTTTGCCGACAGTGCCAGACTGCTGTGGGGACCCCGGGCCGCGCAGATTGTCTCTCTGCTGGTCGTCATTGCCTGCATCGGCGCAATTCCTGGCTGGCAGATATTGCAGACTGAGGTCCCCAGAGCGGCCGCCGGTGCCGGGTTATTCCCGGCCGTGTTTGGCAAAACCAATCGCTTTGGGGTGTCCTGGGTTGCGCTGATTTTTACTTCAGTGCTGATGTCAGGCGTACTGCTGATGACACTATCTGCTGACCTGCAGTCACAATTTCGTACCGTCATTGGCCTGGCAGTCTCCGCTTCGCTGTTCCCTTATGCCTTCGCCGCGCTATCACTGCCAGTCATGCTGATTCGGTTATCAGCCAGTCGCCGGAAAACCTCTGGTTGGGTGTTGATGGCTTTAGTGGCGCTAACATTTGTCAGTCTGGCCATTATTTCCGGTCAGTCTGACACACTGGTGTGCGGAATATTGATACAGATGGCTACTCTGCCACTTTACCTGCTTTACACTTCCCGTCGGAAAAAACCGGCCCTGCAGGACGAATCCGGTCAGCCGGCCGCTCTGTTGGCCGAATACAAGGAATGATCATGAACGAAATCAAATCTATCCGTGGCATGCATGATGTTCTGCCGGACGAAACTCCCCACTGGCAATGGCTGGAAAATAAATTCCGCCAGATGGTTCACCGCTATGGTTATCAGGAAATGCGGCTACCGTTACTGGAGCCTGTGTCTCTGTTTGAGCGGGCGGTTGGCGCATCCACCGATATTGTGTCAAAGGAGATGTACAACTTTCAGGATAAGAGCGGGGAGAATATCACCCTGCGCCCGGAAGGCACCAGTGGCTGCCTGCGGGCAGTGCTGGAAAATAATATGTGCTACAACAAAACCCAACGCCTGTGGTATCAGGGCCCGATGTTCCGTTATGAGCGTCCACAAAAAGGCCGTCTGCGCCAGTTCACCCAGTTTGGGGTGGAAGCCTACGGGATGTCTGGTGCCGATATCGATGCCGAGCTGATTTTTATGGTCAGAGATCTGTTTGCCGGATTAGGTCTGGAAAAACATGTACGCCTGGAAATTAATTCTCTGGGGGACAGCAGTGAAAGGCAACAACATCGCGAGGCACTGGTCGGGTGGTTTAGTCGTCATGAGGATTTGCTGGATGAAGAAAGCAAAATTCGCCTGAAAGTAAGTCCACTGCGCATTCTCGACAGTAAAAACCCGCAGCTACAACCGATCATCGAACAGGCCCCGCAACTTCTGGATTTCCTGCAACAGGAGTCACGCCAGCATTTTACTACCCTGTGCGAGCTACTGGATAAAGCCGATATCGCTTACCGGATCAACCCACGGCTGGTCAGGGGGCTGGATTATTATTCCAGGACAGTATTTGAATGGATAACCGACGATCTCGGTGCCCAGGGCACCGTGTGTGGTGGAGGCCGTTATGATGGTCTGGCCGAACTGTTTAGTCACAAAACACTGCCATGCTGTGGGTTTGCGATTGGTATTGAACGGCTGTTGCTGCTACTGGAAGCCACGAACTGTAAGTCCGGCGATACCAGCCATATTCCGGATGTTGTGGTGACCTCAGAGCTGACCGATGGAGGAGTGCAGGCTCTGCTGCTAGCTGAGCAATTGCGCCGCCGGTTTACCAGTTTGCGGGTACTGACCGATTGCAGTAGTGCCAGGCTGAAACGGCAGCATCAGCATGCCCTGAACCGCCAATGCCGGATGATTATTACCCTGAACCAGGACGGGCAGATCAGATTGTGGGATCTACAGAATAATCATCAGCTGGACGTGGATGAGGCGCGACTGCATGCCACTATTGCCGGGCGGATGCAAAGCTGGCGGATGTCTGCACCAGCCACCCCGGCTTAACAGGCCGAAACGACCTGTCAGTTAATCACCTGCCGCTGTCATCCCGTACCGCGGCAGTCTTTATCTCCGGGAAAGTTATCAAATGCCCAGAAAAAACCGTCTGTTTATTGAGGGGTTGCCCCACCTGGTACAGCTGCGAGGCCATAATTCTCAGCCATTATTCCAGGACAGTACCGATTATCAGCACTGCCTTGGCTGCCTTGATAAAGCGCTACAGGAATATGATATACGGCTGCACGCCTATTCACTGACACCCGCCCGTGCACTGTTGCTGCTAAGTGCAGCCGACAAGCAACAACTTGGCCGTTTTATGCAGCATCTGGGGCGCAGCTATGTGCCGTTTTATAACCAGAAATATCACCGCCGCGGGGCATTGTGGGAAAGTCGCTATGACAGTTGCCCACTCGAAGCCAGCAGCTATTTTCTGTTAGTAAAAAAATATGTAGAACAGCCGGCACAGGAGCTACCCTGGCACAGCTTTGACGATCAACCTGCCACAAGAATCACCCCCCACAACGAATACCTGAACCTTGGCAGTGATGATCAGCAGCGCCGTCGCAACTATCAGGCGTTTTGCCGCACCCCGGACAGCCCTGCCATTACCCTGAATATCGGTTATGCACTGGAGCAAAATTGCCTGCTGGCTACCGCTGGCTACAGCCGTCCACTGGAGCAAACCCTGCAGCGTCGCCTCAGACCACGCCAGTCCGGTCGCCCAAGAAAACATTTTAATAATCCGGTGGTGATGTGGAGTCAGCTGGAAAATCAGGCGAAAGCGCTGTTAGATCGCTACTGCTATCAGGAGGTCCGGTTGAGTTTGCTGGAACAGGATGCCGTGCTGCCAGCGGTACGCTTCTCTCTGCAGGATAATGATTGTCCGGTCAGCCACCATAGCCGGTTGTGCAATGACGGTACCGAAAGTTGCCTGCAACTGGTGTCCCGTCATCGTCAGCTACAGGATGCCAGCCGGCTCTGGTATCTCGGCGAGACATTTCGTCATGGCGATGATCAGCCCCGGACTCTGCGTCAGTACCACCAGCTGGGGGTAGAGGCATTTGGCTATCAGGGAACAGCTATTGTGCTGGAGCAGCTTCAGCTTCAGCAGACCCTGTTTCGCCAGTTGGGCATCGATAAGCACACTGAGTTACGTATCAATACCCCGGGTACCGGGCAGGAATTCAGTGATTACTGTCACCGTTTACGCCAGTGGTATCAGCCATTACATTACCTGCTGACGCCACAGCAGCAGCAATGGTCAGTCGAGAATCCGGTCCGTCTGTTGCAAAACATCGGGAATGATCCTCTGCTTAGTCGTCTCAACCAACAGGCCCCCTGCGCTACCGGGTTTCTTTCAGAGCACTCTCGCCAGCAATTTACCCTGCTATGCCAGGCGCTGAACCAACTGCATATCCCCTACATCCATGACCACGGACTATTTTCTGCTAACCATTACAATACCTTAGTCTTCGAATGGCATAACGATATGCTGGAAGAACACTCATTACTCAGCCGTGGCGGATGTTATGATGAAAATGCCAGCCGTATCGCTGGTACACCTTTATCGGCCTGTGGTTTCACAATGATGTTCGACAATCTGATGCAGTTACTGGTTAGATTACAGGGTACCGGAGTACTCAGCCCGCCCACGGATGTTGTGATCATTGCCGATCAGGAAAAAAATCGCTCCGCCGCCCTGATCCTTGGCAGAAAACTCCGTCAGCATTTCCCGCAACTCAGTATCATCAATGACTGCTCGTCACTGCGCCTGCCCACCCGAATCAGAAATGCTCTGCACCAGGGGGCCAGGGTTATTTTGCAGGTAAATGAAGACGACAGCGCACTGACTCTGATGACCCGCGAGCCGGCGAGCGAACAGCAACTTCCGGTCAGCGAGGTCATCGCACAGCTCAGCCGGTTAATGTTAGTGCCTTAGCAGAGAAACTCCGTGGTTCTGCTGGATTAAATTACTGCCTGGCGGCACACTGAGGTAGTCAGACGCACAGTACCGGCCCACAATCCTCCGGTGCATCTTGCGGCCTTTGTTCCAAAGCATCGCAACGGCTGACTGAATGAATCCGGCCGACAGCTGGCAATGCCAGCGATTTTTTAACATTACGGAGTTTTACACTGTGTCTGAACCGCTTTTATATCCGGATGAACCTACCGCCTTTACTGTAACGAACCCGGAAGGCACCTCACCCTTTCTTATCCTGTGTGACCATGCAGGTAAGCAAATCCCCCGCCGGCTTGGAAGCCTTGGCCTGAATGAGTCTGATATTAACCGGCACATTGGCTGGGATATTGGTGCACTTGCGGTTTCAAAACTGCTCAGTGAGTCTCTGGATGCGACATTAGTTTCCCAGACCTACTCACGGCTGGTTATCGACTGCAACCGGACTCCTGGTGTGAAAAGCTCCATTCCGCTGCTGTCTGAAGATACGGTGATCCCGGGCAATGAAGGGATCTCTGCGGAGCAAAAAGAAGCCCGCCGTCAGGAGATCTTCACTCCGTATCACGATCAGATCCGGCAGATCCTGGAACAACGGCGTCAGCGCGGTCAGACAACATGCATTCTGGCTATGCACAGTTTTACTCCGGTCTACCTGGGTGTCGCCCGCCCGTGGCATATCGGTGTATTGTATAACCGTCTGAAAGCGTATCCGCATGCTTTACTGGATAGCCTGCACCAGCGTAATCAGTGGGTGATTGGCGATAACGAGCCCTATTCGGTTTCAGATGCCACCGACTATGCGTTGCCACAACATGCTGAAAAGAATGGTATTCCTGCTGTGGAAATTGAACTACGCCAGGATTTAATTGCCGATAGCGAAGGGCAACAACGCTGGGCAGCGGATCTTGATCTTCTGTTCCGCGAAGCCTGGAACAACTATCCGGGCGAGGCAAACTAACCGGGTAATGCAGGAACCCTGTACTGAGTGGCCTGTATTTTCGCCCCCGGCTGCCGGGGGCTAACTGTCCGCAGAGTGTTCCCCGGCCTTAACCATTTTCCCCGCGTTGATCGCCACCACCATGCCAGCGACAGCGGCCCATGTGAGCCATTGAAAAGCCTGCTCCCATTCGCTGGCGCTATGTCCTTTGCCAAGTAAGAGACCGAGAACCGCCAGAGTGATTGCCCCGCTCAGATACTGGCTGGTGACAATTACCGCGCTGGCACGGCCCTGTAAATCCGTAGCAACACCACTTAGCCCCAGACTGAATATCGCCGGGTAGACTATTCCATGTCCGATACCACTCAGAATCACCCCGCTCACAAACCATAGCGATTGCTGAGTCAATGCCTGGCTGCCCTGCAGGTAAAATCCTGCAGCACATAATAAAAATCCCAGGCACAACAACTGCTGCATGCTGTACCGGCCCGCTAGCCCACGATAAACACGGTTACCCGCCATGATTAACACCGCCAGTGGAACAAACAACAGTCCGGTCTGTAGCGCACTGAAATCGTAATATTGCTGCCACAACAGAGTCAGCAGGTAAAACTGGCTGCCGGCACTGGCCATATAACAGGCACTGGCCAGCCAGCTGGCCTGAAACGAAACCCGCTGCCTTAACTCCGGGCCAATCAGCGGCCGTGAAGACCATTTTTCATTCAGTAAAAACAGCCCTGCCAACACTACCGCTAGCCGGTTCAGCAGATAATCCGGCGCACCCTCGCTACTTAGCCGCAGTAACGCCAGAACAGTAAAGCCTGCAGCGGCACTACCCACTAATGCACCTGGCGTAAACAGCCCACGGGTTTCAGAGCGCGGCTGCGCAGGAAAATGTCGCCACACCAGCCACAGGATCAGCATCCCGGCCGGGATATTCAGCAAAAATATCAGTGGCCAGTACAATTGAGCCAGAATCCCACCCAGTATCACGCCCGCCACTAACCCTGCTGCTCCGGTGGCACTCCAGATAGTCAGCGCCTGTCGGTACGCTATGCCCTGAAAACGGCCTGCCATCAGTGCCAGAATTGACGGCTGCATAAAGGCAGCAGCAACTCCCTGTAATGCCCGGGCAGCCAGCAACCACTCAGGCTGATGAGCCAGCGCCCCGGGAACTGAGGCCAGCATAAACAGTCCCATTGCCATGCTGAACGTCAACCTTGCACCCATCCGATCGCATATTGCGCCACCCGCCAGCAAAAAAGCCGCAAAACAGAGCCCGTATACCGCCATTATCCCCCCGGCTTCCGCGGTGCTGAGATGCAGTTGTGCGGTAATCACCGGCAAAGCCACGAACATCACTGCATAATCCAGTGCAATAATCGCCTGTGCCATACCGGGGACCACGCTGGCAAAAGCCGATGATCTTCCGGACTGCGGGGTTATGGCAGGTTGCATCACTCTCTCCGTCATAAAAATGAATTTAGTTCATGATTAAATATTCCGGAACACAGATTAATGCCTTGTTATACTGGATTACAAAATCATATATTTCATTCAAAGATGAGTTTAATTCAGCTATGAAACCGACCAGGCTTCCCCCGTTGCTCTCACTACGTGCTTTCGATGCGGTAGCCAGGCTCGCAAGTTTCAAGCTGGCTGGTCAGGATATTGGTGTGACACCCACAGCGATCAGCCACCAGATCCGCATTCTGGAAGAAGCTCTGCAATGCCGGTTGTTTGAGCGCTCTGCAAAAGGTGTTTCCCTGACTCATAACGGAGCCATACTGTTCCGTGCGACCTCTGCCGCCTTTTCGACGCTTCGGTTGGCGGTCGAAGAGATTACCTCGCCAGGCCCCCGGGGAGCGGTCACACTAAGTACGACTTCAAATTTCATGACTCACTGGCTGATCCCCCGGTTACCCTCTTTACAACACTCCTGTCCTGATCTCGAACTGCATCTGCACACCAGTACTACCCTGGCGGATGTCAGTGGTTCGCTGGCCGACTGCGCTATACGCTACAGCCAACATGTGAACCCGACCCTGGCTAATATGCTGCTGTACAGGGACCGTTTTGTGCTGATAGCCAGCCCCGCGCTGGCAATAACCTGCAATGACGACCTGCAGCACCAGACACTGTTTCATATAGATAACCGGCAAATACCTCAGCCTTCACCAGACTGGAAACACTGGCAACAGGCATTTGGCCCGGCAGAACTCGATATTGATTCAGGAATACACTTCAATGATGAAACTCACGCCTTGCAGGCAGCGGTTGCCGGTCAGGGAGTGTTAATTGCCAGCGAATTACTGGCCAGAGATGCGCTGAATAAGAAGATATTGCAGGCGCCTCTGGCGCAGAGTTTGCCGGGAGGGGAATATTATTTTGTGACCAGCCCGGAGAAACAGCAATGGCCGGAAATACAGCAGCTATCCGGCTGGTTGGCAAAGGAATTTTCGGCAGCGTCATCTGCGAATAATATTAAATAATCATGGCATCAGACCTGTGCCATTATCCGTGAGATCAGGCTTGTCAACATGAAAATATTTGTGATAATTTTATTTATGCAGAGCAAAATATATTTCCGACAAACCATCTCAATTATCGTAGGCAATTAACCTGCATAACCCAAAAATACCAAAATATAGTTCTGTTTCTGGCAATATATTCAGCTATTTTTGCCCTAAACTTGAAACCCGTCACAGTTTTATACTAAGGTAAATATATATCGATTTATGTCGATATCTTTTAGCCTTATTCTTTTGGCTTCTTATAGCTTTCTTTCCCTTCTGTTTTTCCGGTTATTTCCATGGCAACGAAAGCTATAAGGCGCCCTCATTGACCGCGTTATTGAGGACTGTATGACGAGCACCAGCACCAGCAACAGCACCGAAAAACAGAAAAAACATTTCTGGAATAAAAAACAAAAAGAACTGACCGTCGATGATATTACTATCGTCGATAACGATATGCTGAAACGCGCCGTAGGTGCAGCAGCACTGGGCAACGCCATGGAATGGTTCGATTTTGGCGTATTCAGCTACCTGGCAGTGACTATCGGTAAAGTATTTTTTGCTGATGCCAGCGCCACCGCTCAGCTGATTGCTACCTTCGGTACTTTCGCGGCTGCTTTCCTGGTCCGCCCGTTGGGTGGGCTGGTATTTGGTCCGTTAGGTGACCGTTACGGACGCCAACGAATTCTGGCCATCACCATGATTATGATGGCTATCGGTACCTTCTGTATCGGGCTAATTCCCTCTTATAACAGCATCGGTATTATGGCACCGCTGTTACTGCTGGCTGCCCGTCTGTTACAGGGCTTCTCGACCGGTGGTGAATACGGTGGCGCGGCAACCTTTATTGCCGAATATTCTACCGATAACCGTCGCGGGTTTATGGGTAGTTTCCTGGAGTTTGGTACCCTGGGCGGATACCTGCTGGGGGCCGGTCTGGTCACGCTGCTGACTTCAGTGATGCCGGCACAAACGATGCTGGACTGGGGCTGGAGAATTCCTTTCTTTATTGCAGCACCACTGGGTCTGTTTGGGTTATATGTTCGTCTGAAACTGGAAGAAACTCCGGCTTTCCAGCAGCATATGGAAAAGCAGGAAGCTCTGGAACACAGCAAACCACGTCTGAATTTATGGCAGATGCTGAATAAATACCGCGCACAGATGCTGAAATGTATCGGGCTGGTATTACTGTTCAATGTTTCCAATTATATGCTGACTTCTTACATGCCAAGCTACCTGACCGGAATCCTTGGTCTGAGCGAATTAAGCAGCCTGTTGCTGGTGATGGTGGTGATGTTTGTGATGATGCCACTGACACTGTTCTGGGGACACTGGACTGACCGTGTTGGTCGCCGTCCTGTCATTGCCGGTGGAGCAATTGGTCTGCTGGTACTGTCAATTCCATGTCTGATGCTGATTGGTTCCGGAAGTATGTGGGGCGTGTTTGCCGGACTGATTATTCTTGGTGTGGTACATACCTGTTTCAGTGGAACTATGCCTGCTACTCTGCCGGCGCTGTTCACCACAGATATCCGTTACAGCGCACTGGCAATTGGCTTTAATGTTTCAGTATCACTGTTTGGTGGTACGACCCCGTTACTGACAGCATGGCTGGTAGATAAGACTCACAATGTGATGATTCCGGCTTATTATCTGATGGCTGCGGGTGTGGTGGGACTGATCACTGTATTCACCTTGCGTGAAACTGCACGTAAACCATTACGTGGTTCTACCCCTGCGGTAGCAACCAAAGCGGAAGCCCTGGTACTTATCAAAAAGCTACAACGCCGTAAGAAAAATGCGGAAGCTCAGACTCCTGCACAATAATCTGTCGATATACTTCACGCCGGCCAGCCCGGCGTGAACTCTTTTCAGTTTAAGCCCGCCGACACCAGTATTATCCCCGATAGTTTCCACAAAAAACCGGCATGCCCGGTAATGCTCACTCCCCACCGGATTAAAGTTAAATCAACTACTCTCTGTGCCGCATTTTCCCCGCGACTCATACCGTGAAAATCGCACATTTGCAGGTCGCGGTAAGTGCAGACGCAGGCCACCAGTCATTATCTGTTATGACCCGCGTTTTATCGCCCAAAAGCAGCCCGGAGCAGAAGACTGCAAGGGAAAATTGCCCTTTCCGGGAGCGTATTCAGAATACCTGACGGCTGTAGGCTGTCGCACTGTTCTCCGGCAGAGTGGCCCAGAGTGGCTGTAGTCGCTGAAAGGCCTGGCGTAATGTTTGCTCATCTGCGCTGAAAGGCATACGCAGATAACGGTCAAAAGCCCCTGACAGGCCAAATCTTGTACCGGTTCCCAGTAATATTCCGACATCACTGGCCCGCGACGCAAATCCTGTGGACTGCATACCCGGCAGTTCAACCCAGAAAGAGAGCCCGCCTGGCGGAGTGAGAGTCTTCCACTCAGGGAAATATTCCTGCATCAGACGCTGGCAGGTATCACGGTGCTGTTTCAGCATGGCACGGCGCTGTGGCAAAAACTGATCACTGTTATCCAGTAACCATCCGGTTGCCAGCTGGCTCAGTAGTGGTGAGCCTAAATCCAGCGAATCCCGAATTTGTATCAGAGAAGTGATCAGTGAAGATGAAGCCCGAATCCAGCCGATCCGTAACCCACCCCAGAAACTTTTAGCGGCAGAGCCCAGACTGATAACCATCTCACTGTCGGGAAACGCTGCAACCGGCCGGGGAGGTGGCTGGTGATACCAAAGTTCAGCCAGGGTTTCATCAATCACCAGTGGTGTGCGTGTCCGGGCTGCAATTGCAGTGATCTCAGCCCTGCTGGCCTCATCCATGCAATATCCCGTCGGGTTATGATAATCCGCAATCAGATAAGCCAGACGGGGTGAGGTCTGGGCAATGGTCGCTTTCAGCCCGGCAATATCCCAGCGCCCGGATAATAAAGGCACTCCCACCGCCTGACAGGATGCTCCGCGAATGGCCCCCAGCGCTGAAGGATAGGTCGGGTGGTCCACCAAAACCCGATCCCCCGGCCCTGCCAGCAAGCGTAAAATCAGGGCCAGCCCGCTGACGGCTCCGTTAACCACCATAACCTGATCCGGCGTAGTTGGCAGACCTCGCTGACAATAACGCCGGGCAATAGATTCTCTCAGGGACAGCGTCCCTTTCTGGTTATAACCTGAGGTCTGCAAATGGCCCGGCAACAACTCCATCGCATGGCTGTAAGCCTGATGAATTTCCGGCCCAGCCACCGGCGATGCGGTTGACAGATCCAGTTGAGCACCAGACGACATTGTGCCGGGAACAGCCACACTGCTGGCGGGGATCACCACCTGACTGCCACTTCCCTGACGGCTTTGCAAAAAGCCCTGGTCACGCAGTTGAGTCAGCGCACTGCTGACCGTGGTACGGCTAATATTCAGGCCAGAGGCCATTTCCCGCTCACCGGGTAGCCGGGTTCCCTGCACCAGCCGGCCATCAAGAATCAGCAAACGCAATGCCGCAGCCAGCTGCTGCCACAAAGGAATCCGGGAAGGCGTCTGCTGCCAGTGCCCAAGCATCTGAATCAGTGACTGATGGCCAAACCGTCTTGATGACATATGCGATCCACTTTTTCGAAACTGGCTATTAATTAGTAATCCATTTCAGATGACAATCAGTCCACTGTCAACCGGAAAATAATGAGAAATAAGATGCTGAAGAGATTGCTGCAACTCTATGTTGGCTTAACGCTGTACGGAATTTCCTGTGGTATGTATATGCACACCGGGCTGGGTGCCGATCCGTGGGATGTCTTTCATCTGGGTGTTGCACAAACCCTCTCCGTTAATGTCGGTACCGTGATGATCGTGACCGGAGCACTGGTACTGCTGCTGTGGATTCCGCTGCGCCAAAGACCGGGGTTGGGAACGCTGAGTAATGTGGTCGTCCTGGGACTGGCCGCTGCCGCTGCGCTGGCCATTATGCCACCACTGACCTCACTGACAGCCCGCTGGCTGATGCTGGCCGCCGCCATTGTACTGAATGCTATTGCCACGGTGATGTACATCTGTGCCGGATTTGGTCCCGGACCACGTGACGGGCTGATGACTGGTTTGCACCGTCGTACCGGCTGGTCACTGCGGCTGATCCGTACCTCGATTGAAGTCACTGTATTACTGATTGGCTGGGCTCTCGGTGGCAATTTCGGACCAGGTACCATTATTTATGCACTGGCTATCGGCCCGATGATTCAGTTCTTCCTGCCCTGGTTCAGACAAGGTAGCCATCTGATATCACCTCAGAAAACCGGATAGACCCCGCTGGTCGTACAGGATGCAGAAAAGACGCCTTAACCTGGGAGGCTGGTCAGCAAATCCGGCGAATAACCAGAAGCATCGCAAATACTGTGAACTGCTTTGTTAATTCAGCGGATGATAGTCGTCCAAAATCATGTAGTATGGACGGCTATCGTTTTGACCATAACGGGAAATCAATGAAAGAGACCGTAATCAGTTTTATTTTCAGTGCCGTTTTTTTTGCTGTGTTCTGGGGTCTGGCAATGTGGTTCTGGCAATGGAAAAAAGCGCATGTCAAATTACCACGGGCAATCATAATTTCCGTGATTTCGGGGTTACTTTACGCCGTATTTCAGTTACTGGTTAAGAATATGATGTAAGCGGTTTTCCGTGAAATTGCCCTGCCCGGACAGTTCCCTTACCCAGGCAGCGGCTCTGTCCACCGGGGATTCAGCTTATTGCATAGGTTTCAATTTCGACCCGTTGCCAGGTCCGCAGCATAGAATCTACCTGAACTAAAGTACTCGCCGGACGAATATCTCCGAAAGTTTCCAGGTGGGCTTTTGCCACCAGCTGCGCATCGTTAATATCTCTGACATACACCACTGTACGCACCACATCGGACATTTGCATTTCGGCTTTAGCTACTACCTCACTGATAGTCTTCAAAATAGCTACCGTCTGCTGATAAGCATCGTTGTGTTCATAATCTGGCGATGCGCAGGTCCCTGAAATATGCAGATGATTACCTGCTTTCACTGCCCTTGAATAACCGAATACAGATTCGAATGCACCGCCGGAAGAAATCGTGACTTTGTCAGTGTTTTTCATAATATTCCTTTGTTCATCGTATTATCAGAGAATTAATAAACGGGCTCAGATAAATATTCACGGGCCACCATTATTATTCACGGGGAAAAGTATCGGTGACTATCATGATGCTATCCGCTTAACAGCTTATGTCGGATTCCCTGAGTGGATGACTCTGAGAGGGATACCCTGCTTTGAATATTTATAGGTTTTTTTTCACCCCGGATGAATAGTGGTTTCCTGCTGCGTTGTATAGGCATGCCCTATAGCACTCTGCATTTAACAATTTATTTACCTGAATCCGCGTGGCGTTGTCTTATACCAGCCAGCCTGTCAGCATTGCCAGCTGACGGGTTCATAACAGGGAGAGATAATAACCGATACCCCGGTATCACAGGGCTCTGGCTGGCGGGGCTGGCAAAGCCTTATAATAATCACTGGCCTTTTGATTAAGAAAATATTAATTCAGATAAACCTTCTACTGCCCGGCATCCGTAATGTATGAACAGCTCAGTGTTTTTTATGCTGAAAATAACCACCTACTGAACAATGGCAGTGGCCATCACTAAAATTTATTTTATCGCATACTGAATTATTTTTATGAGACTGTTCACAACCTGAGTAAAATATCAATAAATTTATATTATGGATATTAGCCGTTTTTGTCGCTATTATTATTCCGGTCATTAAAGGAGTAAAAAATGAATACGTTTACCCGTGATCTTATTGACTGGATTGAAAAAAATCTGGAAGGAAAACTCACTATCGATGATGTCTCGGCGAAAGCCGGTTACAGCAAATGGCATCTGCAACGTATGTTCAGGGATGATACCGGGTTTCAGCTGGCCTCTTATATCCGCTACCGGAAACTCAATAAAGCGGCGTTGATTTTGAAAATGACCGATATGCCAGCGGTCGAAATCAGCGAATTACTGGGATTCAGCTCACAACAGACATTTACCCGGGCGTTTACCCGCCATTTCGGTAGCGCTCCGGGACAATACCGTAGCAGCCACGAATGGCATTTTCGCGGTATGGTCGCCAGAGCACACCATCACAGTGATGCGCTGCCAGAAGCTGAAATTGTCACTCAGGGACCAGATACTATTCAGGGTACCAGTCTTAGCTATTACTGTGACCATAATGAACTTGAAGATATTGGTTACCATCATCTTCATCGTGAACGCATCGTCGGGGAAATTCTGGCGATGAGAAAAGGCTCACTGCCCGGATGCATGGCCGAGCATTTTGAACCTGACCCGGAGAGCGGTAAGGTCAGGTTTACGTTGACGTTTAATACTTCACCGCAGGGCATTATTATCAGGCCACCTGAGTCGGGCCGTTTTTTACGCTTTCAATTCTCCGGGACACAGCAACAGTTTGTAGATATGCAGGCGACCATTTACCAGCATGTCATGCCATTTCGCCCGGAAGCACGTCGTAACGGACAGGATATTTTTATCTGCCAGCACAAGTATCAACCCGACCAGCCATTACCAGAAACCTTCTCCGGTAATTATTATATCCCGGTATCTCCGGCGACTAAGGCAGAGCACGACTGGCTGGTATAGTCGCTATATCAACACCTGGCCCTGTCCTGCACATAGCATCATCCTGGCCACGGGTGATGCTGTCATCATATGCCCCGGAGTTTATGAAAATGAAGAACCTGATAACACTGCTATTGTTGATATTTGTTGCAGTAAGCTCTTTTTCCGCCGCCGCTCAGTGGCCCCCGGAAACCGGAGCCAAAGTCCCCGGTAATGCGCTGGAATACCCCACCCGACTCTCCGCAGTAAATCAGTCACTGGAGCAAATGCTGAACCAGGGCGGCAAGATTATCTCCTCTTCCCTGGCGTCTGACGGCCCGGTGGTCACCCTCAGATTTCACCAGCATTATATTATCTGCCTGCTGAAAGGCGCGGGTAGCGGCTCAGACCAAAATGTCCCGACATCAAAATGCTATGCCATGAACTAACGGTTTCGACTGGCAGTTAAAAATGAGCGTTACGGAGCATCGATTGACGTTTTCAGGGCTGTAGCATTTCTTTATCAGGGTTAGCCTGTCTGCTATTAACCCCTGACGGAGAACAATGATGCCATCGATCATCCCCCGCATTACTGGCATTGCTATTATGGCCATTGCCAGTACGGTAGCCAGCGCTGCCACCTTTCATCTGAGCAGTCCGCAGACTCCCGGTGGCCACTTCCTGCCGGCACAGACCCTGAGTGCCTCTTATGGTTTTGGTTGCCATGGAGGAAATCTGTCGCCGGAATTTCAGTGGAGCCATCCACCAGCTGGCACTAAAAGCTTTGCTCTGAACATCTTTGACAAAGATGCTCCTACCGGGATGGGGTGGATACAATGGCAGGTCGTCAATATTCCCGGCAATCAGTTAACACTGCCCACAGGATTTAGCCATCAGCCCCAGAATACTGCGAATGGAATACTTGAAACCCGCACGGATTATGGTGTTGCCGGTTATGCCGGGCCATGCCCGCCGTCTGGCCAGCTGCATCACTATGTTGTGACCTTAACGGCATTGAAAGTAGCGCAATTGCCGGGGATCTCTGCTGCATCAACACCGGCAATGGTTGGCTATATGGTGAACGCCAATGCTCTGGGTAAAACACAGCTGACAATCACGGCTCAGCGTTAAACCGGGGTCGGCAGTGAGGGAATGGATAAACTGAAATTCTCCGACCGTACCTGTCCCGGGGAAAAGCCGAAACGCTGGCGAAAACGGGCAGAGAATTTTGAAGGATTTTCATAGCCCACTTCCAGGGAGATTCGCGTCACTGGCCGGTCGGTCACCTGTAGCAGAGTCAGCGCATACTCCATACGAATATCGCTGACCAGCCGCGAGAAGCTGGTACCTTCAGCCTTCAGATGACGCCGCAGAGTTGCTTCAGAAACAGCCATGGCTTTTGCGGTATCCGCGGCGCTCCACGGCCAGGCGATATTACCGGTGACCTGTTGCCTGATCCTGCCGGTCATTCCCTGGCTGCGGGGCTGGGGGAAAAATATCTGATAAGCATCCAGCCAACTGAGCATCTCTTCCATTCGTTTCACGGCCACTGCCTGGGGGATTGATTCGCTATCGCTCAGAGCATCAAAAGCGTGCTGAAATGCCTGGCAAAAGGCAGGGGCAGCTGCTGCGACCCGATGCGCCGCCGTTTGTAAGACCGGCTGCAACGGCCGGGCTCCGGCATTTTGAAGCAGCTCGTTGCAAAAACTGATCCAGCTGGCCTCAAACCTGCCGGCTGGCTCTCCGGGAATATTGGTCACATCAAAGGTATTTCCGCTGCCAATTACCACCATATCCCCGGCATTCAGACAGATTTCGTTATCCTGCCAGCACAGAACTTTTTGCCCCGATTTGACCAGCAACAAAGTTGCCTGGTCAATGGTTATCCGGCGGGTGAGCAGCGCCCTGGCCTGCCATACACTGGCGGCACTGCCGCTGTGTGGGCGGCTGAAGATTGTTCTTTCGTTCATAACAAGGCAGCTTTCAGAAAACGAACCAGCCCTCGATTTAAACATGGCTTTGCAGGCAAAGCTACTGCCTGCAAAGCCACGGAATTTAACCAGTAACGACGGCCTTAGGCTCAAGAAAAGATTCCAGGCCAGACACGCCCAGTTCCCGACCAATACCAGACTGTTTAACCCCGCCAAAAGGTGCCATCAGTTCCGGCACGATGCGGTTAATCAGCACACTTCCCGCATTCAGTTGCCTGGACATTTGCAATGCATGCTGCTGGTCCTGACCGAAGATATAAGCCTGTAAACCATAGTCGGAATCATTGGCAATCCGTATAGCATCAGCCTCATCCCGGTAACTTATCACCGACAGCACAGGGCCAAAAATTTCTTCCCTGGCAATATCCATATCGTTACTGACCCGGGTAAATACGGTCGGTCTGACAAAAAATCCGTGTTGAAGCCCGATCGGATGGCCTTCTCCCCCCGTCAGTAATGTAGCGCCCTGCTGCACACCCCGACGAATATAATGTTGTACGCGATCGTACTGGCGCAGGCTGAATAACGGGCCGATCTCTGTACGAGGATCGGCCGGATCTCCGACGTTTAGTGCATCTATTAGTGTTTTAATCTGCTGGCTGATCGTTTCCAGTTGAGATTCAGGGACCAGTAACCGGCTGCCGGCAACACACGCCTGCCCGTTATTCATAAAAGCTGCAGATAGTGCCATCGGCAAAGCGACCGAAATATCAGCATCTTCAAGCAACACTGATGCTGACTTTCCACTCATCCCAAGTATCAGGCGTTTGCAACTGTCCACCGCCGAACGGGCAATGATTTTTCCTACCGACGTTGAACCGGTAAACGAGATTTTAGCTATCTGCGGATGAATGGATAATTCCTCCCCGACTTCCTCTCCCCGCCCGGACAAAATATTGAATATCCCTGCCGGTAAGCCAGCCTGATGCAATGCTTCTGCCACTACACGATTCTGCAACGGGCTAAATTCACTTGGTTTAATCACCGACGCACATCCTGCCGCAATAGCAAAGGCCAGCTTGCTGCATAAAGTCCCCGCCGTACTGTTCCAGGGAACAATCAATGCTGACACGCCTACCGGTTCCATGAAAATTTCCGCACTGCCGGCTTTTCTCTGTAACGGGTATTCTTCAAGTATGCGGGCTGCATTGAGAAAACACTGCGCGGAGTACTGACTGACCCAACGGGAACGCGACAACGGGCCACCATATTCTTCGATAGTTGCCTCACAGATAGCGGCGGAATGTTCCAGCACTGCAGCATGCAGCGCCTGCAGCATTTCTGTCCGCTGTTCTTTAGTGCTCAGTCCAAAAGAGGGCTGAGCTGCGGCGGCGGCGTGCACGGCTTGTCTGGCATCCGCCCGGCTGGCCAACCGGGCAGTGCCAATTAGCTTGCCGTTAGAAGGGTTGTAGCTTTGAATAACTTCATGACCGGTGACCGGGACAAATTTGCCACCGATATATGCTTCTGCTATCTGCCACATAACTGAACTCCCGACGTAATCAGGTTAAAAAGTGAGTAACAACAGTCTGGCAGTGAAAGATTGTTTTGATAATATGTTCAGACAGAATCAAAACATTACGAAAACTGAAACAATGCAAAAAAACGGGCTGTCTGAATTTAGCGTCATTCTGGCGGTCGCAAGGCATCAGGGGTTTCGCCGTGCGGCAGCCGAACTGGATATGTCTGTCACGGCGGTCAGCAACGCAGTGGCGGGGCTGGAATCCCGGCTGGGAGTTCGGTTGTTTCACCGTACCACCCGCAGTGTTTCTTTGACCGAAGCCGGACAACGCTTTGTTTCCCGGGCTGAGCCTGCGGTCAGACAGCTGCTCGAAGCGATGGACGCCGCCAGCAGCGGTGACACTTTGTTGTCAGGAACATTGCGGATTAACAGTTCGCTGGGTGCTGCTTTGATGGTGTTTGCCCCTGTCTTTCGGCGGTTTACCGAACGCTATCCGGCCATCAGTCTGGATATTGTCACCGAAGGCCGCCGGGTGGATATCATCAGTGAGGGCTTTGATGCAGGGATTCGCCCGGACTCACGACTGCCTCAGGATATGATTGCTGTACCTCTGATACGCGAAATTCCTCTGGTGGTGGTGGCTTCTGCCGGATATTTTGACCAGTCAACACCGCCACAATCCCCGACAGAATTACTGAACTTCCCCTGCATCCGTAGCCGGTTACCGGGAGGATTACCTTCTGGCTGGCATTTCTGGCAGAACGGACAGCCCCTCACTTTGGATGTTTCAGGACCACTGGTGCTGGATTCCCCGCAACTGATGCTGGAAGCGGTAAAACAGGGCTGCGGTATTGCACAAGTGCCGCAATGGTATGTCGCAGAGGAAGTACTCGCAGGACGTTTGGTGACGGTACTGGATAACTATGCTGCTACGCTGCCCGGAGTGTCGTTGTACTATGCGGGAAGGCGGCATATTCCCGCCGCGCTTAAGGCGTTAATAACGATTATTCATGAAGTCAATGATGAGCAAAACCGTCAGCCCCGGCAACGATAACGTCTCTGGACAGGCCATTGCTGGGCTTGCTGTCCTCTGAAATCCATCGTCTGTCGGTGGTTTCCTGCCCCCCGGATAAGACAATATTTTGTTTGTACCAGTACAAAAAATTAAAAATGAAGACAAAAATAAAAATGCCATATTTAATGGAAAACTTTTAATAACCAGACAGTTTACCTGGCGGACAAACACCAGCATTCACTATCATCAGCGAATAAAAAAACCATAGATATAAACAATAATTTAACAAATAATATTTATTTAAATCCACACTTCATATAAATGTATAAAGTCAGAATGTGATTTATTTGTGCTTTTTTATAACTGTTATAGCTGCGGGCTGATTAACTGTTTATGTTTTTAATTTTTGCAAAATATAAGATCCCTTCCAGTATTAAATATCATTCCGGAAACATCTTTATGTCATCAGAATTAAAAATAACAAGCAGTAATAGCAATGGGGGCCATCAATGTTTGGTTTAGATGCTTTTCATCTCGCAAGGTTACAATTCGCATTCACTGTTTCTTTCCATATCATATTTCCGGCAATCACTATCGGGCTTGCCACCTATCTTGCAGTGCTGGAGGGGTTATGGCTTAAAACCCGTGATCAAAGTTATTATCAGCTATACCATTTCTGGATCAAAGTCTTTGGGGTTAATTTCGGGATGGGGGTTGTTTCTGGTCTGGTGATGGCTTACCAGTTTGGAACTAACTGGAGCGGATTCTCGGCATTCTCTGGCAGTATTACCGGCGCCCTGCTTACCTATGAAGTGCTGACAGCATTTTTCCTCGAAGCCGGATTTTTTGGCGTTATGCTGTTTGGCTGGGACCGCGTCGGCCGCGGATTGCACTTTTTCTCAACCTGTATGGTCGCACTCGGGACTATCTTCTCAACCTTCTGGATTCTGGCATCCAACAGCTGGATGCAAACACCACAGGGATTCATTATTCAGAATGATGTAGTTATCCCTACCGACTGGTTCAAAATCATATTCAACCCGTCATTCCCTTATCGTTTAGCCCATATGACGATTGCTGCTTTTCTGGCGAGCGCCTTTCTTGTGAGCGCTTCCGGTGCCTGGCATTTGCTCAAAGGTAATAAATCACCAGCAGTACGCAAGATGTTCTCTATGGGATTATGGATGGCCTTAATTGTGGCTCCGGTTCAGGCTATCGTAGGTGATGCTCATGGGTTGAACACCTTAGAATACCAGCCTGCCAAAATCGCAGCTATTGAAGGTCACTGGGAAAACCCTCCGGGAGAAGCCACACCGCTGGTTTTATTTGGCATTCCTGATATGAAAGAGGAAAAAACCAAATATGCCCTGGAGATTCCTTATTTAGGCAGCATTATTCTGACTCATAGCCTGAATAAACAAGTCCCTGCATTAAAAAGCTTCCCACGGGCCGACAGGCCAGATTCTCTGATTGTCTTTTGGTCATTCCGCATTATGGTCGCCATGGGGCTTCTGATGATAGGCCTTGGTTTTATTAGTCTGTGGTTACGCCGCAAAGGTAAATTATTTGATTCAAGAGCATTTCATAAATTCACCTTACTCATGGGACCGTCAGGGCTGATTGCACTGCTGGCCGGTTGGGTTACGACAGAAGCTGGCCGCCAGCCATGGGTAGTGTACGGGTATAAACGAACCATCGATGCAGTTTCAGCGCACGGTGATTTACACATGAGTCTGAGCTTACTCGCCTTTGTACTGGTTTACGGTTCCGTCTTTAGCGTGGGTTATCTCTATATGATCCGCATTATCAAAAAGGGCCCGGCGGTTGATCACCATGAGACCCCGGAAAACGGTGGCCCCGGCACTAATTTCACCCAGGCACGTCCACTTTCGGCGGTACATGAGCCTTTGAACGTATCGAAAGGAGGGAAATAATATGCCCGATTTCTCAATAATCTGGTTTGCGATCATCATCTTTTCGATGCTGATGTATATCGTGATGGATGGCTTCGATTTAGGCGTCGGGATACTTTTTATCTTCAATAAAGATAAATTTCAGCGAGACCTGATGGTGAATACGGTCGCCCCGGTATGGGATGGTAATGAAACATGGCTGGTACTTGGTGGAGCTGCTCTGTACGGCGCGTTCCCACTCGCCTATTCAGTTATTGCAGATGCACTTTCAGTACCGATTATCGTGATGCTGCTGGGGCTGATTTTCCGTGGAGTCGCTTTCGAGTTTCGTTCTAAAGCCACTGAATCACACCGTCCGTTTTGGGATAAAGCTTTTATCGTAGGTTCAGTCGTTGCAACCTTCAGTCAGGGCATTATCGTCGGTTCAGTGATGAATGGTTTTGAAGTCTCTCATCGCGCCTTTGTTGGCTCAGATCTCAGCTGGCTCAGCCCGTTTTCCCTGTTTTGCGGATTCGGATTAGTAATTGCTTATGCGTTACTGGGTTGTACCTGGCTGATAATGAAAGGCAGCGATGGTCTGCATAAGAAAATGTCCGATCTGGCACTGCCCCTGCTCGGCCTGCTGTTAGCTGTGTTTGTGATTATCAGCCTCTGGACGCCGCTCACAAACGCCGCGATTGCGCAGCGCTGGTTTAGCCTGCCTAATCTCTTCTGGTTCCTTCCGGTACCGGTGCTGGTGCTGATTTCTTCCTGGCAGATATACAGAGGGATCAAACGTGAGGCGCATTATTCACCCTTCCTGATGACTCTGTTGCTGGTATTTCTTGGCTTCTCCGGGCTTGGGATCAGCATCTGGCCAAATATTATTCCACCATCAGTCAGTATCCGGGAAGCAGCGGCACCTGAAACGACACTGCATTTTATGCTGGCAGGCGCGGTGTTTATTATTCCGGTAATACTGGCATACACCTTCTGGAGTTATTATGTATTCCGCGGGAAAGTGACTTCAAATGAAGGCTATCATTGATTAATCACCAGGGCTCTCTCTGAGGGCCCGTCCTCCGGGTAATAAACCAAAGGAGTATTTATGCAACAGGTCGAAAAAAAAACATCACCTTTATGGAAAAGAACCGCCTGGATGATAGCTATTTATCTGTTAAGCGTCATCGCACTTGGCGTTATTTCCTGCGTATTTAAACTTGCAATGTATGCCGCCGGAATGCGTTTGCAGTAAAACAAATAATCAGCTGCTTTTTATAAAATGGATGTGAAATGTGAGTAAAACATCAAATAGCAAAACACAGGAAAAACATATCCGGATACCCCATAGCTTAATTAAACAAATAGAATCGGTCATGGCTGTACAGAAAACATCAAACTTTTCCGCCTGGGTGGTCGATGCCTGCCGGTTAAAAATACTCGCTGTCAGGAAGGAAACTCAGAAATAACCTTAATCAGCCCGGGCAGAATGACCCTGTACCGGAAATCACGGAGTATCAGAGAGAACCATTGCATGCCGGTACTGACATCGCCAGCTTGTTTAGCGATAATCTCCACTCCGCGCCAAAAAAGTTCACCTGAACACTGTCCCTGCGGCCTGACCAAATCACAGAGGCTGGGATCTTGTACAGACTGTACCCGGGATACAAACCGTTATGACTGGAAAAGTCACTGCAAACGATATTTTTGATAAAATCAGAACCAGAGTCCGCTGCAAAGACATCATGCCAGGCGAAACCCTCCCTCCGGTCAGAGAGTTGGCTGCAAGCCTGCGGATCAATAAAAATACAGTGGCAAACGCCTATAAAAAGCTTATCGATGCAGGCATTGCCGAAGCCAATGGCAGAAAGGGAACCACAGTCAGGCAACTCAGCAATTTTCCGCCTCAGGAAGGCCCACACCCTGACACAGTTCTGACAGATATTTCCGGGGGAAATCCCGATCCCTCGATGCTGCTTCCTTTGCAGACCTTTCTCAGTGCCGTCAATACCACTCCACGCCTGTATGGTGAATCGGTGATCAATCCCGGCCTTGAAAAATTTGGTCAGCACTGGTTTGCCCCGGTCGTTCCTGAACAATTCGGGCTGACGCTTACCCATGGCACTGTCGATACGTTAGAACGCCTGCTCAGCGGGTTTATTAACAAAGACGAACAGGTGGCCGTGGAAGACCCTTGTTTTCTGGGCAGCAAGAGTACTCTGCTCAGCCTTGGTGTGAAACCTGTAGCCATCAGTATGGATAACCAGGGAATCAGACCCGAAGAACTGCGAAATGCATTATCTTCCGGTGCCCAGGGGGTCATCATTACTGCACGGGCTCATAACCCCACTGGCTTTAGTCTCTCTTCCCGGCGGGCCGCCGAAATCCGAGAAATTCTGGCCCAATACCCGCAGGTTATGATCATTATTGATGATCACTTTTCTCTCATCTCTTGCCGTGAATATCATAATGTTATTCCAGACAGTAGCCGGTACTGGGCAGTCATCCGTTCATTTTCTAAATTTTTAGGACCTGATTTCAGAATGGCTCTGGTCGCCAGTGACCAGGATACGTCATTGCGCCTGAAACATCGTCTTGCCTCCGGTACCCATTGGGTAAGTCACTTACTGCAGGATATTGCTGAAGCGGCACTCACCAGCCAGCAGAGCAGCCAACAGTTCAACACCGCTCGCCAGCACTACCGCGATAAGAGAGAGTTTTTTATCCGGGAGCTGAATAAACACGGATTAAGTTATTGCGAGGACGGGGATGGTATCAATGTCTGGCTCTCTTTTGCTTTTCCCTGTGAACCGGTCATTGATGGCATGAAAAACAGAGGGTGGATCATCCGTAACGGTAATGATTTCTCAGTCGGTAATCATCGCAGTGGCATACGCTTAACACTCACCACACTTTCTGAGGAACAGATAACAAAACTTGCAGCAGATCTTGCGGTTATCATCAGGCAGGTGGAATGAAAAATTAAAGCAAGTGCTTACTAACATAAGCCCGGTGTCAGAGGATAGCCTTCGGTGTTAAAAAGGTCATAACTCTGTAAGCCGTGATTATCTCACTGTTAGCGTATAAAACGGCGGGACAAGTGCGAGTGAGATATCATCGCACTTCCGGTCACTTCAGTAACTACAACGCCTCTGCACAGGCTGCTGCCGAACTCCATGCCCACTGGAAGTTATAACCTCCCAGCCAGCCAGTCACGTCTACTACTTCACCGATAAAATAGAGCCCGGGAACCTCGCGGGCTTCCATGGTACGCGAAGAGAGCTGGTCGGTATCGACGCCCCCCAGAGTGACTTCGGCGGTCCGGTAGCCTTCGGTTCCGTTGGGCTGTACTTTCCAATAGGTTAGCTGCTCTACCAGTTGCTGCTGCTGTTTGTGGTTCAGCTGCTTTAAGGTTAACTCCGGGACTATCTGTAACTGTTGCAGGGTTTCGGTTAAACGCTTTGGTAATACTTTGGCGAGGCTGTTTTTCAGGCTCAGATTAGGGTGAGCAGTGCGCTGAATATTGAGAAATTCTGCCAGATCCATTTCCGGAAACAGATTGATTGTTAACCATTCACCTGGCTGCCAGTAGCTGGAAATTTGCAACATAGAAGGCCCGGACAATCCGCGGTGGGTGAATAACATCGCTTCTTTAAACAGAGTTCCTTGTTGCGCGGTTACCGTCACCGGCAGTGCCACACCGGAAAGAGTCTGTAGCTGTTCCAGCAATGGTTTATGCAGAGTAAATGGCACCAGTGCCGCACGGGTCGGAAATACCCGTAATCCAAACTGTTCAGCTATCTTATAACCCCAGGGTGTTGCCCCAAGACCTGGCATCGACAGCCCTCCGGAAGCGATAACAAGTTTGCGAGCACTCACTTCATTTCCGTTAACGTTTAACCGGTATTCCCCCTGTTCGTCACGTTCAGTGGCAAGGATCTCGCTGCGCAGCCGCAAAGTCACCTGGCCTTTCTGGCATTCCGCCAACAGCAAATCAACGATTTGCTGAGCAGAGTCATCGCAGAACAGTTGCCCCAACGTTTTTTCATGCCAGGCAATACCGTGTTTTCCCACCAGCTCAATAAAATCCCACTGTGTATAGCGAGCAAGTGCTGACTTACAAAAATGAGGGTTATGCGACAGGTAGGCGGCAGGCTCGGTATACAGATTAGTGAAGTTACAACGCCCGCCCCCGGACATCAGGATTTTACGGCCAGCTTTTTTGCCGTTATCCAGCACCAGGACTTTCAGACCTCGCTGCCCGGCCTGAGCGGCACAGAACAGTCCGGCAGCACCGGCACCCACCACAATAACGTCAAACTTTTCCATATTGCCCCCGCCCGAAAAACGGCTGATTGTAGAGATATGCGTTGCCGGACTCCAGACTGAAAATTTATCAGCCAACCGTCACCTTGCATAACATTATAATTTTTAAGTATTTTTAAAATGAAACTTTCATGAATTTGTCACATAACTGCAAAAAAAAAGAGATTTTCCTTTCCTGAATGGACATCTCTCGCTGATAATGCGCGGGGTTCATGTCCTCAAAAAATGGCGTAACGTTTATGCTTCATCTTTTTGCTGGTATCGATTTAAGTACTGGCCTACTACTGGTAGTTGCTCTGCTGTTTGTTTTGTTTTACGAAGCAATCAACGGATTTCATGATACCGCTAATGCTGTTGCCACGGTAATTTATACCCGGGCGATGCGCGCGCAACTGGCTGTTGCAATGGCGGGGATCTTTAACTTTTTGGGAGTGCTGTTAGGTGGTCTGAGCGTAGCTTACGCTATTGTTCATATGCTGCCGACAGATCTGCTGCTGAATGTAGGTTCTGCCCATGGCCTGGCCATGGTGTTCTCTATGTTACTGGCGGCAATTATCTGGAACCTGGGCACCTGGTATTTTGGTCTGCCTGCATCCAGTTCCCATACTTTGATTGGAGCGATTATCGGCATTGCGCTGACCAATGCCCTGGTCACCGGCACTTCGCTGGTTGACGCCCTGAATATTCCGAAAGTTATCAACGTATTTATGTCACTGATTCTGTCACCGCTGATTGGTATGGCTCTGGCAGGCGCATTAATTTATCTGCTGCGCAAATACTGGAACGGGACGCGTAAACGTTCGCGGGTCCATATGACGCCGGCAGAACGGGAAAAAATTGATGGCAAGAAAAAGCCGCCTTTCTGGACCCGTATTGCGCTGATTGTTTCTGCCATTGGTGTGAGTTATTCGCACGGTGCTAATGACGGGCAGAAAGGTATCGGCCTGATTATGCTGGTACTGATTGGTGTCGCCCCTGCCGGATTCGTCGTTAATATGAATTCTTCAGGATACGATATCGCCCGCACCCGCGATGCGGTAGAACATCTGGATCAGTACTACCAGCAGAACAGCCAGTCATTGCAGTCGATCATCGCTCCGACAGTCACTCCGGCAGCAATAGCGACTCCGGTGGAAGAGTTCCACTGCAGTAATGAGCGGGCACTGGAAGCAGTGGCACATGCACAGACAATGCTGACTAATCTCAGCAGTTATGACGAGCTGAGTGTCGAAAAACGTTCCCAGATGCGTCGCCTGTTGCTGTGTATTTCTGATACTGCCGATAAGGTTGCATCGTTACCGCAGACCAGCAGTCAGGACCGTAAATTCCTGGGCGATTTACGCCATGATTTACTCGGTACTGTTGAGTATGCTCCGGTGTGGATTATCTTTGCGGTCGCGCTGGCACTTTCTGTCGGGACTATGGTGGGATGGCGTCGTGTTGCTACTACTATCGGTGAAAAAATCGGTAAGAAAGGCATGACCTACGGTCAGGGGATGGCGGCGCAGGTCACTGCAGCGGCTTCTATCGGGATTGCCAGTTACACCGGTATGCCGGTCTCGACCACCCATATCCTGTCATCTTCCGTGGCCGGAACCATGCTGGTCGATGGCGGTGGTTTGCAGGGCAAAACCATCAAGAACATCGCGATGGCATGGGTACTCACTCTGCCGGTTTCGATTCTGTTATCTGCCGGACTGTACTGGATTTCTCTGCATATTATCCACTAATCGTACAGTATCGCTGACTAAAGGCTGTCCTGATGGACAGCCTTTTTTATTATCAGCCGGCAATATCGTTCTGCGCGTAGTAATCCCAGGCTGCCTGCATTCCCGCACCCTGCGGCGTCGAAAACCCCTGCCGGTGCAATACCGCTTCCAGAGCACTCAACGTTTGCATGACGCACTGAGTACGCGCGTTATAACCCATGGTGCCAATACGCCATACTTTGCCTACCAACGGGCCAAACGAAGTACCAATCTCGATGCCGAAATCCTGCAACATACTGTTCCTGACCGCCAAATCATTGACGCCTTCAGGAATCATCACTCCCAGGACATTATTCATTTTATGGGAGATATCACCGAACAGCTCAAGCCCCATCGACCGGACACCGCGTAACATGGCTTCGCCATGCTGCTGATGGCGGGCAATGCATTGCTCCAGCCCTTCTTCAAGAATAATCCGTGCACATTCCCGTGCGCCATATAACGCACTGGTGGCCTCGGTATGGTGATTAAGCCGCTCACTGCTCCAGTAATCCATGATCATCCCCATATCGAAATAATTGGAGTAGATCATTTCATCTTCACCGTGCTGGTGAGCTTCGGTACGAATACCCGCCTCCACCCGACGACGACGACGAATATGCTCAGCCATCCGCTCGCTCAGAGTGACTGGCGAAGTCCCGGAAGAACCGCCGAGGCATTTCTGCATTCCGGCAGAGACCGCATCCAGACCCCAGCCATCGGTGTCTAAGGTATTTCCGCCCAGAGTGGCGGTAGCATCGGTATAGAACAGCACATCGTAGCGCCGGCAAATCGCCCCAATCTCCTGCAATGGCTGGCACATGGTGGTAGAAGTATCCCCGTGTACCGTCAGCAGCATTCGTGGCCGCAGCCGCTTAATTTCATCTTCTATCTGATCGGGGCTAAAGACTTCACCCCAGGGAATATCCAGCCGGTGGACTTCTGCGCGGCAGCGATGAGCAATTTCACACAGCAGTTCGCCAAACCGGCCGAAAACCGGCACCAGAACTTTATCGCCGGGACGTATCGCGGAAACCAGTAAGGCTTCAATACCGGCCCTGGAGGTCCCGTTAATCAGCAGCGTCCAGAGATTCTTCGTGGAGAAAACGCCGCGATACAGAGCCATGACTTCATTCATATAGCCGGTCATTGCCGGGTCATACTGTCCCAGTAACTGCGCAGACATCGCCCGCAGTACCCGCGGGTCTGCATTAATAGGCCCGGGCCCCATCAGCAATCGGGCCGGGGGATTAACCTGGGAAAAAATCTCGTTATTCAACCGCTATTTCCTCTGTTCAGTGACGTAATATTTTGCCAATAAATTGCTGAGTACGGGCTTTTTCGGGATGGTCAAATATCTGCTGCGGAGTGCCGCTTTCGATCACCTCTCCGTCAGCCATAAACACCACTTTTGAAGAGACTTCACGCACAAAACTCATCTCATGAGAAACGATAAACATCGTCATCCCCTCAGCTGCCAGCTCGCGTATGGTATCCAGTACTTCATTCACCATTTCCGGGTCGAGGGCGGCAGTCACTTCATCCAGCAATAAGATTTTAGGTTTCAGGGCCAGGGCGCGGGCAATAGCCACACGTTGCTGCTGTCCACCGGACAATTCATCCGGATAGGCGTACAACCGGTGAGATAATCCAACCCGCTCCAGCAATTGTCTGGCCTCCTGCTCAACTTCAGCTTTCGGACGACCTTTAATTTTGGTCGGGGTAATCATCACGTTTTCCAGCACGGTCATATTCTGGAACAGGTTGTACTGCTGGAATACGATAGCTACCGAGGAACGTAGCTGGCGCAGTTGCTGCTTATCCGAATATTCCAGTTTCTCGCCATCAAGACAAACATGGCCTTCTGAAGGCAGCAGCAATCCCATCAGCACTCTTAACAGGGTACTTTTCCCCGATCCGGACGGACCTATCAGGCTGACAATGTCCCCTTTCTCCACTGGCAGGGTGATATTGACCAGCACCGGCTGTTCACCATAGGCCGCTTTAAGATTAACGATATCGAGCTGTGGCAATTTTATTCTCCAGGCGCTTACCAAAGCGCGATAAAGGATAAGAGATGCAGAAATAAAGGATCAGCACCGTGGCATACACCAAAGCTGCGGAAAATCCCTTATCTGTAAGTACTTTGCTGGCAGATGTCAGTTCCATCACACCAATCTGCGAGGCGAGAGTGGTATCTTTGATATACATAATGAAAAAGCTAAAAGTCGGAGGAATAACTACCTTAATCGACTGAGGAATAATGATGTATCGCAGGCTTTGCAGATAACTGAAATTGAGAGTTTCTGCGGCTTCCCACTGGTTACGGTGTACCGACTCCAGCCCGCTGCGAATCACCTCTCCCAGATAAGCTGCGGCAATCAGGCAGACACTCACCAGCGCTACCATAAAGGTGGACAATTTCAGACCGGAATACTGGCTGATAAAAAAGATCAGCATCAGTGTGACCAGGAACGGTATGCGCCGGAACATAAAGCAGTAAATACGGATAAGCCCTCGTAATGGCTTAAGTACTTTGCTGCTGGTATTACCGAAAATAGCCAGCACAAATCCCAACAGGAAACCTACCAGACAGCCAAACGCGGACAATGCCAGCGTTCGCCCCAGTCCCTGCAATAACAGCAGTATGTTGTACCAGGAGAACAACCCGCTCAGTTCATTAACAAGTGAATAGTTCATCAGAAGACCTCTGTTCTGGCGCGGAACAGATACCGGCCGATGACCGCCAGCGCGAATGTCGCAATCACTGTCAGGATGATGTAGAGCACGGCGGCGACTGAAAATGATTCCACAGAAAGATAGGTTTCTGAGCTCAGGTTATAGGTACGCCCTGTCAGCTCTTCAACCCCGAACATTGATGCCATCGAAGTACCGAGTGTCATCACAATAAACTGGTTAGACAGTGGCCGGAACATCACTTTCATCACATGCGGCAGGATGACATAACGAATAATCTGCAACCGGGAAAAGCCCAGCACTTCTGCCGCCTCGATTTCACGCTGACGGACCGAATCAAATCCGGCCCGCTGAATATCACACAGATAGGCGCCGGCATTGAAGGTCGCCCCAATCAGCACTGCATTAAACGGCGACAGCAGGATCCCCACTTCCGGCAGAGCAAAAAACAGGAAATAGATCTGAATCAGCTGAGGGGTATTGGTTGCGAACACCACATAGGCATTGACCAGTTTCCCGGCCAGCGGGGGCCCGTAACGCAACAGAGAGGTGCAGACCATGGCAATCAGCATGCCAAAGGCAAAGGCCAGCACTGCCAGTTGCAGACTGATCCACGCCCCTCCGGCCAGATAAGGTAACTGATTGAGTATTGGGGCAAAATTCAAAGTCATCGAAATAATCTCAAAAAATCAGCACCTTAAAATCAAGGTGCCTGAGGTGATGATAAAAAACTTAGTACTTTGTCGGTGAAGCAGTCGGATCATGCAACATGGCGTGACCGAACCACTTCTTCCAGGTCGAGGCAATAAAGCCATCTTTTTGCAAAGTGTCGATCGCCTGGTTCAGACGCACACGCAGATCGGTATTGCCTTTGCTGACCGCAATACAGTCATAATCGACTTCGATAGGCTCATCCACGACCCGCCATTGGGTTGGATATTTTTTGGTGTAATCCAGCATGAAATCCAGCACATCGATCAGTGCATCAGCACGACCCTGGGCGATAGCACGCACCGCATCCGGATAGTTATCCAGAATCAGTAACTGTGCTTTAGGCACATTGTCCTGAATGTATTTAATCGGGGTTGTGCCACGTACCTGCACCAGACGCACTGACGGGTCATTCAGTTGCTGCACGTTTTTGTAGGTTGTTTTATTTGTGGTGAGAATACCCAATACCTCGGTGTTCACCGGGTCGGTAAAATCTACCACCTGCATCCGCTGATCGTTACGGGTCATTCCCCCCATCACCGCATCAATTTTGTCTGCCATGATGAATGGCACACGGTCATTGGAGCCCACAGCAACCAGTTGCAGTTTGACACCCATCTGGTCGGCAATTTTTTGAGCCACCGTCGCATCAAATCCGGAAATCTGATTTTTTGCATCATAAACGCCCAGCGGCGGAAGGTTAGGATTTACCCCGACGATCAGTGTTTTGCTCTCCATGATTTGCTGCAACGTCCGGGCCTGGGCACCAAACGAACTCAGCATCATCAGTGAAATAACACCGGCTCCGGCAAGCTTACCTAACGTACTCATTTTAAACATATTTAATTCCCCGTGTGCGGTCATTCAGATAAAGGTTAACGGCTAAAATTTCATCCTGATCAGTTCGAATACTTTACATATACGATTCGTATACGATACTATCTCGATCGAATTGTCAAGCATCACTGTTTACTTGATAAACAACGCCGGGGAGCGTAATGCCGAAAATGAGTGACGAAAAAATAAGCTTTACCTTTGAAAATCAACGCTGTTTTGCATTACCGGGACAAAGCATTGCTGCGGCCCTGTTTTCGAACGGCATCAAAACATTACGTCTCAGCCCGGCACGACAGCAGCCCCGTGGAATGTTCTGTCTGATGGGGTCCTGTCAGGAATGCCTGGTAATGGTCAACGGTAAACGGGCGTTAGCTTGCAAAACTGAGGCCAAATCTGAACTCAAAGTCACCTGTATCCCGGTAATGGAGCAACATGAACCATTTTGATCTGATCATCTTAGGTGCCGGGCCTGCCGGAATCAGCGCAGCCCTGACCGCAGCACAGCATCAGTTGAATGTTGCGCTGTTTGATGAGAATCCGGCGGCAGGCGGTCAGGTGTATCGCGCTCCCGCCATCAAAAACTCTTTACCCCGGCAAGGCGAAGCTGTAACCGGCGATAATTTGCGCCAGCAGCTGGCAGACAGCAATGTCAGCCTCTTTATGGGGCACCAGGTCTGGTCAGTGACCGGCGATTTCCGGGTCGATGCACTAGGCCCATCCGGGCCGGTACATTTCACCAGCAGGTTGCTGTTGGTTGCGTCCGGCACCACCGAGCGGGTGGTCCCTTTTGAAGGCTGGACACTCCCCGGAGTCATCGGTCTGGCAGCCGCCACCCTGCTGCTCAAATCGCAGCAGACCCTGCCCGGGAAAACGACGCTGGTTGCTGGTTGTGGACCGCTACTGGCAGCGGTAGCTGGCGGCACACTGAAAGCCGGTGGAGAAGTTCTTGCCATTGCCGATATTGCCGGCAAACAAGACTGGGCACGAACCCTGCCAGCAATGTTGCGTCGCCCGGATATTCTGAAACAAAGTGCGGGGTACGGGTTGCCTGTGCTCAGGGCACGCACTCCCATCTACTCTCGTCATACCCTGGTGCGGGTCACCGAACAGGACGGGAAATTACTGGCTGAACTGGCTCCCTGTGATGCAACAGGGAATCCACAGCCCGGGCCGCGACGGCAGATCCTGGTGGATTGCATCACTGTGGGGCATGGCCTGACGCCATCCACTGAAATTACCCGACTGCTAAACGCCGGACACCATTACTCACGAGAATCCGGTGGTTTTATCGCTACCATCGATGAGCAGGGCCAGACAACACGTCCCCGACTGTTTGCTGCCGGCGACTGTACCGGCATTTACGGTGCTGCAGCAGCGCTCCGGCAAGGAGTGATGGTGGCATTAGCCTGTGTCAGCCTGCTAAAAGGTGATGACAGTGCCCTGCTGCCTGCCCGCAAACAGGCAGAAGCTGAATGGCGAAGAGTCAGCCATTTTGGCCGGAAAATGGCCGGGCTGATGGCATTGCGGGAAGGCCATACCGACAGTATCGCTGCCGACACTATTGTCTGCCGCTGTGAAGATGTCAGCCGGGCTGATATTGAAGCGGCCTGCGATGCCGGGGCCACCGAAGTGAACCAGCTTAAGGCCTGGACTCGCTGTGGTATGGGCCCTTGCCAGGGCAGAAGCTGTGGCGACGTTGCCAGCGAAATCCTGGCCAGGCGCCTGAATCTCAGTCGCGACACGGCCGGCATATTTTCACCACGAACACCACTAAGACCGCTCCTGGTCAGCGATTTAACCGGCGACTTTGATTACGCCGATATCCCTATTCCTAAGGCAGCCCCGCTATGACAGTCAACACTACTGCAACCCGCTACGACGTGTGCATTATCGGCGGCGGAGTCATGGGATGCACCACCGCCCTGTTCCTGGCTCGTGCCGGAATGAAAGTCGTCTTGCTGGAGAGAAATGCATTGTGCCGCGGAGCTTCCGGAGTCAATGCAGGAACCCTGACGTTACATATGACCCGTGCAGCACTTGTGCCCTATGCCCTGAAAGCCTGGGAAATGTGGATGCATCCGGAAACCTGGCTGGGTAACGGAGTACTGGCAACCGCGGCCCCCGGACTGTCTCTGGCATTTACTGCGGCGGAGCAGGATTTACTGGAACAGCGTGCAGCCGCACGACGGGAATATGGTGCCGATATCCGGCTGGTGAGTGGTCGTGAAGCCCGGGAAATTGAACCCTGTATTCCTGACAGTTGCCTGTCTGCCGCTTACTGTGAAACCGACGGTTATGCCAGTGCCTATCTGACCGGCAAGGCATTCCATGCGGCACTCAGTCAGGCGGGTGTCACGATTATCGAAAATGCTGAAGTGGACCAAATTACTCCGCCAGGCAAATGCTACCAGGTCTCCGCCCGTGGCGGCCAGATACAGGTTTCAGCGACCCGGCTGGTAATGGCCGGAGGCGTCTGGCTGGAACCCATGCTGGCACTTCTCGGGATCACCATCCCTGTGAAAACGTTGGTGAATCAGTTGATTGTGACCGAACGCATGCCTCCGGTCATGCGCACCGTGCTGAGTATTGCCAACGGACTGTTATCGATGAAGCAATTTGCGAACGGCACAGTACTGATTGGTGGTGGCTGGCAGGGTCGGGGGAACCGTGATTCTGGTCGCCCCGAGACTATTCCGGAGAATCTGACCGGCAATTTGCGATTGGGCCAGTATGTCTGCCCGGCACTGGCTAATGCCAGAGTGGCAAGAATCTGGCTGGGCTTTGAGTCTGAGACTGCCGATGCGATGCCCATGATTGGCCCGTTGTCGGAATACCCTGATTTATACGTTATCGGATGTGTTCACTCCGGATACACCAGTGGCCCGTGGATGGGGAAATTACTGGCTGACGCTATCCTCGGTAACCCCCCGGAAATGCCTCTCTTTAATCCTTCCCGGCTGATTATTCCTGCCGGAGTGCAGTCTGAAAATTTTGCGGAGAAACAGAATGAGCAGCAGTGAATTACCTCTCTACCATGGCGTTTATGCGGCGACCGTTTGTCCGATGGATGAACAGGGTCGTCACATTGATGAGCCCGCGCTGGCAGCCCATATGCGTCATCTGTCACAGGTACCCGGTATCCGTGGGCTGCTGATTAATGGCCATGCAGGTGAAAACTTTGCCTTATCACTGGCGGAAAAAAAGCGGGTTGTGGAAATCGCCCGTGAGGTATGCCCGCCGGAGATCCTGCTGGTTGCCGGGATTAATGCCGAAGACAGCTATGACGGCCAGTTACAGGCGGATGATGCCAAAGCCGCCGGTGCAGATATGCTGCTGATTTTCCCTCCTTATTCCTGGTCATTATCGACAGACAGCGACACGGTGCTCAATCATCACCGCATCATTAATGCTCATGCGCAGCTGCCCGTGATGTTGTATCAGGCAGGGGTCGGCACAGGAGGTATGGCCTATCCGGAGGAATTACTGGCGGCACTGGTACAGTTGCCACAGGTTGTTGCGGTGAAAGAAGGCAGCTGGGAAACCTCAGCTTATGACCGGAATCTGCGTATCGTCCGGGAAGTCGCTCCTCATGTTGCGATGATGGCCTCCGGTGACGAGCACTTAATGACCTGTTTTGCCCTGGGAACGGATGGAAGTGTGGTCAGCCTGGCTGCCGTGGTTCCGGAGCTGGTAGTCGCACTGTATCAGGCCATGCAGAACAACCAGCTGACCGAAGCCCGGCGCCTGCATCAGTATATTTACCCACTGGCCAAAGAAATTTATGGCACGTATCCCGGCACTCACGCTAATGCACGGCTGAAAGCCTGCCTGCATATTCTGGGGCAGATCCCTCACGCCACTCCCCGCCCGCCGGTACCGGTCGTCGGTCAGGCACAGCGTGAAAAACTGGCAGAGTTATTAAACAACGCTCAATCCTTCAGCGCATAATTCAGGAACAGACTATGACTTCAACGTTGATCCGTGGCGGACGTATTATTACCGCTGTAGATGACTACATCGCCGATGTATTTATCGAAAATGAACGTATTTCCCGTATCGGACTGAATCTGCAGCCTGAAGCCGGAACGCAGATTATCGAAGCTCAGGGCATGATGCTGTTTCCGGGCGGCGTCGATTGCCATACCCATATGGAAAACACTTTTGGTCCGTCGGTCACGGCAGATAATTTCCACAGCGGCACCCGTTCTGCCGCCTTTGGCGGTACAACCACTATTATCGATTTTGCGCTGCAAAACCATGGCACCAGCCCGTTGCAGGCAATTGAACGTGCCCAGTCCAAGGCCGATCACGTCGCGAATATCGATTATGGTTTCCATGTCATTATCACCGAAGTGGATAAACAGGTTCTGGAGGACATGCGCTATGCAATCCGCCATGAAGGTGTTTCCAGCTTTAAAATGTTTATGGCCTATCCTGGCACAGTGATGTCTGATGACGCCGCTATTTTCCAGGCAATGCGGATGGTCGGGCAGCATGGCGGAATGGTTGCACTGCATGCCGAAAACGGGACTATCGTCGAATTGCTTATTCAGGAAGCGCTGGCGCAAGGTCACACGTCACCGCGCTACCATGCATTAACCCGTCCGGCAATTCTGGAAGGTGAAGCAACCCATCGCGGCATTAAACTGGCAGAGCTGGCGGAAGCCCCGGTCTATTTCGTCCACCTGTCCGCCAAAGAAGCCCTGAAACATGTGGTGGAAGCCCGTGATCTGGGCATTCCGGTGTTTGCCGAAACCTGTCCGCACTATCTGTTTTTTGATGAGTCAGCTTATGCCGACAGTGATGAAACAGACAGCTTTGATGCAGCCCGGCTGGTCATGAGCCCGCCACTGCGTTCGAAAGAGGCGCAAAATGCCTTGTGGACCGCACTGAAAACCGACGATTTGCAGCTGATTTCCACCGATCACTGCCCGTACTGCCTGAAAGAAGGCCACCTCGGAAAAATCAATCAGAAGTCGCTGGGCAAAGACGATTTCTCTAAAATTCCGAATGGTGTTCCCGGAGTGGAAACCCGCATGACCGTAGTTTATGACGGTGGTGTACGTAGCGGCCGTATCTCCTTAAACCGGTATGTTGAGCTGATGTCCACCGCACCGGCAAAACTGTTTGGTCTGTTCCCGCAGAAAGGAACTATTGCCATTGGCAGTGATGCCGATATCGTGATTTTTGATCCGAACGAATGCCACACCATCAGCGCAGCTACTCAGCATAGCGACTGCGATTTCACACTGTTCGAAGGCCATTCGGTTCAGGGGAAAGTGAAAAAAGTATTACTGCGCGGAGAGCTACTGGTCAGTGATGATCAGTGGGTGGGTAAGACTGGTCAGGGACGCTTTGTGGTCAGGGGCGAAGTCGGGAAATGCTGGTAGGAGGTCACGATGCCGTATTATGACTATCACTGTAAGCAGTGCGGAGATTTTGAACTGCGCCGTTCAGTCGCAGAACGGGATAATCCGGCAGAATGCCTGCAATGCGGGCAATCCTCGGAGCGAAAAACCGCCTTTACCCCGGTGCTGCTACGCAGCAAACCGGTGGCAGAAGTGAGAAACCCGCTGCATGTTGACGGCTGTCCTTGTTGTCCGGCATCTCTCAAATAGGCCTGGCTCATCATCTTCGGATGATGAGCCACCAGCGGGTTAGCCCCCTTCCGACAGACGTTTCAGAACAAATGCTGATAGATTGCGCAGATGCTGGCTAAATGCCTGACGGGCCGCCTCTGCATCGCCCGATTTCCAGGCATTCAGGATCGCCAGATGTTCCTGGCGATCTTCTTCGATCCGGTTAAACGGGGTGATCAGTTCAAATAACCGGCTCTGGGTTCTGGCCTGATCGATCATTGCAGCCAACACCGGATTACCACAATGCCGGGCAAACAATGTGTGGACCTGATCATCGGCCTGCCAGTGTTCCTGTTCCTGCTGGCCGGCGCTCAGCGCGGTCACTTTTTCAATCAATTCATCAACCAGCTGGTGATCGATTTTATTGACAGACAGCGCGATGGCCTCGGTTTCGAGCAGCTCTCTGACTTTCATGATCTGAAAGTATTCCTGAGCACTGACGAAACGCACCGAATAAGATCGTGCGCCTGAACGTACCAGTAATCCCTCACCTTCCAGCCGTAACAACGCCTCACGCAACGGCGTACGGGATATTTGCAGCTCTTCAACCAACCGGCCTTCCACCACCGCCCCGCCACTGCGCAACGTTTTCTCCAGTATCATCCGGTGCAGCGTCTGGTAGGCCAGGTCCCCGAGTTTTTCTGTTGCCTGTATTTTTTCGGAAGTCACGTGATTCCATTGCCTGTGTTAAAGAATGTACTGAAAGTATACGGGATGTATACGGTGCGGGTAAATTCAAAAAAGCATTCTGTTATACCGCTGGCATAAAAAATCCCCTGTGCGGGGTTAGTGCCAGATCAACAATCCTGCGAGACTTATCACAATAACCGCACACAGACTGCTGGTCAGAATAAACTGGCCGCGTACCCGTTCGCAGCGACGAATAAATTCTTCATCATGGTGGTCAAGGTAGCGCTTTTCATAAATATAACGCCCCAGCCGCATCTGTTTCGCCGGCTGTCCGTGGGCCGTGAAAAAACCACCACCATCCACTGACTGGTAAAGCAACGGGTCGCAGCCGCGCATCACCACCAGCAGGGTTCGTAATGAAGAAAAGTAACGCAGCATATTAATCACACAGACAATACATAAACAGATAAACAGTACCGTGGTATTAATCATCTCCCCCTCCGCCATTCCCCTGGCTGACAGCCAGTCTTACATGTTTCTCAGACCGTTTTATTGATTAGTGTAGGTAATATTTCATCAACCAGCGCAGTCATTTTTAATCCTTGCCCGGGAAAAAAGAACTCTCCCTTTGACCTGACTCACACTTCCCGCTGTCGGTCTGACGGACAATGATTCTATACTCAGTTGTATAGCCCTATGGTAGGATAAATTCACAGCACACAGTAGAAAATCGCCATAGTGGTCAGCAACCTGTCTGTTGATTGTCCTGTGTTAGTGACAATATTGCTGATCCTTACCTTTTTTGTATTTGAGGAGTCTGCCATGTCTTATAAACATATTCTGGTCGCTGTTGATCTGTCTCCGGAAAGCCAGTTACTGGTAGAAAAAGCCGTTTCTCTGGCGCGTCCGTACAATGCCAAAGTGTCATTAATTCATGTAGACGTAAATTATTCTGATCTGTACACCGGACTGATCGATGTGAACCTGGGAGATATGCAGAAACGTATTTCTGAAGAAACCCAGACAGCACTCAGCGAATTATCTACCAATGCCGGATATCCAATGAGCCAGACCCTGAGTGGGAGTGGTGACCTGGCGCAGGTACTCATCGATGCCATTAACAAATATCACGTCGACCTGGTAATTTGCGGGCACCATCAGGATTTCTGGAGCAAGCTGATGTCATCAGCACGTCAGCTAATCAATACCGTTCATATCGATATGCTGATTGTACCGATGAAAGACGAAGAGTAATGCTCTGAGATGACAGGGCCAGGCGACTGCCGGGCCCTGTCAGGAATATCGCCGGATGCTGATGTTGTCCAGCGAAATTATCTTTACTCAGCAGGCACTTCCGGGGCCAGCGAAGGATAAATATCAAACCGGTGACTTTTAGTCACCACCGCCGAAGATGTCGGCACCCCGTCCAGTGGCTCCGCATAATCCGGGCGTTTGACGACTATCCGTTTCTTAGCCAGCAGACGCGCAGGCTGCAGCAAACCATCCGCATCCTCATCAGCTCCCACCAGCGACTGAAAAACCCGCATCTCCTTTTTCACCATGGCACTCTTTTGCCGGTGCGGATACATCGGGTCAAGGTAAACCACATCTGGCCGCGGAGAGATTTCGCTCAGTGCCTGGTGACTGGTCGCATGAATCAGTGACAGCCGTTGTTGCAGCCAGGGACCTATCTCTGCATCCCGGTAACCACGCTGCAGACCGTCTTCCAGCAATGCTGCCACCACCGGATGGCGTTCCAGCATACGCACCCGGCATCCGGCCGCCGCCAGCACAAAAGCATCACGCCCTAACCCCGCAGTGGCATCCACCACATCCGGCAGATAGTTGCCTTTAATCCCGACCGCTTTGGCCACCGCTTCACCACGACCTCCGCCAAACTTGCGCCGGTGAGCCATTGCCCCCGAGACAAAATCGACGTAGATACCGCCAAGTTTTGGTTCATCACGCTTGCGAAGCTCCAGATGGGTTGGAGTCATCACCAACGCCATAACCGCCTGTTGGTCATGGGTCAGCTGCCAGCGTTCGGCTAAAACAGATAAGGCGCCGTCTCCGGCGCCTGTTTCATCTATCAGACAAATCTTCACCCGTGGATTATCCCTGGATACCGTAATGCTCCAGCATCGCATCCAGTTGTGGTTCGCGACCACGGAAACGGCTGAACAGGACCATTGGCTCCTCAGAACCACCGCGGCTCAGGATATTGTCGAGGAATGACTGACCAGTTTCGCGGTTAAAAATACCTTCCTCTTCAAAACGTGAGTAGGCATCTGCCGCTAACACATCTGCCCACAGATAGCTGTAGTAGCCCGCCGCGTAACCTCCGGCAAACACATGGCTGAAGGCATGCGGGAAACGTCCCCAGGATGGTGACGGCACAACTGATACCTGCTTTTTCACTTCCTGCAGGGTTTCCAGCAAACGAGCGCCTTTTGCCGGGTCATATTCAGCATGCAGGCGGAAGTCAAACAGACCGAACTCCAGCTGACGCAGGATAAACATAGCGGCATTATAATTTTTCGCTGCCAGCATTTTCTCCAGCAATTCCTGAGGTAACGGCTCTCCGGTTTCATAATGCCCGGAGATAAATGCCAGTGCTTCCGGCTCCCAGCACCAGTTTTCCATAAACTGGCTTGGCAGCTCGACGGCATCCCATGGCACACCACTGATTCCGGATACACCGGCTGTTTCGATTTCAGTCAGCATATGGTGCAGACCATGCCCGAACTCATGGAACAGAGTAATCACTTCATCATGAGTAAACAGTGCCGGTTTGCCATTTAATGGCCGGTTAAAGTTACAGGTCAGGTAGGCAACTGGTTTTTGCAGTGAACCATCGGCTTTACGCATCCGTCCGACACAGTCATCCATCCACGCACCGCCGCGTTTGTGCTCACGCGCATACAGATCCAGATAGAAACTGCCGCGCAATTCACCGGTTTCATCATACAGTTCAAAGAAACGCACATCCGGATGCCAGACATCAATATCCTTGCGCTCTTTGGCGGTGATTCCGTAAATGCGTTTCACCACTTCAAACAGGCCACTGACCGCTTTATTTTCCGGGAAGTAAGGGCGCAACTGTTCGTCGCTAATGGTATACAAATGCTGTTTTTGCTTCTCGGCGTAGAAAGTAATATCCCACGGTTCCAGCGTATCGACGTTATAGTGGGTTTTCGCAAACTCACGCAGCTGAGCCAGTTCTTTCTCACCCTGTGGCCGTGCACGTTTTGCCAGATCAGCCAGGAAATCCAGTACATGTTGTGGCGATTTCGCCATTTTGGTCGCCAGCGATTTTTCAGCGAATGAACCGAAACCTAACAGCTGAGCGAACTCGTGGCGCAGCGCAAGTTCTTCTTCGATCAGCGGGCCATTATCCCATTTGCCGGCATTCGGCCCCTGGTCTGATGCACGGGTGCTGTAAGCACGGTACATCTCTTCACGCAGTGCCTGGTTTTCACAGTAGGTCATCACCGGCAGGTAGCTGGGAATATCCAGCGTCAACAGCCAGCCTTGTTGTTCTTTAGCTTCAGCCTGCGCTTTGGCGGCGGCCAGTGCGCTTTCCGGCATTCCGGCCAGCTCGCTTTCATCGGTGATCAGTTTGCTCCAGCCCATGGTCGCATCCAGCACATTATTGCTGTAGGCCGCGCCGATTTCTGACAGCCGGGAGGCAATCTCGCCATAGCGTTGCTGTTTGTCTTTAGGCAAACCGATACCGGATAACTCAAAATCACGCAGTGCGTTATCTACCGCTTTTTTCTGTGCGGTATTCAGAGAGGCATAGCTGTCACCCTGTTTCAGACTGACATACGCCTGATACAGACCTTCATGCTGTCCTACCCAGGTGCCATATTCTGATAATAATGGCAGTACCTGCTCATAAGCTTCGCGCAATTCAGGGCTGTTTTTCACCGAGTTAAGATGGCTGACCGGTGAAAACAATCGGCCCAGTCGGTCATCGGTCTCAGACAGCGGCTCACATAACGTTTTCCAGGTGTAGGGACCGCCCTGTGCTACTACTTTTTCGACAGTTGCACGACAGTCCTGCAGTGCCTGAGTGACCGCCGGAACAACATGTTCAGGCTTAATCAACGAAAACGGCGGCAGTGTGAACGAGGTCAGTAACGGGTTAGTCATAGCTCAATCCTGTTGATGTTAGAGGCGCTCTGCATGCGCAATATGATCAGGATGGGGTCAGAACAACAGAAAATCAATCTTCCCCGCCCACAGGAACAAGGAATCAGACTGCCAGGTCTTCAGATTAGCCGGTTAACCGGCAGAAAATCTGCCCCGGTAACCACAGGATAAATCGCGGCCTTTACTACTGCCCGACAGCCAATACTGCTATACTCGGCGCCCCGGTGAAGCAATGCTGCCGGACAGGCTGGAATTTGTCTCTGCCGTGAGGATGTGACGATAGCCGGGTTTGCACCTCACAGAACAAAAGATTTTACAAAGGTTAACAACATGCTGAGCTATCGTCATAGTTTCCACGCAGGTAATCATGCGGATGTTCTCAAACATACCGTTCAGAGCCTGATCATTCAGTCATTACAGGAAAAAGATAAACCCTTTCTTTATCTGGATACTCATGCCGGGGCTGGCCGCTATCTGCTGGGCAGTGAACATGCTGAGCGTACCGGCGAATATCTGGAAGGAATTGCCCGAATCTGGCAGCACCCTGAAGCCCCGCAACAGTTACAGCCTTATCTGTCGGCCGTTAATGCCCTGAATCGCTCTGGTAAGCTTAAGTATTACCCTGGCTCACCATTGATTGCCCGCCATTTGCTGCGCCCGCAAGATTCAATGCAGCTGACAGAACTGCACCCGTCTGATTTTCCGCTGTTGCGTAATGAATTTCTGAAAGATGAACGGGCACAGCTGTCCCGTTCCGACGGTTATCAGCAACTGAAATCAAAGCTGCCTCCTGCTTCAAGGCGCGGTCTGATACTGATCGATCCACCTTACGAGATAAAAACCGACTATCAGGCCGTTGTCGCCGGGATTCAGGAAGGCTACAAACGCTTTGCCACCGGCGTTTATGCGCTGTGGTATCCGGTGGTATTACGTCAGCAAATCAAACGTATGATTAATGAATTGCAGGCCACTGGCATTAAACGCATTCTGCAAATTGAACTGGCCGTTCGCCCGGACAGCGATCAGCGCGGAATGACAGCGTCAGGAATGATTGTAATAAACCCGCCGTGGAAGCTGGCCTCTGATATGGAAGCCGTGCTGCCGTGGCTGCACCAGCAACTGGTGCCTGCGGGTACGGGTCATACCCTGGTAGGATGGATCGTTCCGGAATAACCGGTTCAGATTTCAAATACCGAAAAGTCGTTTGCCAGCTCAGTTGCAGGAAAGACTGACTGGCATTCGGCCAGCAACCGCGGCAGATCCTGAGCGCCATAACGCGAACTGAAATGTGTGGCAATCAGCCGCTTTGCTCCGGCATCACTGGCTGCCTGCGCCGCCTGTAGGGTTGTGGAGTGCCCGCGACCATTCGCTTTCTCTGCCATTGAAGCTTCCAGCGTCGTTTCATGCACCATCACATCAACATTCGCCGCCAGACTCAGGCTTTCGCTGCAGGGTGCTGTATCGCCGAAAATAGCCACTGATTTACCTTTTACCGGCGGTCCAAGATAATCTTTGCCATCCACCTGGCGTCCGTCAGGTAACGTGATGGTTTCGCCCTGTTTCAGTTGCTGAAACCACGGGCCGGTAGGAATCCCATCCGCTTTCAGCCGTGGTGCATCCAACAATCCCGGCTTGTCATATTGTTCAATACGATAGCCAAAACAGGGTACGACATGATTTAACGGGTAAGCTGTCACCCGGTACTCACCGTTATCCACAATGACCCCGCCTTCAATTTCGATAATCTCCAGTGGGAAGCTGACCCAGGAGCTGCTGAGCGACAGAGCATTATCGACAAATGCCTGAATTCCGGGCGGGCCATAGATGGTCAGTGGCTGACTGATGCTACCCATAGAACGGCTGGTCAACAGCCCCGGCAGACCAAAGATATGATCACCATGCAGATGAGTAATAAAGATTTTTTCCAGCTTGCCGGGTTTAAGCGCACTGCGCATATACTGGTGCTGGGTGGCTTCACCGCAGTCAAACAGCCAGTCTCCTGCAGCCGGTAAAGTCAGGGCAATTGCCGTGACATTTCGTTGCAGGCTGGGAGTTCCTGCACAAGTGCCCAGAAAGGTAAGGTACATGATATGCTTCCGCAAGTTCAGTCAGACCAGTTCGCATCCTATCACAACTATAGGTGCAAACTTTGCGGCATTTGCCTGAGTCGCGTTACACTGGATGACATAGATGACAGTACAGCAGATACAGCCTTACCTCTTCGGTGGCTGGCCGGCTTTCCGGTCCCATGCTCTGCTTAACCCGAAACGGACGGACTTTTTCAATGACTAAACATTATGACTATCTTGCTATTGGCGGCGGCAGTGGCGGTATTGCCTCGATTAACCGTGCAGCAATGTATGGGAAAAAATGCGCCCTGATTGAAGCCAAAGAGCTGGGCGGTACTTGTGTCAACGTCGGTTGCGTGCCGAAAAAAGTCATGTGGCACGCAGCACAAATCTCCGAAGCCATTCGTTTGTATGGCCCTGACTATGGTTTTGATACCACCATTAATCATTTTGACTGGGCGACGCTGGTAAAAAGCCGTAGTGCCTATATCGACCGTATCCACACCTCTTATGACAACGTGCTGGGGAAAAATAAGGTTGATGTGATTAAAGGTTTTGCACGGTTTATCGATGCACACACCGTAGAAGTTAACGGTGAGCAGATCACTGCTGACCACATTCTGATCGCCACCGGCGGACGTCCGAGCCACCCCGATATCCCGGGTGCTGAGCTGGGAATTGATTCAGACGGTTTCTTTGAACTGGATGCTCTGCCGAAACGCGTCGCCGTGGTCGGTGCCGGTTATATTGCTGTAGAGATTGCCGGTGTGGTAAACGGACTGGGTGCCGAAACTCATCTGTTCGTCCGTAAACAATCTCCGCTGCGCCAGTTTGATCCAATGCTGTCTGAAACGCTGGTAGAAGTGATGAATGCCGAAGGCCCGTCACTGCACACTCACTCAGTGCCGCAGAAAGTAGAAAAGAATGCCGATGGCAGTCTGACTCTGAGCCTGGAAAATGGCGACCAGTTTACCGTCGACTGTCTGGTATGGGCGATTGGTCGTGAGCCAGCCACCGATAATCTGAACCTGCAGGCCAGTGGTGTTGCACTGAATGAGCAGGGTTACATTGTGGTGGATAAATTCCAGAATACCAATGTCGCGGGTGTCTATGCGGTGGGCGATAACACTGGCGCAGTGGAGCTGACTCCGGTCGCTGTTGCTGCAGGACGTCGTCTGTCAGAACGCTTATTTAACAACAAACCGGATGAGCATCTGGATTACAGCAACATCCCGACGGTAGTATTTAGCCACCCGCCAATCGGCACCGTGGGGCTGTCTGAACCTGAGGCGCGGGAGCAATACGGTGATGAAGCCGTCAAAGTCTACAAATCATCATTTACTGCGATGTATACCGCTGTCACCAGCCACCGCCAGCCGTGCCGGATGAAACTGGTTTGCGTGGGCCCGGAAGAAAAAATTGTCGGTATCCACGGCATCGGTTTTGGGGTGGATGAGATGTTGCAGGGCTTTGCGGTCGCACTGAAAATGGGTGCCACTAAAAAAGACTTCGACAACACCGTGGCTATCCACCCGACAGGCGCCGAAGAATTTGTCACCATGCGTTAAGTGTCAGGCCGCTGTCTGAAAAAGGCCCGTAACTGAACTGCACCCCAAAAGTTGGTCACCCAACTGAGTAAGGTGCAGTTTTTTATGCTCAGCGTCCTGTATCACTCCGCCGCTGGGCTGCCCGGGTTATGTGATGTCGCTTTACTGCATTACCTTTTGGCATTTTACCCGCCACATTCAGTAACCGCAGGAATGTCGGGCATTCCATATGTGAAGATGCCGGACAGTCCGCCACATGACGCAGAGTATTGCGCAGCACCGTAAGCTGCTCTATCTGCCGGTCCAGTTCATCGGCTTTCTGGTGTAGCTTTTCCCTCGGCAGATCTAACGCACGGTCCTGACCAAACATCCCGGCAAGCTCTTCCAGCGAAAACCCTGCCAGTTGTCCCATCGATATCAGACGGAGCTGTAGCAAGACTTCCGGCAGAAACTGACGCCGTAAACCATGTCGTGCTACCGATGAAATCAGCCCCAGCTTTTCATAATGCCGCAACGCCGAAGGCGTATTCCCGCTCCTGCTGGCTACTTCACCAATATCCAGATACACCATCTCTGACCTCATACCGACAGTAAATTGCAAACTGATACTCCGGATAATTTAAGCAGGATGCCCACAGGATGGAACAGAAATCTGAAAATGACGCGAAGGAGGCCCTGGCCACATAACGTTGCCGGAGGAAAGAGCGTCAGTTTTGCTTAGGGCCATAAAACACAGGCCGGGTATTAACCCGGCCATCAGGATGTTCTTCAGAAAGCTACTGACGCGCTACCCTGTCAGGCGATCTGATGCAGAGATTCACCCACTGCATCGAACAAGCGATCCAGTTCTTCAGGGCGGGTATTAAACATCGGGCCAAACTGTAAGGTATCGCCGCCGAACCGGACATAAAACCCGGCTTTCCATAATGCCATTCCTGCATCGAATGGCCGGATTACCGCATCTCCGTCACGAGGTGCCAGCTGAATAGCCCCAACCAGCCCGCAGTTACGAATATCGATCACATTCGGGCAGCTGCGCAGATTATGCAGCGCGCTTTCAAATACCGGTGCCAGCTCGGCTGACTGAGCAACCAGATTATCTTTCTCCAGCAGTTCCAGAGTCGCCAGTCCGGCGGCACAGGCAACCGGATGCCCGGAGTAAGTGTAGCCATGTCCGAACTCTACTGAATGTTCCGGCAATGCCTGTGACATATAGGTGTGATAGATTTCACTGCTGGCAACCACCCCACCCATCGGGATCGCGCCGTTGGTGATTTGTTTGGCAAAATTCAGAATATCCGGTGTAACACCAAAGTATTCAGCTCCAGTCCAGCGACCCATCCGGCCAAATCCGGTGATGACCTCATCAAAAATCAGCAGAATATTGTGTTGATCGCAGATTTCACGAAGCCGTTGCAGATAGCCTTGCGGCGGAATGATTGCTCCAGCCGATCCGGACAACGGTTCAACAATGACTGCGGCAATGTTGGAAGCATCATGCAGTTCAATCAGCTTCAACATCTCGTTAGCTAATTCCACTCCGCCAGTTGCGGCCATACCCGGCGTAAAAGCCTGATCGGTTTGCAGGGTATGTGGCAGATGGTCAACATCCATAAACTGACCAAACATCTTACGGTTACCACCGATCCCGCCAAGGCTGGTTCCGGCAATATTGACGCCATGATAACCACGGGCGCGGCCGATAAATTTGGTTTTCGCCGGCTGCCCTTTAGCACGCCAGTAACCACGAGCCATTTTGACCGCAGTGTCGGCAGATTCTGAGCCTGAGCCGGTGAAAAATACATGATTCAGATCACCAGGCATACGCTCTGCAATCTTCTCTGCCAGTTTAAATGACAGCGGATGTCCGTACTGAAAGGCCGGAGCATAATCCAGTGAACCGAGCTGTTTGGCTACCGCTTGCTGGATCTCACTGCGACAGTGCCCGGCACCACAGGTCCAAAGTCCTGACAGGCTGTCAAACAGTTGACGCCCTTTATCGTCGGTCAGCCAGCGCCCCTGCGCAGAGACAATAAAACGCGGGTCGCGTTGAAAGTTACGGTTAGCACTGAATGGCATCCAGTGAGACTGCAAATTAAGAGCAGAAGTATCAATTGACTCAGACATGGTGATTCCTCATAAACTAGATTAAGAACAGTTTGCAATCAATCGATAGTTAAGTTAAATCCATAAAACCATATCTTTAGTTATAGAAATACTTACCTATATGAAAAGCTTATCCCTTGCCCGGGTCAGTGACTTTGACCTTAAATTGCTGAGGATTTTCCGGACAGTCGCTGGCTGTGGCAGCTTTTCTGCCGCTGAAGGAATACTGGGGATTTCCCGCCCGGCAATCAGTCAGCATATGAGTGATCTGGAAAAGCGTCTGGGAATGCGGCTATGTCAGCGTGGTCGGGGAGGATTTTCTCTCACCGCTGAAGGGCGGGAAGTGTTGCAGCTCAGCGAAACCATGATGGCTTCTATCGAGACATTCCGTCAGCAGGTCAACCAGATGCACAAGCAACTGCGCGGTGATTTCAATATCGGTATTATCAATAATCTGGTCACCCAGCCAATGATGAAACTCACTCATGCGCTGGAGAGTCTGCGTAGCCAGGGACCGGGGATTCATATTTCACTGACCATGACCACCCCTACCGAAATTGAGCAGGCTCTGATGGATGGCCGCTATCATGTGGGCGCCCTGCCTTTGACTTCCCCGCTGTCAGGGCTGGATTATCTGCCGTTATACGAGGAAAAATCGTCGCTGTATTGCAGCCATACACATCCACTTTTTTATCGTGGTGATGAAATCGCTCCGGGTGAATTACACCGTTATGACGCCATCGCTCCGGCCGAACGAATGACGGCCGAAACCGTCCGCCTGCATCAGTTGCTGAACTGTACAGCCACCGCATCTGACCGGGAAGGTATCGCTTTTCTGATCCTCACCGGGCGCTTTATTGGCTTTTTGCCGGATCATTATGCCGCCCACTGGCAGGAAAAAGGTCTGATGCGACCAGTCGCACCACAACTGCTACATTTCACCCATACCATCGCGCTGGCAACCCGCAAAGGGCGGCAGCCTAATGCTATCCTGCAGCTGTTTATTGATTCCCTTTCTGCTGCTGAATAATTTTCGTGCTTACCCCTGATGGTAAACCGGGATAGCACCAAAGATAATTCCACCTACCAACAATGCCAGACTGATGAAGATCCCCCACTTGATAGAAAAACGTTGGTGGTCTCCGATGTCTACTTTGGCCAGACCGACCAGCAGATAGACCGAAGGAACCAGTGGGCTCAGTAAATGGAATGGTTGTCCGACAATCGAAGCTCTGGCAATTTCCTCTGCTGAAATCCCATACCCTTCTGCAGTCTGAGAAATCACCGGCAAAATGCCGAAGTAAAACGCGTCATTTGACATAAAAAAGGTAAACGGCAGACTGATCAGCGCAGTGAAAATAGCAAGGTACGGCCCAAAGCTATGTGGAATGACAGATAACAGGCTTTTCGCCATCGCATCGACCATCCCTGTCCCCGATAAAATTCCGGTAAAAACCCCTGCGGCAAAAATTAACGAGGTTACTGCCAGTACGTTACCGGCATGTGCGGCAATTCTCTCTTTCTGCTGTGCAAGAGAGGGGTAATTCAGCATCGCAGCGACAGCAAATGCCAGCATAAACAGGATCTGAATAGGCAACGTCCCCATCACCAACATCACCAGTAACACCGTCGTCAGTATCAGGTTTGGCCAGAACATTTTTGGCCGGAGATGTTCTGAGCCGGATTCGTCGTCTGGCATCCCTGAAGCAGCAGAGTCTGTAAACAAGTTTTCAGGCGATATAACGCCCAGCCGACGACGCTCCCGCAGGCCAAACCACACCGCCACCCCTACCAGTGAACAGCAAGCCAACAGCATGGCAGGTATCATTGGGATAAAGATATCCAACGCATCAATTCTGAGGGCTGCTGCTGCCCGGGCGGTAGGGCCTCCCCACGGTGACAGATTCATAATGCCACTGGCCAGATTAACCAGACAGGTCATTGCCAGGATATTCATCCCCAGTTTGCGGTACAGTGGTAAAAAGGCAGCAATAGCAATCATATAGGTCGTTGAACTGTCTCCGTCGAGTGAAACCAGCAGGGTCAGAATAGCAGTCCCGGCCAAAACTCTTAACGGATCCCCCCGGACGATTTTCAGAATAAAGCGAACCAGTGGGTTAAACAGCCCGGCATCAATCATCAGACCAAAGTAAAGGATGGAGAATGTCAGCATGACTCCGGTCGGGGCCAGTTTTTTTACCCCATCCAGCATCATCTCACCTAGCCCCTGATAAAATCCCCCTGCCAGTGCAAAAAGAGTTGGCACGATGATCAAGGCAATCAGAGCCGACATCCGTTTAGTCATGATCAAATACATAAAGCAGACGACCATTGCAAAACCCAGCACAGTTAACACAATAAAACCCCCGACATTACTCAATAAATCCCACGGATACCTGCCCAGTTACCGGTTTACTGACCTGCCTTTACTGAGAAGGCTTATCTCTGATGAAATAATTTGAAATAATCAGACGCAACAGAAACAACTTAGCAACATATTGTAACAATAGAGCAACTTAACCTCTGAAAATCGAGGTGCATCATGTTTTGGCCATACGGAGCAGAATATTTGTGAGCCAGATCGGCTCAGATAAAAAATGATCGGGGGTTAAACAGGGCAAGACCGTGTGCGGGAAAGCGATGCTGCTATAGCGATGAAACCGGTATCATTTGGCGGGTATCAACGACGATACCAGAGAGAAATCTGTTCTGGCAGAACTTCTGATGGGTTCCGGACAATTCCCTCCGTCCGGGAAAACAGTCACAGCACGATTGTAGTACCTACAGGATAGCCACAATAATACCGGTAGCGGCTCTGAAAGATCAGGTGCTCTTTCTCAGCCGGATACGACAGGCTTCGATTACCCAGGCAGAAAAGTTTTCGCTGCTCTCTTTCTTCAACGATTCCTGAATATCCTCCAGCATATGGTGCGGAAAACGAATATGTTTAGCGCGTGTCTTTGAGGTGCTCATTTTCATTACTTACTATTCCTTTAACCCTTTGCTAACATTGATTTAGTATTTATGACCAAAATAGAACAAATACATAATATTCTGACAATATTAAGAATGTACAAAATTCTAAAGAATTATAAATTCAGATGAAACCCACCAGGCAAAAAATGTGAAAAAACGGTAATTCACGTCATAAAGCAGCATAAATAACCAGATTCGCAACGGTGCAATTTTATTTGTAGTGAGATCATTGTATCTCTCCGGTATTTCAGGCTACCAGGGCGTGGACTGCAAGCGTCTGGCACTGACCGGTAATAACAAAATTTACCGGGTTTCACTGCAACTGTGGCGTCATCCTGAGCTATTACAGCAGATTTTAATATTTCGATTAATGAATTTTTGTTCCAGAGAATGTTACCTACAGGATATCAGCAGCTGCCACCACGACAGATATCTCTCTGACTGGCGCTATCGCCCCGACAGATAAACAGCTAACTGAAGCCCCAAAATACTCCCCTGTATCGCCTTTCAGGTGTGTCTGATCACCTGGTAACATCCTGCAGGACGGAAAACCGGAAAAACTGCAGGTACTTTTCCGGCAGAGACTGATCATTCTGCCGATAGATGTTCGAAAAACGTCCGGAAGAAATATTTTCGATCTTCGGCCTGAAAATTATTTAAAAAAAAATCTTCCACCTATGAAACGCAAAATAATCGTCTATTTCCGGTTTAGCCTGAAGCTTATAAAAATGCTAAATATCGCGATTGTATTTTAACGTTGGGCTTCAGTTTTATACATTAATTTAACCTGGCCCAACGTATAAAAAATATTCCCTGCCGGTTATCCAGCAGTAAATTAGTTTGAATTTCCGGAATTCCGGACTTTCCCTGAAGACTTAAAATAAAAAACCCATATTTTTCATAAGGGTATTTTAAAGTAAACATTGGTACGCCAGTTGCAATAGATACCAGCGTGAGTGTTATTCAATGATTTTAATTCTATTGTTTACAGGAGCTATATCATGTCTATGGAAACTACAACTCTTTCCGGTATCGATTTACTGCATAATGCGGCCAATAATAAAGGCACCGCGTTTAATGAACAGGAGCGTAAAAATAACGGCCTGGAAGGGTTATTGCCTCCTTCTGTAGAATCTCTCGACCTTCAGGTACGTCGTGTACTGAATCACCTGGACAGTAAAAAAGATGATCTTGAGCGTTATATTTATCTGATTGGCCTTGAAGAACGTAATGAAGTGGTGTTTTACAAAACAGTCATGTCTGATCCGAAACGCTTCATCCCGATCCTGTATGATCCAATCGTTGCGGACGCCTGTCTGGAATTCGGCCACATCTATCGTCGGCCACGCGGAATGTATATCACCCGCCATATGAAAGGCCGTATGGCCGAAGTACTGAAAAACTGGCCGGTAAAAGATGTCCGTTTTATTTGTGTTTCTACCGGCGGACGCATTCTGGGTCTTGGTGATATTGGTGCGAATGGTATGGGCATTCCTATCGGTAAACTGCAGCTTTACACTGCCTGTGCCGCAGTTCCTCCGGACTGTTTGCTGCCAGTATTATTCGATATTGGTACCACTAATGAAAAACTACGTGCCGATCCACTGTATCTGGGTACCCGCGAAGCTCCGGTCAGTGAACAGGAACTGGATGAACTCACTGAAGAGTTTGTACAGGCCGTACAAACCGTATTCCCGGGTTGCTGTATCCATTTCGAAGACTGGAAAGGTACCGACGCTATTCGCTATCTGGACCGTTATAAAGATAAAGTTCTGTGTTACAACGATGATATTCAGGGCACTGCCAGCGTCGCTCTGGCAGGTATCGCCAGCGCGATGAACATTACTGGCGCGAATCTGGCAGAGCAACGGGTGCTGTTCTATGGTGCCGGCTCAGCAGGTATCGGTATTGGTAAACTGATTTGTGCCGAACTGCAGGATTTAGGCCTTTCTGAAGAGCAGGCCCGCTCCCGGATCGCTTATATGGATATCAACGGGCTGATCGAAACCTCCCGCCAGGATCTGACCCCGGAACAACGGCAATTTGCGCTGAATGCTCAGCCTACCCGTGATTTGGTTCAGGTGATTGAAGATTTCAAACCAACCATTCTGTTCGGCGTCAGTACCAGTGCTGGTGCCTTTACCCGGCCAGTGGTAGAAAAAATGAGCGAGATTAACTCACGCCCTGTTATTTTTGCACTTTCCAACCCCACCAGCAAAGTTGAATGTACTGCTGAACAGGCTTACCTGTGGTCAAAAGGCCAGGCGCTGTTTGCTGCCGGTGTCCAGTTCCCTGAATTTGAAATGAATGACAAAACATTCTGGCCGGGTCAGGCAAATAATTTCTATATTTATCCTGCTATTGGCCTGGCCACCTACGCAGCCAGACCACTGCTGTTAAATGATGAATGTTTTATTGTTGCCGCCCATGCCACTGCTGAACAGGTGACACCTGAAATGCAGAAAAAAGGCATGTTATACCCAAGCCAGGACAATATTCTGGAAACAGAAATCACCACTGCCGTGCGTATTATTGAATATATGTTCGACAGTGGACTGGCACAGGCTGAACGTCCGGCGAATATCCGCAGCTGGCTGGAAGCCATGCTTTATAAACCTCACTATTAATTTCACCGTTCAGGTTTAGTTCAGGGACCGTTTTGCGGGGCGCTCATCCGCCCCGTTTTTTCCATCAGGAGAAAATCATGAACTTCTTTATTTCTACTCTGCATGAAAACCCCGATATTGCCATTTACCTGACTCTGGCATTAGGTGCATGGTTTGGTACATTCAAAATCCGAAAATTCAGCCTCGGGGTGGTGACCAGTACTTTAATTGCCGGCCTGCTGATCGGTCAGCTCGGCTTACATATTTCCCCGGTCATGCAAGCAACATTTTTTGATATGTTCCTGTTTGCCGTGGGTTATGCTGTCGGACCGGAATTTATCCGCGCACTGAAAAGTGATGGATTACCTCAGGTGATCTTTACCGTGATCATCTGCTTATCCGGACTGGGTACCGCGCTGATCTTAGGTAAAATTTTCCACTATGACACTGCACTGACTGCCGGATTGCTCTCCGGTGGGTATACCAACTCGACTGTCCTTGGCGTGGCTTCCAGCGTCATGTCGCAAAATGCCGCTGCTGCTGCTGCCCTGCTCCCGGTAGCCTACGCAGTCACCTACCCGTTCGGTACTGCAGGTTCTGCATGGTTTCTGGCCACCCTTGGCCCTAAACTGATGGGAATTAACCTGCCCGAAGCCTGCAAGGATTATGAAAAAACCCATAGCCATCATCAGGAAATTAAATACTCCGCTTACAACGCCCACGTTGCCCGTGCTCTGACCATAGAAAATCCGGACTTTGATCAAAAAACAGTGGCACAGGCAGAGGAAATGCTGGGTCACAAAGTGTTTATCCGCCGTATTCGTTATCAGCCACAGTCTCCGGTCATTCAGTGTGAAGCAGAGACAGTGCTGACCTGCGGTGCAGAAATCATCGCCTCAGGCAGTCTGCAGGATATCGTTGCCAGTCAGTCACTGATCGGCCCGGAAAGTGCTGACATTAATCTGCTGAATTTTGCCACTGAGAAACTGGACATTGTGCTGAGTAAACAGGCGGCACGTGGTAAAACCCTCGGCGATTTGCTGTACAACGAGTTCAGCCGTCCCGGCCACGGTATTTTTCTGCTGTCAGTGACCAGAGCGGATGAAATTCTGCCACCGGATATCGATTTAGCACTAAAAGCTGGCGATGTACTTACAGTGAAAGGCGCAGGCAAAGATGTGGCGGAACTGGCGGCCAAAACCGGTTATGCCGACCGTAACACTAACAGTTCTGATTTAATGTTTATGTGCGCCGGTATTGCAATTGGTTGTCTGATTGGCGCTATTACCATCCATGTCGGCGGTATTCCGTTAAGCCTCGGAACCAATGTCGGTGCGATTGTCGCAGGGGTGATTTGCGGATACATCCGGTCTGTAAAACGTACCTTTGGTAAAATCGCTAATCCCGCTATCTGGTTACTGAACAATCTGGGTCTGAATGGTTTTATTGCTATTGTCGGTATTAATGCCGCTTCCGGCTTTATCGGCGGGCTGAAACATTACGGATTACCCTTATTTATCTGTGGGATCATTGTTACACTGGTACCGCTAATACTGGGGCTGATACTGGGACGCTATGTGTTCCGTTTTCATCCGGGAATTTTGTTTGGCGTCTGTGCCGGTGCCCGTTCTACCACCGCTGCACTGGGAGCCATACAGGATGCAGCTAAAAGCAGCGTACCGGCGATTGGTTACACTGTCGGCTATGCCGTTTCGCGTCTGGTGATGGCGGTGTTGACCATCGTCCTGCTCAATATTTATTGAGTTACGCCATCACCCCTGAAAGGCAGTAGAGGAACCGGCCGTCAGAACTTAAGCTGACGTCCGGTTCCGTACAACACAATGAGTCAGCAGGACACCGGGTGATGCTTCAGCAACAGAATAAACGCTCTGCCGCTAATGGTTTTTTTAACTTCTCTCGTAACAGCCTGATACTACTGTTGATTATGTCACTCGCCATTCTGCTGGCCGACTGGCTGAGCTATCATTATCTGTTACCGGTGATGCTGGAAAATACCAGCACACAAATCCGGAATAACCTGCAACGTAAAATTAATATCTTCGAACGAAATCTGGATAAATATCGCTACCTGCCACTGACTCTGGCAATTGACAGCGATTTGCAAAATTATCTTATCGCACCGCAAACCATACCTTATCAGCAGGTCAGTCAGAAACTGCGCGATATCAGCCAGGCGATTGGTGCCGACCAGGTATTCCTTGCTTCAACCTCAGGTATTATTGTCGCGTCGGAGCAGTCTTCCGGGCCAAATGCATTACGTGGCCATGATATTTCCTTCCGCCCTTATTTCCGCGAGGCCGTCAGTGGCAAAGTGATGACATTTTATGCGGTGGGGACCACGGAAAATATGCCCGGCTATTATCTTTCAACCCGCATGACCGTCAGAGGGAAAAATATTGGCGTACTGGTTCTAAAAATCAATATGGACCAGCTATTTATCGCCGATGCACCGGCCAGTGAGCCGCTGACACTTTCCGAGGCCAGCGGGATCATTATTACTTCTAATATACCTGACTGGAAATATCACACCCTGGGGGTAGCAGAAGCTAAAGATTTGCAAACCGTCGCCAATACCCGGCAGTTTGGGGGTTATAAGATTTCACCTTTACCCGGAGTGAGCCTGGATAATCATCTGCCAGGATTCAGTATCTTAACTATAAACGGCCAGCGCTATCTGGCCTCCCGCGCGGCGCTCCCCGGCACCAGTATGTATTTAACCGGTATGCAGCCCGTCCAGCCGGTGTATCGCGATATCTGGCTAAGAATTGCCTTGCTGGATAGCATACTGACCTCCCTGATTTTTTTCGGCTATCTGGTCAGCCAGCGAATTAAGCTAGTACGTAAGATAGCGGAGAATAATAACGCGATAAAAAACGCCTACAATAATCTGGAAATACTGGTGGCGGAGAGAAGCCGTGAACTACAGACCAAAAACCTCGAATTAGAAAATGAGATTGCGGAACGGCTGGGCTTTGAAGAGCGGGAACGCAATCTGCAAAAAGAACTGATACGCACAGAAAAGCTGGCGGTCATCGGACAGCTGTCGGCTGGCCTGGCGCATGAAATCAATCAGCCACTGGCTGCTATCCGCGCCTATTCAGAAAATACCCTGATTTTTCTGCAACGGGGGAATACTCAGGCGGTCGGCGAAAACCTGGTCCGGATTGCAGCGTTGATTGACCGTATCGGTGTGCTGACCGGCCAGTTACGCTCTTTCGCCAGACCCTCAGATGAGACCATCAGCCAGGTCAGGTTGAGCCACTGTATTGATAATGTGATGATGCTACTGAAACACCGGCTGGAAAAAAAACAGATAGTGACACATAAAGATTTTCCGCCTGACGAAATCTATGCCCAGTGCAATGGTCTGCGGCTCGAACAGGTACTGGTCAATCTGCTGGCCAACGCTATTGATGTACTGGATAGCAGTCAACACCCGACCATTTCGTTGCGGCTGTTCCGTTATCATTCTGAAGCTATTATTGAAGTATCCGATAACGGGCCGGGTCTGTCCGCAGAGATTATTGACCATATTTTCGAACCCTTTTTTACCACGAAAACCACCACCGGCCTTGGACTGGGGCTGGCAATTTCAGCAGATATTATTAAAAGTTTTCATGGCAATCTGAGCGCAGATAACCTGGCCAGTGGAGGGGCCAGGTTTACCATCAGGCTGCAGCTCAGTCCGCAACAGCAGGAGAATCTCATTGGCTGATTATGATGTATTAATTATTGAGGACGATGAATCGGTCCGTACCAGCTGTATTCAGTCACTTGAGCTTGAGGAGATCGCTGCTGTCGGTGCAGAGTCGGTCGAAGAAGCAAAAAAAATGCTCCCGCCAGCCTTTTCCGGCGTCATTATCACGGATTTGCGGCTGCCTGGACTGAGTGGTATGGATTTCCTGCAACAGATGCAGTCAGCCGGTTCGCAAATACCGTTCATTATTATCACCGGACATGGCGATATTCTGACGGCCGTGGAAGCAATGCGCAGTGGCGCCTATGACTTCCTGCCTAAGCCGTTTTCCCCACAAACATTGATTCAGCAGGTCCGCCGGGCACTGGAAAAACGCAGGCTGACTCTGGAGGTTGAACAACTGCGCCAAAAGCTGGCGCATGTCAGTGACCTGGATAGCCGATTCATCGGCCACGCACAGCCAATGTGTGAATTACGGGAAACGGTCAGAAATATTGCCGCTACCCCTGCTAACGTGCTGATTCACGGAGAAACCGGCACCGGTAAAGAGCTGCTGGCTCGCTGTATCCATGACCTGAGTGGCAGGCCCGGTAATTTCGTCGCCCTTAACTGTGGGGGCCTGCCGGAAACCCTGTTTGACAGCGAGATTTTTGGTCATGAACGCGGTGCTTTTTCCGGTGCGACTCAAAAACGGATTGGTAAAATTGAATATGCTCACGGAGGAACACTGTTTCTTGATGAGATAGAAAGTATGCCGATGGCCATGCAGATTAAGCTGCTGCGGGTACTTCAGGAACGAATGATCGAACGACTGGGGTCTAATCAGCCGATCCCTGTCGATATCCGGGTGATTAGTGCGACCAAAGCAGACCTTGCATTACTGGCTGAACAGGGGGGTTTTCGCGCTGACCTGAATTTCCGTCTGAACGTAATTGAATTGCCTATACCGCCACTGCGCGAACGCCGGGAGGACATCCCGTTGTTATTTAAATACTTCTCTGAAGTCGCCGCCACGACCTTTGGTCGTGAAGTCCCGCATATTGATATGGTAAAAATGCAAAATTACCTGAGCTGGCCCTGGCCGGGTAATGTCCGTGAATTACGTAATGAAGCAGAACGCTGTGTACTGGGAATGACCGGAGAAGCCGGTCGCCACGGTTCTGACAGTGTGCTGACACTACCAAAAATGGTAGAGCATTTCGAAAAAGACCTGATTGTGTCTGAATTAAATAAACATCACGGTAATGTCTCTCAGGCAGCAGAAGCTCTGGGGATCGCTAAAAGTACCTTATTTGATAAAGTCAAAAAATACGCCTTGTTATAGCCTGACAGCGGCCAGCCTTTTCCCGGCCAGCCGCTACAAGGTTCATTTCCACAGAACAATCAGAAATGGTAACTGGCTCCCATCTGCCAACTGCGGTCACGGCCAATCCAGCAATAACTGCTGCTGTAACAAGTGAAAGTCATCTTATTCGTCAGGTTCTGGGCGCCGGCTTTCAGCGTCAGACCTTTCAGTGATGAGCTCAGCACACCCATATCGTAGCTGATGGCCAGATCGTACTGAGTATTACCTCCGACAGGCGGTAATGAGTTATCTTCCGTAATCTCACTTTTCCCGGAATAACGCAAACCTGCACCCAGCATCAGACCATTCAGCACACCGTGACTAAAGGTGTAATCGCCCCACAGATTAAAGCTGTTTAACGGCACCTGGGTGGCGCGTTTGCCCTGATAATAGTCATCTTTGGTATTCACCGCATGGGTATAAGCATAATTGGCAATGATTTTCACATTGTCCGTTGGCCGGCTGACTACACCGAACTCCGCGCCTTTAGAGGTAACCTCTCCGGTCTGCCGGTAGTTAAGTAACCCGGCTGAAGTGTAGGTATAGTCGCTCGTCAGAACGTTTTTCTCTTTGATCTGGAAGACCGACGCTGTCAGCGTGGTGGCATAGTCCGACAGCAGATATTTTATCCCACCTTCCAGTTGCTTGCTGGTCGTGGCTTTGGCTTCGCTGGCAGTCAGAGTCCCCTGCGGTGACACCGGCAGGAAACCTTCGGAATAACTCAGATAAGGCGCAATCCCGTTGCTGAACTGATACAGCGCCCCTAACCGTTTGGTGACTTTATGCTGATCAATAGAGGCTTTGCTGCCGCCATCCAGATAATCAGTGGTGGTTGACTGGTAATCGTCATAACGGGCGCTGGCCAGCAGATTAAGACCACCATATTCCAGCTGATCCTGCAGATAATAACCACGCTGGTTGAAACTGAGGCGATCATTAGTCGCGGTATACAGGTCCAGGTTGCTACTGGTGACCTGACTGTAATCAGGGTCCAGCATATTGAGGGAAGGATACTGAGTACCATATCGCCAGGTCATATGGGAATTCAGATGCTGATAGTCAAACCCGGCCAGCAGATGGTTCTGCCAGTCACCAAAGCTAAAGGTTTTGGTCAGTTGGTTATCAATATTAAAGCTGTCGACACTTTCATCGGTAGTGTAACCAAACCGCGACAGGTCGGTATCACTGCTGCCGGTACCCGTGGCATAAATACTGCGCTGATGGCTGTCGAGGGTGAAATAGCGGGCACGCTGTACCACTCCCCAACCACTGTCGAACTGATGTTCAAAACTGTAACCCAGCATCCCTTCACGCTGTTTAAATCCGCTCCAGTGGTCACCGGCATAAGAACGGCGCGACGCATATCCGCTTTGCAGATAGGCCAGTGGCAGTGGGTTCGATGGGGTCAGGCTGGGCATATCTTCGTATAACGCACTCAGCGTCAGCCGTGTTTGAGAGTCCGGGTGCCAGCTGACTGACGGAGCTATCAGATAACTTTCGTGCTTAGTGGTGACTGCCTGGTCATTGCCTTCACTGCCTTTGGCAATCAGCCGGTAATCCCAGTTGCTGTCTGCAATACGCCCGGTCGAATCGATATAGCCTTCTTTAAGACTACGGTTGCCGGTAGTGAAACCGATATCAGTGCTCTGTTGGGACTGTGGCTGTTTGCCCTGAATATTCACCAGGCCACCCGGGGAGGCATTACCATACAGAACAGAAGAAGGCCCTTTCAGAATATCGACTTTATCAATCAGAATTGGATCGATGAACGCTTTGGTATTTCCTGCCACATTGTAGGGCAGTTCCAGACCATCAAAATACTCGTGCTCAGCATCGAAACCACGAATCTTATATTCGCTCATATAAGTGGTAGAACCACGCAGTTCTGTGGAAACGCCCGCCTCGTAGCGCAGAATTTCATTCAGCGAATTGGCATGGCGCTTTTCAATTTCCTGATGGCTAATCGAATCCGCAGCCTGCGGGGTCCGGCTTTCCGGAACCGCCGATTTGGTTGCACTGTTAATGTAAGGAGCGACTGTATTCTGTTGGTCGCCCTGGTTGCCGCTGGCCGTCACCACTAAGGTGTCGGTGGTCGCCGCCTGAACCGCAGGCGCCAGTGCTAATGCGGTAGTCACCGCCAGAGCGCAACAATGCAGACGAAAGTGTGCTACCTTAACTTGCCTTGCCATAAAAAATATCACCGTTTCTTATTGTCAGTAGACGCCTATTATTGCGTTGTTCGGCGACCTGGCGACTATGCCTGGTGACAGGTTGCGTATGGCAAACGACAAAAACCGATTTCCCTGGCAAAAATTTACGCGCGGAAGGCCAGTTGTGAGGTCAGATGACTCGGGCTGACACCATAGCGCCGCCGGAATGCTGTGGCAAAATTGGTAGCATGCTGATAGCCAGACATCCAGGCCGCCTGCTGCACACTGTAACCCTGTTGCAGATAACGACGCGCCAGTGCCAGCCGGCAATCACGCAGATAATTGAACACTGAGTCTCCGTACGCCTGGCGGAATTTACTTCGCAGGCTACTGCTGCTCATGGCAGCCGTTTTGGCCAGAGATTCCAGCGAATGATTTTTTTCCGGGCTGGATTCCAGTAACTGCCGCACCGCTTCCAGCCGGTAATGATCACCAGGCAGTGTCAGAAAACGTGACGCCTCCGGCTGGCTCAGTTGGTTCAGTGTCAGCCCCAGTAACTGCAACATCAGCCCTTCCAGCATCAGCTCTCTGGCGACCAGCGTCGCCTGACGGCTGATCGCAAAACGCATACTTACCCGCATATATTCAGGCAGATTCCAGACCGCAACAGGGGTAGTAGTGCGTTGCCAGCTTTCCAGCAGAGACGACAGCGGTTGTGGAGGCTGACATTGTGCAGGGCTAATGCCCAGTGAAACCGTCACCAGCCGTTGATCTTTCTGATGGCTGGCGGAGAGGATAGATTGCCTGCCAAGCCGGGTGCTCAGAGCTGTACCCGGTGACATCCGCACAGGTTTACCGTTAAGTCGCAAATCCACATGCCCGTCCAGCACGACCAGCAGATAGAGAGGTGAACTTCCCACTGAGGTTGATTCATAAGGCTGAAGAATTTGCAGATCAGAATGGGTCACACTCATTCCGGAGGCCAGCCGCCACTCTTCCACATGTCCCCTGACGACATCGCTACTTTCATCTTCATCCCCGTCAGGAAAACGGTAGTCGATGGCATAGCGATGGCCGAATTCACGAAAATCCGCTATCCGGAATGACCGTTCATCGGTGTCAGACGATATGCTGTTCATAGTGAGAGTAACCGGCAATGGCAAAAGAAGTATTCGTTGGTGAATTATTGGCCGGCATTTTACCACTCAGAGTGGCCGGGAGTAAATTAAATGATACTCATTTTCATTTATATGCTGAGATTAAAGAATGACCGGAAGAGAGGGGCGATGACATGAAAATAAATACCGGGAGCAACGCCCCCGGTACAGAGATTAATTATGCAGATGGCGACTGCACAAACGAACCACCAGTGCTGCAAATGCAGCCAGAATTGACAATATCACTACGCCATTCCAGCCACCATGAGTCAATGCCATGCTACCCAGAGCGGAACCGGCCGCCATGCCGATAAATACGGTAGTGAACAGCAACGCATTCAGACGACTGCGGGCTTCCGGCACCAGCCGGAATACAATGGTCTGATGAGCGACCAGTGAAGCCTGAATACCGAGGTCAAAAATAACTGCACTGATAACAATCAGAACCAGTTTTCCCTCAGCCGGCAGTAACGGCATCAGCAACATAATGGCAAAGGCGACAATCACCAGGCCTGCCCCAATCTGGGTTACCCGCGCCGGGCCAATGCGATCAGCCATGCCTCCTGCCAGTGGCGCTGCAAGGGCACCCGCTGCACCTGCCAGACCAAAAGCCCCGGCCACCGCACTGTCCAGATGAAAATCCTGATATAGCATCAATGCCAGGGTTGACCAGAACGCGCTGAACGCCACCGATAACAATCCCTGAGCATAAGCCGCACGGCGCAGCGTAGTGTGCTCATGCCACAGTTTCCACAGCGACTGCATCAGCGAAGTCCAGGGAACCGGTGCCGATGGCCTGAATGTTGGCAGAACCCGCCATAACGCCAGAGTAATCAGTAATACCGAGGCTGCTGCAATAAAATAGAGATTACGCCAGCCCAGATATTCGCCAATCAACCCGCTGACAACCCGTGATAACAAAATTCCGGTCAGCAGACCGGTCATCACAGTACCGACTGTCTTACCGCGGCTGTGTTCCGGAGCCAGTGCTGCCGATGCCGGAACAATGTCCTGCGCAACGGTCGCTGCAAGCCCGGTGAGCAGGCTGGCAGTCAGTAATAAATTGAGATCCGGGGAAATACCACACAGCAGTAATGCAACCACCAGCAACACACCTTTCAGTGCAATCAGTTTCCGCCGGTCAAACCGGTCCCCCAGCGGGGTCAACAGTAAAATACCCAAAGCATAGCCAATCTGGGTCAGCATCGGGATCATACCTGACTGGGAGTTCGTGGCATTAAACTCCTTGCCCATAATTCCCAACATTGGCTGGCTGTAATAAATAGAGGCTACCGTCAGTCCGGCACCAGCAGCCAGAGTAAACAGCAACGGGGCTGATAATTTTTCTTCGTTCATGGTCTGCTCGATTGCTGACATCATAATTTCTCCGAATCAGGGTTGCATTAAGTAGACCTGAACTCTTTAATGCATGGTAGACGCAAATTAAGCAAAACTGTTATACGTGGTACGTATGAAAGAAATCTTAGCCGGTAGCATCGACCGTATTGAACTGATGCAAACCTTTATTCGCATTGTGGAAAGTGGCAGTCTGTCGGCCTGCGCCCGCCAGCTGGAAGTCACTCAGCCAACGGTAAGCCGACGATTACAGGCATTAGAAAAAATGCTGGGTCAGAAACTTATCCTGCGTACCACCCACGCATTAAAGCTGACCGATGACGGAGAACGCTGTTACAGCCGGGCGCGGCAGTTGGTCGGTAACTGGTATGCCCTGGAAGACGAGCTGACCAATACCCATGACGAACCCGTAGGGACGTTACGGGTTCGCGTGCCCCATGCCTTTGGCCAGGATCAGATGATTGAACCGTTGGTTGACTGGCTACAAAAATCTCCGGCGCTGAATGTTGAATGGATGCTGAATGACCGGACGCCGGATTTCGTCGCCGAAAATATTGACTGTGCAATTCAGGTCGGTGCTCTCAACGACCCGGGACTGGTGGCTATCCAGATTGCTGAGGTCCCGCGACGTATTGTGGCAACGCCAGAGCTGTTGAACCGTTCCGCACCACTACAAAGTCTTGAGCAACTGGCAGCCCTGCCCTGGCTTTCCCTCAGCACTTTCTACCGTACCGAAATCACCCTGAAACATCAGCCTGACGGGCAAAGCAAAACTATTACCATCAGCCCGAGATTATCGAGTGACAGTATTTATGCCATAAGAAAAGCCGCACTGGCAGGGATGGGGGTAGGCCTGGTGTCGTCATGGCTGGTTGAAGAAGATCTTGCCGCGGGCCGTTTACTGGAACCACTTCCGGAGTGGCAGGCCCCGCCGCTGCCGGTTTGGCTAACTTATCCCTGGGCCAGTTACTATCCGGCCAGACTACGCCATTTTTTCAGTCTGATAAAACAGGTGATGCCAACTCTGACAGGAACACGACCGGCAGCCAGGTAATTGCCTGGCAATCATCAATATCTGATACAAATAGTCACAGTTATTTTTAAATCGGATCCGTTATTTTTCGTGGTACATAACGGATTCTGTTACTGCTGCCTTAAATCTGCGTCACCAGATAATATCCTGGGCACTGGCGGCCACCATCTGCTTTCATCCCGTTGAATCACCCCGTTCATAATCAAAAAATAAACATATACATACCAACAAGTTAAAGAGAAACATTCATAACTTAATACCTCAACTCTTTCATCGCCGGGATCTATCCCTCTCTGAAATATCACTACAATCAAATGGATAAAACATTACACTTAGTGGTGATTAAACAGCATAAAATTCCGGAATGACACTTAAAAAAAAGCGGCACATAATAATTTGCATGCTATATTCAGAAACTCAAAGTAAACATTTATTTAACCTTTAACTACATTTCTTTACTAAACGTAGGGGTATTTATCTTCTTTGGGGATGTTGCGATGAATAAAGTGTCACTATTTGTAAGGATAATGTCCATTATCCTGTTCCTGTGTGCGATACCGCTGATTATCGGAGGCGGCTATCTGATTTCCCTGGGGGGTTCCTGGTATTACCTGATCTCGGGGATTGTTCTGCTGATTTCATCCGTACTGCTGTTTAAGGGTAAAACAGCAGGTGTTCACCTGTTTTATATCCTGTATGTGGTGACCATACTTTGGACCATGTACGAAAGTGGCACCGATTACTGGGGCTGGATCCCAAGACTTTCGCTGCTGACAGTACTGGGTTTACTGTTATCTCTGACTCTGCCATCACTGAACAACGGTCAAAAGAAACCGCTGAGCCGTGGCCTTGCCGGGCTATTTGTAGTGATTTTTATTGCTGCATTTGCGTGGGCTTTCGTGCCGTTCCAGAGCTTCCAGTCAACAGATGCTCCCCCGAATACTCCGCTGGCCTCTCAGGATAATCCGCCGGCAAACTCACAACCGGACAGTGACTGGACCTACTATGGCCGTGATACTCATGCCACCCGTTTTTCACCACTTAACCAGATTAACACCGGTAATGTGGCCAAACTGACCAGGGCATGGACATACCGTACCGGCGATCTGCCGCAACCCGGCCAAATTAATAAATGGGCTGCCGAAAATACCCCGATTAAAGTGGGAGATGCGGTCTACGTCTGCTCTGCGCGGAATAATATTATTAAGCTGGATGCCAAAACCGGTAAGCAAATCTGGAAACACGACAGCGGTGTAAAATACGAAAGCATTCCTTATACCGCAGCCTGTAAAAGCCTGACCTGGTACACCTCTCATGTGGTGCCTGAAGGGCAACAATGTCATGACCGCCTGATTGTCGGTACCCTGGATGAACGCCTGCTGGCAGTAGATGCTCAGACCGGTGAATCCTGCGCAATGTTCGGTGATAACGGTCAGACTAATCTGCTGACTGGTCTGGGCCATACCGTTCCTGGCTTTGTTGCTGTTACCTCGCCGGTACCTATTGTGAACGGCGTTATCATTGTTAACCATGAAGTGCTGGATGGCCAACGCCGCTGGGCTCCATCCGGGGTTATTCGTGGTTATGACGCGGAAACCGGCAAATTTAAATGGGCATGGGATGTTAACAACCCGGGTGTCCATACTGAGCCAGCGGCAGGTAAATATTACAGCCGCGGGACACCAAACTCATGGACCGCTATGACCGGCGACGACAAACTGGGTCTGGTCTATGTACCGACGGGTAACTCTGCTGCGGACTATTACAGTGCTATGCGTTCCGCGAACGAAAACCGTGTCTCCTCATCTATCGTGGCACTGGATGTGAACACTGGTGATGAAAAATGGGTGTTCCAGACCGTCCATAAAGACGTCTGGGATTACGATATGGGTTCACAACCAACGCTGATGGACTTCCCTGGCAAAGACGGACAGCCTGCTATTCCGGCGATGATTGTTCCGACTAAACGTGGCCAGACTTTCGTACTTAACCGTGCTACCGGTCAGCCACTGAGCCAGGTCGAAGAAAAACCGGCACCGGCCAGCATCATCTCTGATGATCCACGCAGTCCGACTCAGCCGTGGTCTGTGAATATGCCACGTCTGGGCATGCCTCCGCTGACTGAAGCGAAAATGTGGGGGATTTCACTGTTTGACCAACTGGCATGTCGAATCAAATTCCGTCAGGCTAACTATGTCGGAGAATTTACTCCGCCATCACTGACCAAACCGTGGATCGAGTTCCCGGGCTATAACGGCGGCAGTGACTGGGGCAGTGTGGCTTATAACCCACAAACCGGGCTGTTAATTGCCAACTGGAATAACACACCGATGTATGACCAGCTGGTTACCCGTAAGAAGGCTGATGAGGAAGGTCTGGTATCCATCGATTCCCCGGCATTTAACCCTACCGGCGGTGGTGCAGAAGGTAACGGCGCAATGGCGGACACCCCTTACGGAATTAATGTGTCACCGTTCTTTGCTCCGGTCACTCAGATGCTGTGTAACGAACCACCTTATGGGATGATTACTGCCATTAACATGCATACCCAGAAAGTGGTATGGCAGCATCCGTTAGGCAGCGCAGAAAACAATGGTCCGTTTGGATTACCCACCAAATTACCGATCAATATCGGTACACCAAATAACGGTGGTCCAATTATTACTGCCGGTGGCCTGACTTTTGTTGCTGCGACGACTGACAACAAAATCCGTGCCTATGACAGCAATACCGGTAAGGAACTGTGGAGCGATACACTGCCAGCTGGCGGCCAGGCGACTCCAATGACCTACTCGGTAGACGGTAAGCAGTATCTGGTGATTATGGCCGGTGGTCATCACTTTATGCGCACCAACGTCGGCGATTATGTGATTGCTTATGCTCTGAATTAATCAGACCGGAAAAAGCAACGGCCCCGTCAGATGACGGGGCCGTTTTGTTTTCATATCAGGCTATGACTAATGGCCAGCCTTGCTGTCACGGGACATTTTATCCAGATATCCCATCACAAAAGCTGATAACACAAAGGTCAGATGCAGCAGGATGTACCAGAGAATTTTACTGTTATCGATATCCCGCATCTCCATAAACACCCTCAACAGATGAATCGAGGAGATGGCAACAATCGACGCAGCCACTTTATTTTTCAGCGAGCCGGAATCCATCTTCCCCAGCCAGCTGAGTTTCTCTTTATGCTCATCGATATCCAGCGCCGAAATAAAGTTTTCGTAACCAGACAGCATCACCATAATCAGTAAACCTCCCACCAGCGACATATCAACCAGTGACAACAGCAGCAGGATCAGCTCATTTTCGGTCACAGAAAGAATATGTGGCAGGACATGAAAAATTTCCTGGAAGAATTTAATTGTCAGCGCCAGTAATCCCAGCGACAAACCTAAATACACCGGAGCTAACAGCCAGCGTGTGGCATACATCAGATTTTCGGTAAAACGTTCCATAACAACCCGGGTAACTTATAAGGAGAAAAGTAGTATACCTGAGCCGGTCTCAACCCCGCACCCTGCTGGTGATTTTTTACCAGAAGCAAAGCCCGTCATCGTTGATCTTTCTGATGGCGATTTTCTGCATAACAGGCTGAGTAAATTAACTCTGGTTGCCTGGCCGGGCAGACCTGTAATGAGCACCTGCCTCAGCCATTGGGTATCCGGGACCAAAAGTTATTTTCAGGAAGAAATTTCAGTCAACAGACCCGGCGATAACACTGGTACTTTTACCGGATTGCTCAGGGATTCGTCAGAAATTATTCCTGACGGACCCCGGTCGTCCTGAAAAATGGGCCCGCCGTTATCGGTACTGAGCTGAACCGATAAATTGACTGAATCTTTCACACCAGATTTGTACGGTGGTATATTCATCAATATTGACCCCGTTTGGCAGATTCTTTTTAAAATTACCGAAATTCTTTAAATCACCAATATATAGTGAATCTGGTTTTATTTTTAAGAATTCCTGGCGGTCGTTAGCCTGAGTTTTGGTCAGATAAATCTTGTAATCCGGCCCGGGGGCAACGCTGCCTTCAAAGGCAATACCGTGGTCGGAAACAAACAGTTTTCCATCTACCCAATGGACGGCATTACTCCCTTGCTGATTTTTTACAAACTCTCCTGTATAGCGTGCATTTTGTCTGACCTGAAGAATCTCAGCAGAATCGGCATTTTTTTCCGCGGTTAACACCGGCAACACATAAATACCCGCAGCGAAACCAACACCGAGTAATACCAGATGTGAAACGACTAATAACGCTTTGATGTTTTTTTTCATAATCATTTCCCTTAAATAAGAGTAATCAATCAGGAGTGTGAAGCTACACATCCTTATTCCATTGACTGATCGGTTTAGCGAATTTTATAAGTCACGAACGGCTGTGTTGTAGAGTGTCGCTGTGGCATATCCACGGGATGAAGTGTTCATAGAAGTAATTCGAAAATAATCAGCATCATACTTGTCTGCACTGGCCGAAAGCTTTTGAGTCAGCTCATCAATAGTGCCTCCTGAAACACTGATACTGCCCAGCCGCACCAAAGATCCCTGATACGAACTGTTGATTTCAGTCGCTGCGTGTGACAACAGCGGCTGGGTACTCAGGCACAGTATGGCTGCGATAAATATTCCTTTCATTTTCGTTCCTTTGTTTGTTTTTTAGTGATCGCTAAAAAATATAAATCAAAAAACCGTAGCTGGCAATTATTATTTAGTAATCACTAAAAAATGTTAGTATCGGCGTACTGACCTACTTCAGATGAAACTGACACGATGAGTGAAAAGAAAAAAACTGGCAGACCCAAACTGCTCCCACAGGGAAAACTGGAAGAGACCTTGTTTCAGGTATTTTCGCAAAAAGGATATACCTCAACGTCGATAGCAGACCTCGCCCAGGCAACCGGAATGAAGCCCCCATCGTTGTATCTTGCCTTCGGAAATAAGGAAGGGATGTATGCAGCAGCACTCAGATATTACCGTCAGTACTGGCTGGAATCGTTGGTACAATCACTACAAGACAAAACCTTGACGTTCGAACAACGAATTCGTTCTTTTCTTAGTGAAGCGTTCAGATTATTCACCTGTGACGGAAAACCATTGGGATGCATCATGACATTTTCCGCTCTGGCTTTTCAGGTCGATGAGCAGGGTATGGCAGAACAATTGCGTGATGAAAGGCTGGCGTTTATTCGCTGGCTGGAAAATGAGGCCCGCGAGGCACAAAAATCAGCAGAGCTACCGGCATATATGGATCCCCGGGCATTTGCCTGTTTGATAGTCACCCTGGAGAAAGGGCTGGCGTTGACTTCACTGGATAGTCCTGATCCACAGGTAGTGCAGGAGATGATCGACAAGGTACTGACAGCGGTCTTTCGCTGAGACAGAAATCTCCGGACAAACCAGCAGATGCCGGTTTGTCCGGACAGAAAACCACGAAGGCAAGGCATTCAGCCAGTCACACAATTTCACTGTCTGACAGCCTGGCATTCCGGCTAATCGCTGCCAACAAAACCACCGGTCTGACGCTGCCAAAGGCGCGCATACACGCCCTGTTTTGCCAGCAATTGCTGATGGTTGCCAATTTCGACCACTTTTCCCTGTTCCAGCACAATCAGCCGGTCCATCCGGGCAATGGTCGATAAACGGTGAGCAATTGCAATGACTGTTTTGCCGGTCATCAGCGACTCCAGGCTTTCCTGAATAGCGGCTTCCACTTCGGAGTCCAGTGCAGAGGTCGCTTCATCCATGATAAGAATCGGTGCATTTTTGAGTAACACCCTGGCAATCGCAATACGCTGACGTTGCCCGCCAGAGAGTTTCACCCCACGTTCACCGACATGAGCATCCAGCCCGTAACGCCCCTGAGCATCTGAAAGTTGCGGAATAAATTCTTCAGCTCTGGCACCAAGAATCGCAGCCTCAATCTCGCTGTCACTGGCATTCGGACGCCCGTAAAGCAGATTATCGCGGATTGAACGATGCAATAATGAGGTGTCCTGGGTGATCATACCAATCTGGCTACGCAGGCTCTCCTGAGTAACGGCAGAGATATCCTGACCATCGATAAATATATGCCCCTGATCGAGGTCATACATCCGCAGCAGCAGGTTCACCAGTGTTGACTTACCGGCTCCTGATGCACCAATCAGGCCAATTTTTTCTCCTGGCCGGATGCTCAGATCGATATCAGAGAGAATCGGCCGGCCATTACCATAACGGAAAAACAGATGGTCAAAATTAATTTCACCGGCAGTCACTTTAAGCGCCGGAGCTCCGGGTTTATCCTGGACGCTCAGCGGCTGAGAAATAGTCGCCATACCATCCTGCACCATACCGATATTGGCAAAAATACCGTTCACCACCCACATGATCCAGCCGGACATATTCACCAGCCGAATCACCAGTCCGGTCGCCAGGGCAATCGCACCGACGGAAATCAGTGACTGGGTCCAGAGAATTAATGCCATCCCTGTGGTACTGACAATAAGCGCTCCGTTCAGTGTCGACAGCGTTACATCCATAACCGTGATCATTCGCCCGGCATGCTGAGTTTTCACTGTCTGTTCCTCAATAGCTTCCTGCGCATTTTTCTGCTCGAGCGAACTATGGGCAAACAGTTTCAGGGTCGCGATATTGGTATAACCATCGACGATAAAACCCATCAGTTTGGAACGCGCTTCGGAAGATACGACCGAACGTTGCTTCACCCGCGGCACAAAATAGAGCAGAGAAACGACATACAGCACCAGCCAGATAATTAAAGGAACCATTAATTTCCAGTCAGCCGCCGCAAACAGCACCAGTGCGGTAATCGCATAGATAAGCACATGCCAGATGGCGTCCACCAGCTGTACGGCTGAATCGCACAACGAGCTGCCGGTTTGCATAATTCGTTGGGCAATCCGCCCCGCAAAATCATTCTGGAAAAAGGTCAGACTCTGACGCAATACATATTTATGGTGCTGCCAGCGCATCATGCTGGTCATGCGCGGGTTAATGGTCTGGTGAATTAGCAAATCATGCAAAGCAATAAACACCGGGCGGATAATAAGCGCAACGGCCCCCATCCAGCTCAGCAGTAGCCAGTGTTCGGTAAATAATGTGGCTGGTTTCGAGGTATTAACCAGATCGATAATCTTACTCAGGTAACTAAACAGAGAGACTTCAATCAGAGAACTGATCAGACCAACCACCAGCAATCCGGCAAAGCAGGGCCAGACCTGGCGCAGATAATAGGCATAAAAACGGCCTATCGTTGTCGGCGGCGCATCTGTGGGAGGTTCCCGGAAAATATCAATTAATCGTTCAAAACGTTCAGATAACATAACAACAAGACCCGACGCGAAATAATGAATCGATAGCTTAGTGCAAAAAACCTTCTCCTTCAGCATTCTGTTAAAAAACAAACGACCGGCATTCGCCGGTCACGTTTATTACAACCAGTGTTGTGCCTGAATTTTTTCACCGTCAGTAAACCGGCTGAAGCGAAACGGCCGGGGGTCAACCGATGGAGTACTGCCTGCGACCAGATCTGCCATCAGCTGGCCTGCCCCGGGTCCGATACCGAAACCGTGGCCGGAAAAACCGGTCGCAAGGAACAGTCCCGGCACTGACTCAATCTCTGATATCACCGGTATGGCATCTGGCATGGTATCAATATATCCGGCCCAGCTTTGTTCTGCCTGTAACGATGATAACTGCGGCAGCGTCTGATGCAGGTTCGCCAGAATTTGTGCCACCGCAGCAGCATTCGGTTGCGGATCTAACACGCGAATTTTTTCATACAGAGAGATCTGATCAGCCTTCCCCGGTTGCCAGTGCATCATTTCATGTAAGAAACGCCCACCCAGCCGTAAATTAATACTCTGACGTTCCTGCCGGTAAGCTGGCAGATAGGACCGCATAAATCGCAGGCTGTCCGGCGTAATATCACTGATGCTGGTTGACGAACTGGCAACAGTCAGCCCGCCATCCTGCCGCTTACGGATAGCAACACTGCCAAAACTGGCACTCATTCCAGGATTAAAGTCTGTCACCTGAGTACGCAGTACCATACTCAGAACTTTCAGTTGAGGTAACGTCAGCCCACAGCCCTGCATCAGCAGACGTGACCAGGCTCCTCCGGCCACAACAACTGAGCTACAACGTATCACGCCGCGTTCGGTAATCACTTCACTCACCTTACCGCCGGAGTAGCCGATTTGCCGGACCGCGCAGTGTTGTTGCAGGTTCAGGCCCGCCTCACAGGCCGCTTTTGCCAGGGCCGGTGCCGCCAGTTGTGGCTCAGCCCGACCATCTCCCGGCGTATACAGTGCACTAAAATAATTCCCCATAACCCCGGGCATTTTGGCCTGCAACTGCTCCCGGCTCAGCATTTCACTGTGAATATCATGCTGTCTGGCTTCCTGCAGCCATTGCTGGTGAGTTTGCAGTTGCTGTTCGCTCCGGGAAGCATAGGCAATTCCCGTGATTTTAAACCCACAATCCTGCTGCAGACGTTCATTCATCCCTTCCCACAGCTGCATACTCAGGTTAATCAAAGGCAGTTCTCTGATATCCCGTCCTGTTCTGCGGCACCAGCCCCAGTTTCTGCTCGACTGTTCGCCGGCAATATAACCTTTTTCCACCAGTACCGTCGGGATCCCCCTGGAAACCAGAGATAACGCCGTAGCAACACCAATAATTCCGCCACCAATAACGACCACCTCAGTCTGCTGCGGAAACTGCGCAGTAGAATGAACAACTCCGACATTCAGCCCCATAGTTCACCTCAGTAATTTTCTTCCACGGCCCAGTTCACCGGAATCTCAGCAACACTGGCACTGTTTGGCAGCATCAGTACCGTTCTGACCAGCAACGCTATATCTGCCGGCTGAGTCATCTTTTCTGCCGGAACATCAGTTAATGCCGTTCCCATCTCTGTCGCCACAAAGCCCGGACATATGGCGCAGGCACGAATCCCCTCCGTATCTCCGGCCTGTCGCAGAGCATGTGTCAGTGCCAGCGCAGAGAATTTGCTCATGGCATACAAGCCTGACTGTGCAGATTTCACTCGTTTGGCTGACAAGGAAGCCAGTGTGATCACCCTGCCCCTGCCACTCATTTTCAGCCACGGCCACACTTTACGGGTCAGCCGCATCGGGGCTTTGACGTTAACTGAAAATTGCAGATCGAACTCTTCATCAGTCGCTTCCAGCACCGGTCGTGGCAGCATAATTCCGGCATTGTGGATCACGGCATCAATCCGACCGTAGGTTTTTATGGTGCTGTCAATCCACTGCTGATCACTCTGGCTGTCCAGTGCATCATAGTGGCACACCAGTTGTTGTCCGGGGTTAGTCACAGTGACTTCTTCCGGCGTCCGGCAGCCCAGGCTCACCGCCCAGCCATGTTGCATGAGTTCCACGGCAATCGCCGCACCTATGCCCCGCCCGCCGCCACTAATCATGGCGACCGGATATGCTGAAACTGTCATTCTGCCTCCTGAAATTAGCTACACTATTTCTTCGCAGCAGGTTTACCGGTCGCGGAACCCTGGTGGCTGCGGTTGTCCAGAGCATCGCGTAACCCGTCGCCGATGCAGTTAAAACAGGTCACTGCCAGGGTAATTGCCAGTCCGGGGGCCAGCGCCAACCATGGAGCCTGCTCCAGATACTGCTGAGCGCTGTTAAGCATATTGCCCCAGCTTGGCAACGGTGGCTGAATGCCGTATCCCAGGAAACTGATGTAAGCTTCCATCAGAATCGCTCTGGCCACCGTCAGGGTTGCAGCCACAATGATTGGCCCAACGACATTGGGTAATAGTTCCCGGAACATGATCCAACGACCTGACAGCCCCAACATTCTGGCCGCCAGAATAAACTCACGCTCACGCAAAGATTTCACTTCGGTTTCTACAATCCGCGCCACTTCCATCCAACTAGTGACTGCAATAATCACAGTTATCATCATCGGACTGGGTTTCAGGAAGGCTGCGAGTGCCAGTAATAAAAAGACTCCGGGGAAAGAGAGAAAGGCATCCACAATACGCATTAAAATGGTATTAATTTTCCCGCCATAGTATCCGGCAATAATGCCAATCACTGCGCCGAAAGCGATGCTGAGCAACATGGAAAAAAAGCCCACCAGCAATGATATTCGACCGGCCATCAGTAAACGTGCCAGAGTATCTCTTCCCAGTGGATCACTGCCCAGTAAATGCCAGCCACTAAATGGCGGTGCAAAGCGATGCCTCAGGTCAATATGCAAGTCGTCAAAAGGCAGTAATGAAGGACCAACGATGCATGCCAGGGTCATCAGAAGAATAATGATCAGCCCGGCGCAGGCGAGACGATGACGCAGAAAACGTTGCAGAGTCCGGTTTTGCCACCAGCGTGATGCCGGGGATAGCGAAATAACGGCAGAGGTATCAGACATTATATTCTCCTTACTCAGGCCGGATTCGTGGGTCGATCAGTGCAGTTATTACATCAGCTAACAGGTTGCCCACCAGCACCATGATGGCGGAAAACATCAACAGTCCCATCACCACCGGATAATCGCTGTAACCCAGGCTGTCGAGAAACAATCTCCCCATACCCGGCCAGGTAAAAACAGTCTCAGCCACCAATGCCCCGCCAAGGATGGTGGGCAGTTGCATTCCTGCCAGTGCCACCATAGGCAACAGCGCATTCCGCACCACATGTTTAAGTAATACCTGCCTGGGCGACAAACCTTTCGCCCGTGCCGTTTTTACAAATTCCTGGTTAATCGTTTCCAGTGTGGCGCTGCGCATATAGCGGCTCCACACTGCAATATCAACAAATGTCAGCACCAGTACCGGTAGTACAAGATGATGCAGGATGTCACCTACCGAGCCGTCACCGATGGTGTACATATTTCCGGCAGGGAACCAGTGCAACTTCAGTGAAAAGAAATAAATGGCCACCAGACCAAACCAAAAGGTAGGAATCGACAGGGCTATCATTGAAGCCATCGTTGCCACATCATCAAACAGACTGTAACGACGGACGGCACTTTTAACACCAACCCACACCCCGATGGTTACCGCCAGCAGAGTTGAGGTCACCATCAGCAGCAAAGTTGCGGGGAGATGAGAAAAAATAATATGCAGAACCGGCTGCCCGTCCCGGTAGGAACGCCCCCAGTCCCCCCTCAACAGATGACTCAGCCAGTCAAAATATTGCACCGGCAATGGGCGGTTAAGCCCCATTTGTTCTGCCAGACGGTGCAAGGTTTGCTGGCTCATTCCCGGGGTGAGCGCGTACTGAGACAATGGCCCTCCCGGGGCCAGGTTGAGTGCGGCAAAACCGATCACCGAAACCAGAAACAGCACCACCACACTTTGCCCGCTTCGCCGTAACAGAAAATTCAGCATAAACCCTCCTTTTCACTTAATGAGCGTGCAGAACGGCTTATGCCCAGTACCAGGTGCCGACATTCCAGCTGTCAATCCGTACATTCACATTCGGGATAATGTTCATCGCTCCCTGTTTATGCCCCCGCACATTGGCAAACGGGAACAGTGGCAGGAAAGGCAAATCCTCTCTTACAGCCTGCTGAATTTCGGTATAAATCGCTTTTCGCTGGTCTGGGTCAAACACAGTGCTGCCTTTTTTCAGTAATTCATCGACCTTAGGATTTTGATACTGGAAGGTATTTTGGCCAGCGCCGCCCTTAACCGGAATTGAGGCCGAGGACATATAGTCTGTAGTATCCGGATCGGCACCTGTCAGGAAATTCAGCCCGACAATCGCAGTATCAAATTTGGACATCATCCAGAACTCACCCCACATCACCGCAGGAGGAAGATTGGAGATTTTCATTTCAATACCGATGTCCTGTAATGACTGCTGCATAAATTGCTGCATTTGTTCGCGCAGATGATTTCCGGCGGTTGTTGAATTGGTGAAAGACAATCTGACGCCATTTTTTTGACGAATGCCGTCCGAACCCGGTTTCCAGCCAGCAGCATCTAGCAATGCTTTCGCTTTATCCGGGTTATATTCATGAGCAGGCAGTGAAGGATCATAATAATAGGATCCCTCCGGCATATAAGTTTCGGTTTCCTTCGGCAGACCATAATAGAGAGAATCGATAATTGTCTTTTTATCGATGGCATAATAAATAGCCTGCCGGACCGACAACTCTTTGAATTGCGGACGTTCGAGATTAAATGCAAAATTCTCCAGCGTAGCGCTGGAAGCCACATCAACCACTTTGCCTGGTAATTTTTTAGCATCTGCATAATGATCTGCGGAAATCCATTGCAGGCCCACAACATCGATATCACCTGAGACAAACTGGGTGTACATCACATTCAAATCGGGGATATATTTATAAATCACCCGTTCCAGCCCGGGTCCGCCAGCGTAATAGTGCGGATTTGCTACCAGCTCAATATGGTCTCCCGCAACCCGTTGTTGCCAGACAAAGGGACCGGTACCCACCGGTGCATTATTGAACGGAGCATTATTTTTATCTTTTACCGGGCCAAGAATATGTTCAGGCACGATAAAAGTGGAAGCGAGAATTGACGGGTATGGCGCAAAAGGTTTCTCCATTCGCCAGCTGATTTCGGTTGGCGAGATCACCTTAATATCACGGACTAATTCATGCCCTGTTTTACGCCAGCTTCGGAAGTTCGGATCGACCAGCAATTGCAAAGTGAATTTAACGTCACTGGCAGTAAAAGGCTGCCCGTCGTGCCATTTGACATCATCACGCAATTTTATATGAAAATTCAGACCATCCTCAGAAATCCCACCATTTTTGGTCGTCGGAACCTCTTTTGCCAGTGCCGGTGTAAACTCACCTTTCTCGTTAATCGCAAATAGCGGGTCAAAGATGCTGAAATGGATCCCTTCGTCTACTTCAATATGAGGCAAGTGCGGGTTAAATACTGTAGGTTCCTGAGAAAAACCAATAACCATCTGGCCTTTAGGTTTTGCCGGCATAGCGGCAAACACCTTTCCTGCATTAAACAGATCAGGCAGAGCAAACGTCGTAACCCCGGCGGCAAGGTAAATAAGTGCCTGGCGACGGGATATTTCAGGTAATATTGTTTCCGGTTTTTTCGACATAATGACTCCTCGGATTATCTTCTGACCATGTTAAATGGAATGATGTGCCAGCTAATTAAAAAGTCTGACGACCAGAGAAACAGAATTGACAGAAAATGGTTCATACACGGCATGTGTAATTCCCTGTCCGAATAAGATGTTCAGCTATTGTTTATTTCACAGAAAACAACACTGTTGAATAAAATTAAAACAGCCCCGAAGCCTGATGAAATTTTAATATTTTATGGCAGGCATGAATAATGATATTTTTCTCATAGTCAGTGACCATATGGAAAAAATCGTCATCCTGTTTTCTGGCCAGCTGAATAACTTTTGAAGCTAAATGATGGCCTTTAACCGTCAGATAAAGCTCCTGAGAACGTTGATCAACCGGAGAGGTCTTCCGAATAATCAGCCCCTGCTTTTCCATTTTCTCCAGCAGACGGCCCATGGAAGAGCGATCGCGAACAATAATATCTGCAATATCTGAAGGCCTGATACCCGGGTGCCGGGAAACGATAAGCAGAGTACCTATTTTTCCGGTGCCCTTCGCTACATCCAACCCTGAGAGCTTATTATCCAGATCACGCGATACTGCTATATTCACACGGCGAATATAGAAACTCAGCAGTGACTCCAGCCCGCCAAAATCGGCAGAAGGATTATTAAAGTCGGTACTATTTAACTTATCCATCGTTCACCTTTTTAAGTATGACCGGCTGATAAATTCAGTATTCACAGATTAGTGGACAGTCACAACCAGTTTATCCATACGATTTTGTGATTTTATTAAAAACCCAACAGCATCCGGCAAGCCATAATAAAACGATCTTTCCTGAGGTGTAATTGAACTGATAATTTGTGATAACGGTAAAATCATCCCACCCTGAACTAACGCTGATAAAGGATATGATGATGGAACGTCCGGAAATTGCTGTTGAAAATAATGTTTTATTATCAGTCCGCCATTTGACAGTGGCATTGCCTGAGGGCATGGACCGCAAATATGCAGTGGAAGATATTAGCTTTGATCTGCTGGCTGGCGAAATTCTTTGCATTATCGGCGAGTCAGGCTCAGGAAAATCAGTAACTGCACATGCCGCTATGGGGCTGTTACCACCGATGCTCAGCGTAAAGCAGGGCGAAATTATTCTGAAAAATCAGAATATATTAACCTCTGATCCGGCAGTGATACGTAGCCAGCAAGGCAAGACCATTGCCATGATTTTTCAGGATCCTCTCTCAGCACTCAATCCGGTAATGTCTGTCGGCAAACAAATTTCAGAAGTCATGGTCGCACATGGTGTGGGTACTCCTGTATCGCGGCAGCAGAAAATTGTGTCCCTGCTTGAAGAAGTGGGTTTGCCTGGGCCGGAAACTCTTCAGCATCAGTATCCTTTTAACCTCTCCGGAGGCCAGCGTCAGAGGGTGATGATTGCTATGGCGCTGGCTTTAGACCCCGACGTGCTGATAGCGGACGAGCCAACAACGGCGCTGGATGTCACCACTCAGGCACAAATCCTGCAACTTATCCGCAATCTGCAAAGCCGCAAAACGATGAGCGTCATGTTTATCACTCATGATTTTGGGGTTGTAGAGGAAATTGCCGACCGTGTCGTTGTTATGCGCAGAGGAAAAGTGACCGAACAGGGGTTGGCATCGCAGGTGCTTCAGCATCCGGTACACGACTATACCAGGCAGCTTATTCAGGCAGTGCCCCGCTTGTACAATGCTCCACGGCCACGGGAAACCAGCGCGCCGGTGGTTCTGGAAGCTATCAATCTCTGCAAAACCTACCGTAAATCATCAGGCTTATTTGGTCGATCCAGGCAGGTTACGGCTCTGAACAATGTCAGTTTCACGCTGCGCAAAGGCGAGACTCTCGGAGTTGTGGGTGAATCCGGGTCTGGAAAGTCTTCGCTGGGCAGGGTGTTGGTTAAATTACTGGATGCCGATTCCGGGCAGATAATGTTTGATGGCCGCGATATCATTCCTGTCAGGGATAAAGATTTCCGCCCTTCACGCCCGTTAATTCAGATGATTTTTCAGGACCCCTTTGCCTCTCTGAATCCCCGACAAACTATTGGTACCATCCTTTCAGTCGGCCCGCGGACTCACGGCGGAATGACGGATACCGAAATCCGGATCAAAGCCCTTAGCTTACTGTCGCTGGTCGGCCTGGAAAGCAGTGCTTACGACCGTTATCCACATGAGTTTTCAGGAGGGCAGCGCCAGAGGATTGGTATCGCCAGAGCGCTGATGTTTGATCCGCTGTTACTGGTTGCCGATGAATCCGTATCCGCACTGGATGTCTCTGTGCAGGCGCAGGTGCTGGAGTTGCTGGTAAAAATTCAGCAAAAAACCCGGGTCGCTATCCTGTTTATCACCCACGATCTTCGGGTCGCCAGCCAGATATGTGATGAGCTGCTGGTCTTGTGGAAAGGAAATGTGGTGGAGCAGGGCACACCACAAAAGTTGTTCTCCGCTCCTGAGCATGCTTATACACAGACCCTGGTAAATGCTATTCCTGGCCAGCGGATTTAAGACCCGACGTATCAGGCCACAATGAGTTCAGTATTGTGGCCGCCTGGCGTATCTGATCAGCTGGCTGCCCGTGCCGCAGATTAGGGAGAATGCCCACCGGGCCCTGATAGCCACTGCTGTGCAATTTATCCGTAAAACAGTTGAGTGCCTGCCGGGGATTACTCTCCCGGGGGATTCGCGGATCAGCAGGATCACAAAACTGGACACGATAGATCCATTCAACAGGGATCTCATCCAGGCAACTGGCATCCGATCCCCCGGAAACGATCGATAACCAGTCAACCATTAACCCTATGTTGGGTTGTTCCAGCCTCCGCAAATGATCCAGGGCCGCAGGCAGTGTCTGGTCAGTATAGCCACTGTTGAGTGGCTGATAGATAATCTTCATGCTGAAACGGGCTGTTTCAGAGGACAGCCATCTCAGATCATCATCCACCAGTGCTTCGACAAAGTTGGGATCCTCCGGAGGAGTGACTAACAGAGTGTCACATCCGGCCTGCAACGATAACGCAATCCTCTGCCTGACTTCCTCACGCTTTTGCCAGCGCAAGGCCGGAGGTGTTCCGATAAAGTTTTGCAGAGTTCGCAAATGGATAAGATGTAATCCATAGCGTTGAAGCAGAGCGGCGCATTTCTCACCGACAACAAGCCCCGGCTCAGCAGGATCTGCAGAAAAGTCCGAGGGTGATGCGTCAATCTGTGAAAACCCGGCGTCGCGTATTAACAGCAACAACTGGTCATTTAACCCGGAGAAACCGGAAGTATTCAGCCAGCGAGTGTCGGCCATCAAACAGCACCTCCGCAAAGCAGGTATATTCAGGCGCCTCCGGCTGGCAGCCGGGGGCGGACAGGTCAGGGATCAGCGTTTAACACTCTGTCCATCACCAGATTAACGGATCTGTCATCAAAGCTTAATGAAATTTACTTATTGACCGTTTAACCAATAAAACTCATCAGTGCGAAGCCGGCAAACGTCATCATCAGTGTCCCGAACAGATGCAGGCTGGCACTGGCCATGGCCCACAGATACTTTCCGGATTGCAGCATGCCCATCAGTTCAGCCGAAAAAGTAGAGAAAGTCGTCAGACCACCACACAACCCGGTGGTAATCAGCAATTTCCACGCAGGATCTAACTGCGGGTGACGGGCAAACCAGGCCAGCGCGCCGCCGATGATAAATCCACCAACCAGGTTAACCAGCAATGTGCCCAGCGGCAGATCGGCAAACAAAGGGTTAAACCGCATCGCACACCACCAGCGCAGTAAACAACCGGCACCACCACCCACTAAAACAGCCATGAAAGAATTAAACATATCGGATTCCAGAATCAACGTGCCGCAGGGGGAATTGGGAAGTGGCAGAAATTATCACCTGACACACCAAAACCCCCGGCAGACGGGTTAAGTATTATGTCAGGCGTCATCAGCCGCTCAGGTCTCAGAGCGGCGGTTGGTTGAGGTGGAACACCATCACCCCACAGTAAAAATGTACGGCTTTCCGGGGAGGTCAGCGCAGATCATTAATTCTGTAAAACGGATAATAACCTGTGAACGATTATCAGACAATATTCACCGGCCAGAAGAGATAAGCGGCCGGCCACAGCGATTAACTAAACAGTCCCAGATGTTCGACAAGGATGGTACAACCGATACCTACCAGCACGACACCACCGAGAACTTCGGCCCATTTCCCAAGCAATGGGCCGATAAATCTGCCCACTAATACTCCCGTGGTGGCCATAATGGTTGTTGCCGCACCAATCGCAAACGCAGTAACAACAATATTGACCTGCAAAAATGCCAGACCCACTCCGACGGCCAGAGCATCCAGGCTGGTAGCAACTGCGGTCATTGCCAGTACCATAAAGCCATGGCGCTCAGGTGCGACGCATTCATCAACCGCACCCTGGCGGAAGCCGCCAATCACCATTCTGCCGCCCAGTACTGTCAACAGAATAAAGGCAATCCAGTGATCCCATGCCATCACATATTTGCTGGCAGCCAGGCCAATGCCCCAGCCAATCAGCGGGGTAAGCATTTCGATTCCACCAAAAATAAATCCGGTACGTAAGGCTTCTTTAATTCCCGGTTTTTTGAGGGTGGCGCCCTTCCCCAATGCTGCTGCAAACGCATCCATCGACATGCCAAAGGCAAGAATAATTGTAGTAATTACGTCCATTAGGTTTCATCGCTCAGACTTGTCTCTCAGGACAATATAAGGGGTGGCAGTGTAGACCTGTCACCGAATGAAGCGCAGTTTATCATGATTATATGAATTAAAAAAGACAGTAAAATCAGGGCCTTAGTTATAGCAAAGGCTATAATTCATAACATTCGCTAAGTTAATGCTAAGTTAATGGAAAATAAGGAACTCCCGGAAAAAATCATCGTCATGCCAGGCCATCGCTAACGCACCATACCGACGCAACCATGCCAGCAACAGGGGTCTGGCGATTGAAACCTTTCGGAAATTCCCGGAGAATACTCCGCATTCTCTTTTGCCCTGGCAGGGTCACGATGAAAAATCCGCTTGAAAGTTTACTTATCCCCGGTGGCATATTATTGCTGGGTTTACTGTCTGCATTATTGCTGCCTGCACCGGCCTTCGGGTTGCCTTTGGCGAAAAAGCTGATGTCAGTGTTGCACATTATGGATTTAAACCAGCTGTACACCATCGTGTTTGGGATCTGGTTCTTATTGCTTGGTGCGGTGGAGTTTTTCGTGATCCGTTTCCTGTGGCGAAGATTCGCCCCCCGGTAATCTGTTGCTTCTCCCCGGAGAGTCGGGGAGAACCGTCACCAAGAAACAAATCGATAACAAATAAGATACAAAAACTGCGATATCCCTGTCTGTTCTCTCCTCTCGCATAACACAATAAATATATTTCATTATCAATTAGTTAATAAGCTATTTTTTTTTGAGCTTGCTCACGGTTTTATCTTCTGATTTATCTGTTTCATTTAAACACCAAAAAATATAACCACCTGAAATAAAACGATTTTAAATTTATTTCATTCTCACTTTTACGATATTTTGGATTTATTTATTTATTAAAAACTCTCGGGCAAACACTTGTTTAAATTCGGGGCAAAAATGTTATATTCATAGGTAAAACATATAACCTGTTATTAACTCCTGACCACTGTGACACGGGAAATAACAGGATAACTTTTGGCCAGTCAGACAAGCACCATACGCTTACCTAAACGGCCCCTTTTTTGCTCGTAAACCTGTCAGGGTAAGGCTCCTGACAGCCAGAGGAGATGTTGCCTCATGTGTAAATCAACCATGAACCTTTCTCTCGCTATGAGTGCCGCCGCCGGTACTGCGCAGAAGGTTCAGAATGGAAAAGACGTTGATGTGCTACTGATCGGCGCCGGTGTGATGAGTGCCACACTGGGAACTTTTCTGCAGGAGCTGGAACCCGAATGGACACTGGAAATGGTGGAGCGACTGTCTGATGTCGCTGAAGAATCCTCTAATGGCTGGAATAACGCAGGTACAGGGCACTCCGCACTGGCCGAACTGAACTATACCCCGCAAAAAGCAGACGGTTCGATCGATATCAGCAAAGCTGTCGCGATTAATGAATCCTTCCAGATTTCACGCCAGTTCTGGGCTGCTCAGGTAGAAATGGGCCGTCTGAACCGCCCGGAAACTTTTATCAATACCACCCCGCATATGAGTTTTGTCTGGGGTGATGATAATGTGGAGTTCCTGCGTAAACGGGTTGCTGCACTGAAAGCCAGCACTCTGTTTCGTGGCATGGAATATTCTGAAGATCCACAGCAAATTGCCCGCTGGGTTCCTCTGTTGATGGAAGGACGCAAACCCGGAACCCGGATTGCTGCCACCCGCACCGAAATCGGAACCGATGTTAATTTTGGTGAAATTACCCGTCAGCTGATTAGCGCACTGCAGAAACATGAGACCTTTACGTTACGCACCCGGCAGGAAGTTCGTGAAATCAGCCGCTTGCCTGATGGGCGCTGGCAGGTCACGTTGCAGGACCTGCAATTAAAATCTCAGCGACAACTGATTGCCAGACACGTGTTTATCGGGGCTGGCGGTGCAGCATTACCTCTGCTGCAAAAATCCGGAATTCCGGAAGCTCGCCGCTTTGCCGGTTTCCCGGTCGGTGGCTCATTTTTGGTTACCGAAAATCCGCAGCTGGTGAGTCAGCATCTGGCAAAAGTTTACGGGAAAGCCAGCGTTGGAGCCCCTCCAATGTCTGTTCCTCATGTAGATACCCGTATGCTGGATGGAAAACAGGTTCTGTTGTTTGGCCCGTTCGCGACCTTTTCTACTAAATTCCTGAAACAGGGTTCATTGCTGGACATGTTCAGTTCAATGACCGCCTCTAACCTGCTGCCAATGCTGCAGGTAGGTACCAAAAATATCAATCTGATCAAATACCTTATTGGCCAGGTATTACAGAACGATAATGACCGGATGGAGGCTTTGCAGAATTATGTACCAAATGCCCGTCCTGAAGACTGGCGGTTGGTCACTGCAGGTCAACGTGTACAAATTATCGAAAATGACAGTAAACAGGGCGGAGTGTTACGTCTGGGGACCGAAATTGTGACATCTCAGGATGGTACTATTTCAGCCTTGCTCGGAGCATCCCCTGGTGCATCAACCGCAGCTAAAATTATGCTGGATTTGATGAGTAAGATTTTCCCGACGGAAATGGCCTCATCCGGATGGCAGCAAAAAATTCGCCAGATGATACCGTCCTACGGAACTTCACTTGACGGAAATGTCGCCGCAACCGAGCAGGTGCTCTCATCCACCAGCCATATTTTGCAGTTAGATTACCGTGCACCGGAGACCTCTGTCACGGAAAAGGCCAGTCAGCCAATTTCGGCGGCCAATGATGAAGGCCATGACACGGAGAATGTCGTGGGAAAGTAAATAAAGAGTGAATGCTTACTTACTTTTATCAACCGGTAAAAGTAAGTGACTTGTCGGCAATCACTCATTACCTCTGGCTGCTTAGCGATTCTGCAACGCCTGGCAGCCTCAGTATCACATTTCTTCTGGCCGTAACTTCCGCATAAAAATGTTAGTGAGTACACACATCAATCGTGTACTCCATCTTTCCTCTGCCACACAGGATTACGGAGTGCCGTTTCGCCCCCAAAGCACATAGCCTTGTCGTTCGGTGAGCAACTGATAATACTGCCGGACTGCAGGATAATCAGGTCGCTCCAGAGGAGTTTCATACCAACGATTCACCGCCAGACCGACCGGAATATCAGCCAGTGTGAAATCATCTCCGGCAACATAACTGCCGGTTTTCTCAAGTTGTTGATTGAGTATACCCATCGTGTAATTCCAGCCTTTACAGGCTGCAGCCAGCAATTGCGGATCCTGATGGCCCGGCGACTGGCGGACCAGTGCCGTAAAAGCATAACGCCATGAGGTATTTAGCTCAGTCGCCTGCCAGTCCATCCACTGATCAGTCCGCGCCCGCAATTGCGGCTCTACCGGATAAAGTGCATCAGCCTGTCGGGAATTCGCCAGATAACGAAGAATGGTATTCGATTCCCATAACACAAAGTCTTCATCGCGGATGACAGGTACCATCCCGTTTGGATTCATCCGAAGCAGCTTTGGGCTATGGCTGACCTTGTCACTCTCCCCAATATCTTCGCGCTGATAGATAATATCCAGTTCCTCACATAACCATAATACCTTGCGGACATTAATCGATGACTCTTTCCCGTAAATGACCAGCATCCGGAATTCTCCTGTCAGCAGCTTACAACCAGCTATCTGCTGGCCTGTCAGAATAAATATAATACAACCTGCTACTCCTGAGACGGTTAAAACACCGGCTAACTGAAGCAGAGCATCTTTTCAGCCTCTGACAGGTCTGATTTCCACCACCGCTGACCAGAAAATATCCCGGAACATCAGCTGTTTGTCAGAGTCTGTCTGAGACCGGAAACAGCGAGCATTTCGCCGTTTCGGTACCCTTCACCACTCTTCTGAGCCTTCACTCCCGGACATAACCGGTTCGTCGCAGGGCGATTTGCCAGCTATACTTATCCTGTTATTCATCAACTTATATAAGGATCCCTGACCTTCATGGTAGAAAAAAAGCTTGCACCCGACGGAGAGAATCAGCAGCCGGCCCCCCTTCTGAAAACCGGTAACCCGTCTGTTGACCGCTCAATCACCCGCGCCTCGGAAGGCATTCACTGGTTTCGCAGGATACCAGCTGTTGCTCATTTTCTGCGGGCTATTGAACGTTTTAATGACCGGCTTGGAAGCCAGTTTGGTGCAGCCATTACCTATTTTTCTTTCCTGTCGATTATCCCGATTTTAATGGTTTCCTTTGCTGCCATCGGTTTTATTCTGGCATCAAACCAAAATCTGCTGGCCGAACTCATTGAAAAAATTGTCAGCAGTATTAGTGATCCCACTCTGGCCGGGACGTTGAAGAGCACGGTGAATACCGCTATTCAGCAACGTACCACGGTGGGTATTACCGGTTTATTACTTGCGCTCTATTCCGGTATCAGTTGGGTAGGTAATTTGCGCGAAGCTATTCGTGCACAGTCCCGGGATGTCTGGGAACGAACCGAAAGGGATCACGAAAAAATATGGCGCAAATATATTCGTGATTTTATTTCCCTGACAGGTCTGATGCTGGCACTGGTGATCGCCCTGTCGCTGACTTCCGTGGCCGGGTCTGCACAGGCGGCTATTGTCCATGCATTGGGTCTGGACCATGTGGACTGGCTACGCCCTGTGATGACCATCATTGCTCTGGCGATTTCTGTTTCAGCTAATTTCCTGATATTCCTTTGGATATTCTGGATACTGCCACGCCACCAGCCGCCGAAAAAAGCCCTGTTGCGCGGCACTTTGCTGGCAGCCATCGGCTTTGAAGTCATCAAGTTTATTATGACCATCATGCTGCCCAAAGTAGCATCTTCACCGTCAGGAGCCGCTTTTGGGTCTGTACTGGGTCTGATGGCCTTTTTCTACTTTTTTGCCCGACTGACTCTGTTTTGTGCCGCGTGGATTGCTACGGCTCAGTATGAAGGCACATCTGAGGAGGATAACGACCCGCAAGACAGACCTCCGGAAGAAATATCACAAAATGTAAGCGAAAATTAATTCAGTTAAAAACTTCACTCTGCGGATGTTTTTAGTACAAAAAGGCCAGATTAAAGTTATTCACTCACTTTTTTTTGGCCTTAAATTAGTGGAATACTCTAAAAAACCCCCTAACCTCCGTTGCCATCTGTCGGCAAAAACACCACATCGGAAATTATCCACTTTTCGGCAGCATAACCGCGCCAAATCAGGGAGTTTCATGATTGAAGGCCATAAAACAGCTGCTAATATGGTTCGTCTACTGTTACAAAAATAAGAATCTATTATTATGCAAAGCAGCAATACTGAACCTTACTCGTCACCTGCAGAATCCCCCCCGGTGAATTCAAGAAGCAAAGTGCTTGTCGCCTCTCTGGTAGGAACTGCCATTGAGTTTTTTGACTTCTATATTTATGCCACCGCTGCGGTCATTGTATTTCCGCATATATTTTTCCCGCAGGGTGATGCCACTGTAGCAACACTCCAGTCGTTGGCGACCTTCGCCATCGCTTTTGTTGCCAGACCCATCGGGTCCGCCATTTTTGGCCACTTCGGTGACAGAATCGGTCGTAAAGCGACCCTGGTAGCCTCACTACTCACCATGGGCGTTTCCACCGTAATTATCGGGCTACTGCCGTCTTATTCCACCATTGGTGTTGCCGCACCTCTGTTGCTGGCTCTGGCTCGTTTCGGCCAGGGACTGGGACTCGGTGGTGAATGGGGAGGAGCTGCATTATTGGCGACCGAAAATGCTCCGGCCAAAAAACGCGCCCTGTATGGTTCTTTTCCGCAGCTGGGAGCACCGATTGGCTTCTTCTTCGCTAATGGTACTTTTTTGCTCCTTTCGTGGTTGCTGACTGATCAGCAGTTTATGGACTGGGGCTGGCGTGTGCCGTTTATTTGCTCGGCTATCCTGGTCATCATTGGTTTATATGTTCGTGTTTCACTGCATGAAAGCCCGGTTTTTGCCAAAATCCAGAAAGAAAATAAACAGGTGAAAGTTCCGATTGGTACTTTACTGTCAAAGCACCTGGGCGCGACCATACTCGGCACATTTATTATGCTGGCCACATATACGCTGTTCTATATTATGACCGTCTATTCGATGAGTTTCGGAACTGCGCCGGCACCGGTCGGGCTGGGCTTCTCGCGTAACAGTTTTCTGTGGATGCTGATGATTGCGGTAATTGGTTTTGGGGTAACGATCCCGATTGCCGGAATGCTGGCTGACCGTTTTGGTCGCCGCCAGACGATGATTGTTATCACCCTGCTGCTGATTGGCTTTTCTCTGCTATTTCCGGTGATGTTAGGTTCCGGATCGCCGTTAATGGTGATGCTGTTCCTGTTAGCCGGCCTGAGCATCATGGGTCTTACCTTCGGACCTATGGGAGCACTACTGCCTGAATTGTTCCCGACAGAAGTTCGTTATACCGGTGCGTCCTTCTCTTATAATTTGTCATCTATCCTGGGTGCCTCTGTGGCGCCATACATCGCGACCTGGTTAAAAGCCGAGTATGGCCTGTTTGCGGTGGGCTTGTATCTGGGAACCATGGCTGTAATCACTCTGCTGGCATTAATCATCAGCAAAGAGACCCGCCATCAGACTTTATTTGATGCAACCTGATTAACCGGTTCTTCCCTGCTTTCAGGGAAGAACCTCCCTCCTGCCTCTGCTTTCCTTTTGACGCGAATACATTGTCTGTACTGACAACAATTGTTATAACCTTTCCTTCTGCCCCTGCCTTGTGAGATTGAATAATGACTGTCACAGAAAGCCTGATTGCCTATACATTTACCGCCGGATTACTGACTCTGACACCGGGACTGGATACTGCGCTGGTTCTGAGAACCGCCACTGTTGAGGGGCGTAAGCAGGCAGTCCGTGCTGCTCTGGGAATCAATATCGGGTGTATTCTGTGGGGGTTCGCCGTCGCCTGTGGGCTGGGAGCTCTGATCGCTGTTTCTGAACTGGCCTATGATGTACTGAAGTATTGCGGTGCCGCCTATCTATGCTGGCTGGGCCTGGGAATGCTGCTACGCCCGCGTAAAGGAATTACCAGCGCTGATGACAAACACCAGAAAAAAGACACTAACTGGCTGCTGCGTGGCATTACGGGTAACCTGCTGAACCCGAAAGTCGGTATTTTTTACGTATCCTTTTTACCGCAGTTTATCCCACAGGGCCATTCACTGTTCTTCTGGACTCTGGGGCTGGTCGGGATTCATATGTTACTGGGAATTTGCTGGCTGATGACACTGATTGCTGCAACCCGGCCACTGAGCGCTTTTTTCAAACGTCCGGCCGTCGTCACTACCATGGACCGTGCTACCGGTGCCGTTCTGCTGTCATTTGCTGCAAAGCTGGCCTTTAGTAAACGCTAACTTCATCTCAACGGACCATTCATGGAGTGGCCCGGTCAAAGGCAATAATTCTCTGCTTCTGCCTGCCTCATATCAGCGACGCAATAAATATTACAGACAAAAAAACTGCCCCCCGAAACCGGAGGGCAGTTCATCTGACAATACAGTACGTCGCTTACAGCCTGGACTTAACCGGCAACAGCAATACGTTTCATGTCAGTCATATAACCACGCAGTTTGCTACCCACAGCTTCGATTGGGTGATGACGAATCGCTTCGTTAACGTCACGCAGCTGCGCGTTATCAACCGCATTGCCGCTCAGGGTTTCCTGACCTAAATCACCAGTCTGCAACGAAGCCATAAAGTCTTTCAGCAGCGGTACCGCAGCAAATGAGAACAAATAGTTACCATATTCAGCAGTATCAGAAATAACCACGTTCATTTCATACAGACGCTTACGGGCAATGGTGTTAGCAATCAGTGGCAGCTCATGCAGTGACTCATAGTAAGCTGATTCTTCGATGATGCCGGAAGCAACCATGGTTTCAAACGCCAGTTCAACCCCGGCTTTAACCATCGCGATCATTACTACACCCTGGTCATAGTAATCCTGCTCAGCGATTTTACCTTCAAACTGTGAAGCGGTTTCGAACGGGGTTTTCCCGGTTTCTTCACGCCAGGTCAGCAGATCTTTATCATCATTCGCCCAGTCAGCCATCATTCCGGAAGAGAATGCACCAGAGATAATGTCATCCATGTGTTTACGGAACAGCGGAGCCATGATCTCTTTCAGTTGCTCAGACAGCTCATAAGCACGCAGTTTTGCCGGGTTAGACAGACGATCCATCATCAGCGTAATACCGCCGAATTTCAGGGATTCAGTGATAGTTTCCCAACCAAACTGGATCAGTTTTTCTGCATAGGCCGCATCAGTACCTTCAGCCACCAGCTTGTCGAAGCACAGTAAAGAACCTGCCTGCAACATACCACACAGGATAGTCTGCTCACCCATCAGGTCAGATTTAACTTCAGCAACGAAAGAAGATTCCAGAACACCAGCACGATGACCACCGGTCGCCGCTGCCCAGGCTTTAGCAATCGCCAGACCTTCGCCTTTCGGATCATTTTCAGGGTGAACGGCGATCAGAGTAGGAACACCGAAACCACGTTTGTATTCTTCACGAACTTCGGTACCCGGACATTTCGGAGCAACCATCACCACGGTAATATCTTTACGGATAGTTTCGCCAACTTCAACGATGTTAAAACCGTGCGAATAGCCCAGTGCAGCGCCGTCTTTCATCAGCGGCTGAACTGCCTGAACAACAGCTGAGTGCTGTTTGTCCGGAGTCAGGTTAACCACCAGGTCAGCCTGTGGGATCAGTTCTTCATAGGTACCCACTTTAAAACCGTTGTCTGATGCTTTACGCCATGAGGCACGCTTCTCGGCAATCGCTTCTGCACGCAGGGCATAAGCAATATCCAGACCGGAATCACGCATATTCAGACCCTGGTTAAGCCCCTGAGCGCCACAGCCGACAATCACGACTTTTTTGCCTTTCAGAAAGCTGGCTTCATCTGCAAATTCATCGCGAGACATAAAACGGCATTTGCCTAACTGCGATAACTGGTTGCGCAGATTCAGAGTGTTGAAATAGTTAGCCATGGGTACTCCGGTTTGGTTGTGTTTGTATTTATCAGGTATTCAGCGGCATTCATTGCGTCACTGAGAATACCTACATCATATGTCAGGATTTCTATTGCTTAAATTGATATATTAACAACGTCATATTGCAATAAGTGCAATACATCACCGGGGCTGGCTACGATGGATTTACGGGACCTGAAATTATTTCTTCATCTGGCAGAAAGTCGTCATTTCGGGCAGACGGCTCGCGCCATACATGTCAGCCCTTCCACACTGTCGCGGCAGATTCAACGGCTGGAAGAAGAGGTAGGCCACCCGTTGTTTGTACGAGATAACCGTTCAGTTGCACTGACCGAGGCAGGGGAGACTTTCAGCCAGTTTGCCCGCCAGACCCTGCTGCATTATCAGCAGTTACGGCATTTGATGGATCTCAACAGTCCTTCCCTGAGCGGGGAATTGCACCTGTTTTGTTCGGTAACAGCTGCCTACAGTCATCTGCCACCGATTCTCGATCGTTTCCGGGCAGAACATCCGCAGGTCGAAATTAAATTATCCACCGGTGACCCGGCCGATGCCGTCCAGAAAATCAGCTCCGGTGAAGCAGACCTGGCAATTGCGGGGAAACCTGAGTCACTGCCTTCCGGTATTGCCTTCAATCCACTGGATGTGTTGCCGCTGGCACTGATCGCTCCGGCATTGCCCTGCCCGGTCCGCAGCGCGGTCAATGAAGCAGATCCTGACTGGAGCAGCATTCCGTTTATTTTCCCCGAACAAGGCCCTGTCCGACGCAGCGTTGATCTTTGGCTGCGACGCAGAAAAATCACCAGTCCCCTGATATATGCCACAGTAGCGGGGCATGAAGCGATGGTGTCGATGGTAGCATTAGGTTGCGGAGTGGCATTACTGCCGGTGGTAGTTCTGGATAACAGCCCGGAACCGGTCCGTAACCGTATTATGTCGCTGCCGGTGAGCGATACCGGTGAGCCGCTGGAACTGGGAGTTTGTGTGCAGAAGAAGCGGCTCGGAGAGCCGCTGGTGAATGCATTCTGGGATTTACTGTAACTACCGGCCAGCCAGGAAGAAACGAAACGCAGGGTTATCGCTTTCATCATGAAAGTCATAGCCAAGGGCTGTCAGATGTTCAGCGAAACGTGGTTCATTATCGCTCAGCTCGAAGGCCGCCAGTACCCTGCCGTAATCGGTGCCATGGCTCCGGTAATGGAATAGTGAAATATTCCAGTGCGTACCCAGGGTTTGCAGGAATTTCAGCAATGCTCCGGGAGATTCCGGAAACTCAAAGCTGTACAGTCTTTCCTGCAATGGTTTCCCTGGTCTGCCCCCAACCATATAGCGAAGGTGCAGCTTCGCCATTTCGTCATCAGACAGATCAACAACCTGATAGCCACCTTCGCTCAGTTGGCGAACAATCTCGGCACGTTCTTCCAGACCACGGGTTAAGCGGACTCCGACAAAAATGCAGGCATTTTTATCATCGGCATACCGGTAATTAAATTCGGTCACCGCGCGTCCGCCAAGAATCTGGCAGAATTTCAGAAAACTACCCTGCTGTTCCGGAATGGTAACTGCCAGCAAAGCTTCACGTTGTTCTCCGAGCTCGCAACGCTCCGATACATAACGCAGCCCGTGGAAATTCACATTCGCGCCGGAAAGCACATGCGCCAGTCGCTCATCTTTGATGTCATGCTGTTGAATATATTTTTTCATTCCTGCCAGTGCCAGTGCGCCGGAAGGTTCGGCGATGGCACGCACGTCTTCAAAAATATCTTTCATTGCTGAGCAAATGGCATCACTGTCCACAGTCACAATATCGTCGAGGTATTGCTGACACAGACGGAATGTTTCACTGCCCACCCGTTTAACCGCCACACCTTCAGCAAACAGACCAACCCGTGGTAAATCTACAGGTTCTCCGGCATCCAGTGCCGCTTTCAGGCAGGCGGAATCTTCGGCTTCTACCGCAATCACCTTGATTTCCGGCATCAGTTGTTTAATCACAACTGCCACACCGGCAGCCAGACCACCGCCGCCCACCGGCACGAAAATCCGGTCGATATGCGCATCCTGCTGCAATAATTCCAGCGCCAGTGTCCCCTGCCCGGCAATCACTGCCGGGTGGTCGAACGGAGGCACAAAGCTGTAACCATGTTGCTCTGCCAGCTCTATGGCTTTCGCCTTAGCTTCATCAAAGTTTGCACCGTACAGATAAGCTTCTCCGCCAAACGCACGAACAGCATCTACTTTGATATCAGCAGTCGCGACTGGCATAACAATCAGAGATTTTATCCCGCGGCGACTGGCAGAGAGCGCTACTCCCTGAGCGTGGTTACCTGCCGAAGCAGTAATCACACCCTGTGCTCTTTGCTGTTCATTCAGGCCGGCAATCATTGCGTAAGCACCACGCAACTTAAAACTATGAACCGGCTGACGATCTTCACGTTTAACAACGATAGTATTGCCGAGTCGCTCTGACAGTTTCTCCATTTTCTGCAACGGAGTAATTTGAGTAACCTCATAAACCGGAGAACGCAGGGCGGCATGAAGATACTCCGCACCCGTAGGTGCGGACGAAAGAGGTTTGGAAGCAGCCATGATCAGTTATCCCCCCAGTTTGCTCTTATCACGTACAGCGCCTTTATCGGCACTGGTTGCGAGAGAGGCGTAAGCACGCAGGGCGAAAGAGACTTCACGCTGACGGTCACGCGGGGTATAGGCCGCACTTCCGCGCGCTTCTTCTGCGGCACGACGAGCCTCAATTTCTGCTTCGCTGATATCCAGGCTGATAGTACGGCCAGGAATATTGATATCGATGGTATCGCCGTCTTTAACCAACGCGATAGCACCACCATTGGCTGCCTCAGGAGAAGCATGACCAATAGACAGGCCGGATGTGCCGCCAGAGAAACGTCCGTCGGTGATCAGAGCACAGCTTTTTCCCAGTCCCATCGATTTCAGATAGGTAGTAGGGTAGAGCATTTCCTGCATGCCCGGGCCACCTTTAGGACCTTCGTAGCGGATAACAACAACATCACCGGCCACTACTTTTCCGCCCAGAATAGCTTCAACCGCATCATCCTGGCTTTCATAGACTTTCGCCGGGCCACGGAAGGTCAGGATCTCTTTATCCACACCTGCGGTTTTTACAATACATCCGTCCAGCGCCAGGTTGCCGTACAGCACAGCCAGTCCACCGTCCTGAGAGAACGCATGTTCACGGGTGCGAATACAACCGTTTTCACGGTCATCATCCAGCGTATCCCAGCGACAATCCTGAGAGAATGCCTTAGTGGTACGGATACCGGCAGGGCCGGCACGGTACATTTTTTTCACCGCTTCATCGGACGTCAGCATGATGTCGTAGTTATCCAGAGCTTCACGCAGAGTGGTTCCCAGGATGTTCGGTACAGAAGTATCCAGCAGTCCTGCGCGATCCAATTCTCCCAGAATCCCGATAACGCCACCGGCGCGGTGAACATCTTCCATATGGTATTTCTGAGTACTTGGCGCAACTTTACACAGGTGTGGAACTTTGCGGGATAACCGGTCGATATCAGAAATATCGAAATCGATTTCGCCTTCCTGAGCCGCGGCCAGCAGGTGCAGAACTGTGTTGGTTGATCCGCCCATCGCGATATCCAGCGTCATCGCATTTTCAAAAGCAGCCTTGCTGGCAATGTTGCGTGGCAGCACGGAAGCATCATCCTGCTCGTAGTAACGTTTAGTCAGGCCGACAATGCGTTTACCTGCATTGATAAACAGCTGCTCACGATCCGCATGAGTTGCCAGCAGAGAACCGTTCCCCGGCTGAGACAGACCCAATGCTTCTGTCAGACAGTTCATTGAGTTAGCGGTAAACATCCCTGAGCAGGAACCACAGGTCGGACAGGCAGAACGTTCAATCTGCTCACTGTCAGCATCACTGACATTCGGGTTTGCACCCTGAATCATCGCATCCACTAAATCCAGTTTGATGATTTTGTCAGACAGCTTGGTTTTACCGGCTTCCATCGGACCACCGGAAACAAAAATAACCGGAATGTTAAGACGCAGAGATGCCATCAGCATTCCCGGGGTGATCTTGTCGCAGTTAGAAATACAGACCATCGCATCTGCACAGTGCGCGTTGACCATATATTCTACAGAGTCCGCGATCAGTTCACGCGACGGTAATGAATACAGCATTCCGCCGTGACCCATAGCGATACCATCATCAACGGCAATGGTATTAAATTCTTTGGCGACACCACCGGCAGCTTCGATCTGCTCGGCAACCAGTTTACCCAGATCACGCAAGTGAACATGACCAGGTACAAACTGAGTGAATGAGTTAACAACTGCGATGATAGGTTTACCAAAATCATCATCAGTCATTCCGGTCGCGCGCCATAGTGCGCGGGCTCCCGCCATATTTCGCCCATGGGTGGTGGTAGCGGAACGGTACTTAGGCATGCTCTGTTTACTCCAGTCTGAAAAAAAATCGCGGACATCATCTGCCCGCGTTATCTGTCGAGTTATTATGGGTTGACCTGATCCAGCCAGCCCCATTTATCTTCTGTTTCACCGGTAAACAGGCCAAAGAAAGCCTGCTGAATACGTTTAGTCACAGGACCACAACGACCTTCGCCTACCTGAATTCCGTCAACACTACGCACCGGGGTAATTTCGGCAGCAGTTCCTGACATAAAGACTTCATCTGCCAGATACAGTGATTCACGTGACAGAACCTGCTCGCGAACTTCGATGCCCAGCTCTGCTGCCAGTTTGATGATAGCATCACGGGTAATTCCCGGTAAGGCTGAAGAGGTGAATGGCGGGGTAAACAGAATGCCATCCTTCACTTCAAACAGGTTCTCACCTGCACCTTCAGACACATAACCATTTACATCCAGGGCAATACCTTCCTGATAGCCGTGGCGACGAGCTTCGCTGCCAACCAGCAGAGAGGACAGGTAGTTACCACCGGCTTTTGCCGCGGTAGGAATAGTATTGGCTGCTACACGGTTCCATGAAGAAACCATCGCATCAATACCCTGCTCCAACGCTTCAGCACCCAGATAAGCTCCCCACGGGAACGCGGCAATAATCACATCAGTGCTAAACCCTTCCGGTGGGTTAACGCCAAGCCCGACATCACCGACAAAAACCAGTGGACGGATATATGCACTTTTCAGATTGTTGACGCGTAATACTTCACGACATGCTTCCATCAGCTCATCAACACTCTGTGACACCGGGAAGCGATAAATTTTGGCAGAGTCACGCAGACGTTGCATGTGTTCACGGTGACGGAAGACAACCGGGCCTTTGTGCGAATCGTAGCAGCGCACACCTTCAAAGACCGAAGTACCATAGTGCAGAGCATGAGACATGACGCTGACTTTGGCTTCTTCCCATTTAACCATTTCCCCGTTGAACCAGATAAACTCTGCTTTTTTAGTACTCATTTTTCTGTCCTTTTACGCTTCGGCGTGGATTTGTTGTGTTGTCTGTTGTGTAACCCGGACGCTGGTAACGTCCATCAGTTTGGTCAGTTGCGCTGTCAGTAAATCAATCGGACGCAGGCTGGTCACAGTCATTGCGATACTGACATGCTCGCTGTCGTGCGCCTGAGACATATTCATGGCGCAGATGCGGAATCCCCGGTGGCGAACCACCCGCAAAATACGCTCTAATATTTCAGGGCGGTACTGTGCTTCGATAGACAATTGATGCTGGTTCATAAGGTTTCCTCGATCATATCGGCATTACTGGCGCCAGGCGGAACCAATGGCCAGACGTTTTCATACTCATCAATGCTGACATGCAGGAAATATGGACCGTCACTGTTCAGCATAGCTTCCAGCGCACCATCAATCTGGTCTTTACGACTGATTCTCTGCCCCGGGATACCAAAAGCACTCGCCAGAGTCAGGAAGTCCGGGTTATCCGTCAGATACGTTTCGCTGTAGCGTTGGTCAAAAAATAATTGCTGCCACTGGCGTACCATGCCCAGTCGCTGGTTATCCAGCAGCAGAATTTTTACCGGCAGCTTACGCCGTTTAATGGTACCCAGCTCCTGAATATTCATCATTATCGAGCCGTCTCCCGAAACGCAGATCACAGGGTCCTGCGGGCAGGCAACCTGCGCCCCAACTGCTGCCGGTAAACCAAACCCCATGGTTCCGAGACCACTGGAGGTGATAAAACGATCCGGAGCATCAAAGTCCATATGCTGAGCAGCCCACATCTGATGCTGACCTACATCGGTCGTTACAATGGTCTGCGGAGATTTTCGCTCTGAGAGGGTTTTTAACAATGCCGGGGCAAAAATAGCCTCACCCGGATGATTATATGCAGGGGTAAAATCCCGCTTCATCGCCGCCGCAGAACTCCGCCATTCAGCAATGTCCATCGGCTGAACCAGGGCCGGTAATAACTGCTGCAGGCTACCCTGCAACGAAACATGCGCCCTGCGCAGTTTATTCAGCTCTGCAGGATCAATATCCAGATGGATAACAGCAGCATTAGGCGCAAAAGTATCCAGTTTGCCGGTAACCCTGTCATCAAAGCGAGCGCCGACAGCGATCAGCAAATCGCATTCCTGCACTGCCAGGTTTGCGGCTTTACTGCCATGCATACCCAGCATTCCCAGGTAAGTTTCATCCTCGGCGGATACTGAGCCCAGGCCTTTCAGTGTGCATACTGAAGGGATACCGGTAGTTTTCAGAAACTGACGCAGTGCCGGAACAGCACCGGCAATACCCACGCCACCACCGGCATAAATCACCGGCTTTTTCGACCGGACCATTAACTGTCGTGCTGCTGTCAGCTCAGCTTCTGGCAACGGCAACATGTCAGCAGCTTGTGGCTGGCTCTCAACAAAATCTGCGGAACCCAGCTGAATATCTTTAGGAATATCGACCAGAACCGGCCCCGGGCGACCAGATGCGGCAATCTCGAAAGCACTGGCGAGTACCGCCGGCAGCTCTTCCAGCGACTGAACCAGAAAACTATGTTTGGTACAGGCCAGCGATAAGCCTAAAACATCGATTTCCTGAAATGCATCGGTACCCATTACAGCAGAAGAGACCTGTCCGGTGATTGCCACCACAGGTACGGAATCCATCATTGCATCGGCCAGTCCGGTAATCAGATTTGTTGCTCCCGGACCAGAGGTTGCAATACACACTCCGGTTTTTCCTGTTGCCCGCGCATAGCCAATCGCTGCCATAACCGCACCTTGTTCATGCCGGCACAGCAGGTGTTCCACACCACCATCATAGAGTGCATCGTAGACTGGCATGATTGCCCCGCCCGGATACCCAAAAACGGTTTGAATCCCTTGTGTCCGTAATGCCTGAACTACCCACTGTGCTCCAGTCATGGCTATTCTCCTGCCTTTTGTCGGGAACAACAGAATTTTGTGCTAGGTTTCATATTCTGCTCCACATTAAAATACTGTAAGACCTGAAGACCAAAAAAAAACCCCCGGACCTGTCGGTGCGGGGGTTCTCTTTCGATTAAGGCTTGATTTTTAAGCCTTTCTTTCTCCGAGTGCAGCCCCGCGCGATGGTAGAATAATCACCACCACACTAATCACGACCAGGCTAATCACTCGTAGAAGGGCTTTCATAATAAGTACAATAATTCGCTTAATTCGAAGTAATGCCTAAAGAGTTATCATAGATTCATGCCTGGTGACAACTTTTTTCTGCGTTTATTTCCCGCGCTAATCCACAGGATTTTTTTAACTTACTGATAAGTATTAGTTATATGTAAAAAACATTTTTAGCGGTTTTTTCGACAGGAAAACAGAAAAACCCCGGAAGGCGCTCACATTTCAACCGAAGCAAATCTCCCACCTGGTCGCCTGCTTGTGCATTGATACGCAAAAATGGTCAATTTATCCGCAACATCCCGGCCTGGCGTTTTACACTGCCATTCAACACAAGGAGAGAATATGTCATTAGCCAGAGTAATGACCCGGGCAAGCATTGGCATTGACGCCCCACTGGTGACCATCGAAGCCCATCTGAGTAGCGGATTGCCCGGGTTAACTTTAGTTGGTCTTCCGGAAACGGCAGTCAAAGAAGCCAGGGAGCGGGTACGTAGTGCCATGATTAACAGCGGGTTTAGCTTTCCTGCCAGACGTATTACTGTCAATCTTGCTCCGGCGGATATGCCCAAAGAAGGGGGGCGCTATGACTTACCCATTGCTATTGCGATTCTGGCAGCTTCTGAGCAGATTCCGGCATCATCCCTTATCCGGCTAGAGTTTCTGGGAGAACTGGCACTGAATGGCGCTCTGAGGCCGGTCAGAGGAACTATTCCAGCAGTACTGGCCGCGCTGGGTGACCAGCGGACCATGATTCTTTCGCGGGCTAATGAGGCAGAAGCAGGGTTGATTACACAAGGGCCCTGTTATGTTGGTGAGACCTTGCTCGATATCTGCCACTTTCTGCACGGCAAGAGTGAGCTTCCAAAGGCTGAAAATAACCTGCCTGCTCCTTGTCGTCAGCATCCTGACCTGCAGGATATTATTGGTCAGCAACATGCCAGGCGAGCGCTGGAGATCACGGCTGCAGGTGGCCACAATCTGCTGCTGATCGGCCCACCAGGGACCGGAAAAACGATGCTGGCAACCAGACTACCAGGCATTCTTCCACCACTTAGTCGTGATGAAGCCCTTGAATGCACCGCTCTGCTGAGCCTGAGCAGAGATACTCCTCCTGCATCGCTTTGCTCAGACCGCCCTTTTCGCGCTCCACATCATAGTTCATCGATGTTTGCTCTGGTCGGAGGGGGTGCATTACCCCTGCCGGGAGAGATCTCGCTCGCACACAACGGAGTATTGTTTCTTGATGAGCTACCGGAATTTCAACGCAGATCACTCGACTCACTGAGAGAGCCTCTGGAATCAGGCGTCATCGCCATTTCCCGGGCAAAAGCAAAAATCACCTACCCGGCAAGATTTCAGCTGATAGCGGCAATGAACCCTGCCGCATCGGGACATTACGAGGGTATTCATCAACGTCAGACTCTCAGCCAGCTATTACGCTATCTGAATCGCCTCTCAGGGCCTTTTCTCGACAGGTTTGACCTCTCCCTTGAGGTTCCCCTGTTACCCCCGGGAACTCTGGCTCAGCAAACCCTGAGTGCAGAGTCATCAGCCCGGGTCCGCGGCAGGGTTATTGAGGCACGGGAGTTGCAGCAGCAAAGAGCAGGAAAAGTAAATGCGTTGATGGATAACAAAGAGGTCAGAAAATTCTGTCAGCTTCGTGTTGAAGATGCGCAATGGCTTGAACAGGCATTACTGGCACTCGGGCTTTCCGTCAGAGCATGGCAGCGTATTTTAAAAGTTTCCAGGACTCTGGCAGATCTTCAGCAACAACCGGATATTTCCCGGCAGCACCTGCAGGAAGCCCTGAGTTACCGGGCAATGGACAGGTTACTACAACGCCTGCATAAACAGCAGTCATGACACACCGCGTTACAGTTGAGCTGGTAATTTCAGGTATAAAAAAAGGGCCAATGGCCCTTTCTGATGTTTTATCTTAATCGTCGCTGTCATTAAACTCTTCGACGGTATCCATCTGCGGCTTGCCACCAGATAGTGTGTGGAAACGTTTTGGACGTTTAATTCTGGCCATGTATTTTGACCAGACACGTTCTGCTTCCGTTTCCGGCTCACGTACACCGCGGCAAACTTCGACAAACAGGCGTTCTTCTTCAGTTGCTGGCTCGCGTTTAGCAAGATCAAGCTCATTGAAGGCAAAGCCATGACGCTCAAGAAGCTGAGCTTCCTTAATGGTAAAATCACCGTGGCGTGAGAACCCGCGCGGGTAGTTTTTGTTATCAAAAAAGCGATTGGTTGTGGTAAAGCTATCCGTCATTTTACACGCTCCTAACTCTTTTATGGTCGTGTGATTTATGGCGCGGAGTATTAGATACGCTTGACAAAGTGTAAAACAAAAGATTTAAATCAATACGATTAGTAATTTTGGAGATGTAATTGTGGACACTGAATTGCTGAAAACTTTCCTGGAAGTAAGCAGAACACGCCATTTTGGAAGAGCTGCAGAAGCGTTGTATCTGACTCAGTCTGCAGTGAGTTTTCGCATTCGCCAACTGGAAAATCAGTTGGGTGTGAATCTGTTCACCCGGCATCGTAACAACATCCGCCTGACTTCTGCCGGGGAGCGTTTGTTGCCCTATGCAGAAACGCTGATGAATACCTGGCAGATCGCTAAAAAAGAGGTGTCTCTGTCGCTGCAACATCATGAGCTAACCATTGGCGCCAGCACTGCCTTGTGGGAGGCCTACCTGACTCCATGGCTGAAGAGTCTCTACGAGACCAGGGATAATCTGCATATTGAGGCCAGAGTCGCTCAGAGACATCTGCTGGTTAAACAGATTCATGAACGACAGCTCGATGTTCTGATCACTACTGAAGCCCCAAAAATGGATGAATTATCCAGTCAGCAAATTGGTCATATTTCGCTGGCACTGTTTCGCTCTCGTCATTCGGAGAAAAAAGAGAAATATCGCTATATCAAACTGGAATGGGGTGCCGATTTTCATCAGCATGAGTTTTATCTGTCTGGCAATGAAGATACCCCGGTACTGACCACCACATCAGCTCATATCGCCCGTGATTTATTACATACCACTGAGGCCTGTGCATTTCTGCCAGAATACTGGCAAACACTTTATAAAGATCTGGTTCAGGTGGCAGATACCGCTACCGTGGTACGGCCGCTATATGCAGTCTGGCTGCAAAACAGCGATCAGCAGTCGGCACTAAAACAGTTGCTGAAGGTTCCGATTGTTTCACGCTAACAGATTTCGGGTGTTACAGGACTAATTGCAGGTAAAACTGGCAGAAGTGGTTAAATGACCGGCGAAATCCGGTCAGAAGAAAGCAGAATGTAGTCAGTTTCAGGCAAAAAAAAATCCTTCGCTAAGCAAAGGATTGTTTTTTTCTGGCAGGGGCGGAGGGACTCGAACCCCCAACACCCGGTTTTGGAGACCGGTGCTCTACCAATTGAACTACGCCCCTAAATAGGGTGGCGGAACGGACGGGGCTCGAACCCGCGACCCCCTGCGTGACAGGCAGGTATTCTAACCAACTGAACTACCGCTCCACCGATTCTGTACTGAACTCAGAAACTGTCTGAACTCAGGTATTTCACCTTTTACCCGTCACGGTAAAAGTCATGACCATTATTCCGGTCGTAATTGGATGCCTGGCAGTTCCCTACTCTCGCATGGGGAGACCCCACACTACCATCGGCGCTACGGCGTTTCACTTCTGAGTTCGGCATGGGGTCAGGTGGGACCACCGCGCTCTAGCCGCCAGGCAAATCTTGGTGCACGGAACAAATCTTTTTCGTTCCCGCTAATTCTTAAAATCGCTCTGCTCTTGCGGAGAATACGTTCGTCCGCAGAACACTGCTAATTCTTAATTGTTCTTTAATCTGGAACTTCGCTGAAAATTCTTTGCGTCTCTCGCAAAACGCCTCTGGCGTTGTAAGGTTAAGCCTCACGGGTCATTAGTACCGGTTAGCTCAATGCATCGCTGCACTTACACATCCGGCCTATCAACGTCGTCGTCTTCAACGTCCCTTCAGGACTCTCAAGGAGTCAGGGAGAACTCATCTCGGGGCAAGTTTCGTGCTTAGATGCTTTCAGCACTTATCTTTTCCGCACTTAGCTACCGGGCAATGCCATTGGCATGACAACCCGAACACCAGTGGTGCGTTCACTCCGGTCCTCTCGTACTAGGAGCAACCCCCCTCAATTCTCCAGCGCCCACGGCAGATAGGGACCGAACTGTCTCACGACGTTCTAAACCCAGCTCGCGTACCACTTTAAACGGCGAACAGCCGTACCCTTGGGACCTACTTCAGCCCCAGGATGTGATGAGCCGACATCGAGGTGCCAAACACCGCCGTCGATATGAACTCTTGGGCGGTATCAGCCTGTTATCCCCGGAGTACCTTTTATCCGTTGAGCGATGGCCCTTCCATTCAGAACCACCGGATCACTAAGACCTGCTTTCGCACCTGCTCGAACCGTCACTCTCGCAGTCAAGCTAGCTTATGCCTTTGCACTAACCTCACGATGTCCGACCGTGATTAGCTAACCTTCGTGCTCCTCCGTTACTCTTTGGGAGGAGACCGCCCCAGTCAAACTACCCACCAGACACTGTCCGCAACCCGGATGACGGGTCTACGTTAGAATATCAAACATTAAAGGGTGGTATTTCAAGGATGGCTCCGTACGAACTGGCGTCCGTACTTCAGTGCCTCCCACCTATCCTGCACATCAAGGCTCAATATTCAGTGTCAAGCTATAGTAAAGGTTCACGGGGTCTTTCCGTCTTGCCGCGGGTACACTGCATCTTCACAGCGATTTCAATTTCACTGAGTCTCGGGTGGAGACAGCCTGGCCATCATTACGCCATTCGTGCAGGTCGGAACTTACCCGACAAGGAATTTCGCTACCTTAGGACCGTTATAGTTACGGCCGCCGTTTACCGGGGCTTCGATCAAGAGCTTCTCCTTGCGGATAACCCCATCAATTAACCTTCCGGCACCGGGCAGGCGTCACACCGTATACGTCCACTTTCGTGTTTGCACAGTGCTGTGTTTTTAATAAACAGTTGCAGCCAGCTGGTATCTTCGACTGGCTTCAGCTCCGGGAGCAAGTCCCTTCACCTACGCGCCAGCGTGCCTTCTCCCGAAGTTACGGCACCATTTTGCCTAGTTCCTTCACCCGAGTTCTCTCAAGCGCCTTGGTATTCTCTACCTGACCACCTGTGTCGGTTTGGGGTACGATTTCGTGTTACCTGGAGCTTAGAGGCTTTTCCCGGAAGCAGGGCATTTGTCACTTCAGTACCGTAGTACCTCGTCATCACGCCTCAGCCTTAAGAAGTTCCGGATTTGCCTGGAACCTCAGCCTACACGCTTAAACCGGGACAACCGTCGCCCGGATGACATAGCCTTCTCCGTCCCCCCTTCGCAGTAACACCAAGTACAGGAATATTAACCTGTTTCCCATCGACTACGCTTTTCAGCCTCGCCTTAGGGGTCGACTCACCCTGCCCCGATTAACGTTGGACAGGAACCCTTGGTCTTCCGGCGAGCGGGCTTTTCACCCGCTTTATCGTTACTTATGTCAGCATTCGCACTTCTGATACCTCCAGCAGACCTCACAGCCCACCTTCAACGGCTTACAGAACGCTCCCCTACCCAACAACACATAGTGTCGCTGCCGCAGCTTCGGTGCATGGTTTAGCCCCGTTACATCTTCCGCGCAGGCCGACTCGACCAGTGAGCTATTACGCTTTCTTTAAATGATGGCTGCTTCTAAGCCAACATCCTGGCTGTCTGAGCCTTCCCACATCGTTTCCCACTTAACCATGACTTTGGGACCTTAGCTGGCGGTCTGGGTTGTTTCCCTCTTCACGACGGACGTTAGCACCCGCCGTGTGTCTCCCGTGATAACATTCTCCGGTATTCGCAGTTTGCATCGGGTTGGTAAGCCGGGATGGCCCCCTAGCCGAAACAGTGCTCTACCCCCGGAGATGAATTCACGAGGCGCTACCTAAATAGCTTTCGGGGAGAACCAGCTATCTCCCGGTTTGATTGGCCTTTCACCCCCAGCCACAGGTCATCCGCTAATTTTTCAACATTAGTCGGTTCGGTCCTCCAGTTAGTGTTACCCAACCTTCAACCTGCCCATGGCTAGATCACCGGGTTTCGGGTCTATACCCTGCAACTTAACGCCCAGTTAAGACTCGGTTTCCCTGCGGCTCCCCTATACGGTTAACCTTGCTACAGAATATAAGTCGCTGACCCATTATACAAAAGGTACGCAGTCACACCATAAAGGTGCTCCCACTGCTTGTACGTACACGGTTTCAGGTTCTTTTCACTCCCCTCGCCGGGGTTCTTTTCGCCTTTCCCTCACGGTACTGGTTCACTATCGGTCAGTCAGGAGTATTTAGCCTTGGAGGATGGTCCCCCCATATTCAGACAGGATACCACGTGTCCCGCCCTACTCTTCGAACTCACGATGTGTGCATTTTCATGTACGGGACTTTCACCCTGTATCGCGCGACATTCCAGACGCTTCCACTAACACACACACTGATGATGGTTCAGGGCTGCTCCCCGTTCGCTCGCCGCTACTGGGGGAATCTCGGTTGATTTCTTTTCCTCTGGGTACTTAGATGTTTCAGTTCCCCAGGTTCGCCTCGTTAACCTATGAATTCAGTTAACGATGATGCACTGAGTGCACCGGGTTTCCCCATTCGGACATCGCCGGCTGTATCGGTTCATATCACCTTACCGGCGCTTTTCGCAGATTAGCACGTCCTTCATCGCCTCTGACTGCCAGGGCATCCACCGTGTACGCTTATTCGCTTAACCTCACAACCCACAGACGTCTTGCAACGACTATGAATCGTAAAAGTTTTTGAGAGACTCTGAATAACTTTCGTCATTCATTGTTTTCAAATTTTCAGCTTGTTCCGGATTGTTAAAGAGCAATATCTTAAACATGACTCGTAAGTCATCTTTAAGATAATTCGGTCGGTGACTTTCACTCACATACCAGCAAGTGGCGTCCCCTAGGGGATTCGAACCCCTGTTACCGCCGTGAAAGGGCGGTGTCCTGGGCCTCTAGACGAAGGGGACACTGAAGTCTGCTTCGGCAAGACGCCTTGCTCATACTTTCTATCAGACAATCTGTTGTGGACACTTCACGGGAACGTATCTTCAGGTAAGGAGGTGATCCAACCGCAGGTTCCCCTACGGTTACCTTGTTACGACTTCACCCCAGTCATGAATCACAAAGTGGTAAACGCCCTCCCGAAGGTTAAGCTATCTACTTCTTTTGCAACCCACTCCCATGGTGTGACGGGCGGTGTGTACAAGGCCCGGGAACGTATTCACCGTAGCATTCTGATCTACGATTACTAGCGATTCCGACTTCATGGAGTCGAGTTGCAGACTCCAATCCGGACTACGACGCACTTTATGAGGTCCGCTTGCTCTCGCGAGGTCGCTTCTCTTTGTATGCGCCATTGTAGCACGTGTGTAGCCCTACTCGTAAGGGCCATGATGACTTGACGTCATCCCCACCTTCCTCCGGTTTATCACCGGCAGTCTCCTTTGAGTTCCCGACCGAATCGCTGGCAACAAAGGATAGGGGTTGCGCTCGTTGCGGGACTTAACCCAACATTTCACAACACGAGCTGACGACAGCCATGCAGCACCTGTCTCAGAGTTCCCGAAGGCACCAAAGCATCTCTGCTAAGTTCTCTGGATGTCAAGAGTAGGTAAGGTTCTTCGCGTTGCATCGAATTAAACCACATGCTCCACCGCTTGTGCGGGCCCCCGTCAATTCATTTGAGTTTTAACCTTGCGGCCGTACTCCCCAGGCGGTCGACTTAACGCGTTAGCTCCGGAAGCCACGCCTCAAGGGCACAACCTCCAAGTCGACATCGTTTACGGCGTGGACTACCAGGGTATCTAATCCTGTTTGCTCCCCACGCTTTCGCACCTGAGCGTCAGTCTTTGTCCAGGGGGCCGCCTTCGCCACCGGTATTCCTCCAGATCTCTACGCATTTCACCGCTACACCTGGAATTCTACCCCCCTCTACAAGACTCTAGCCTGCCAGTTTCGAATGCAGTTCCCGGGTTGAGCCCGGGGATTTCACATCCGACTTGACAGACCGCCTGCGTGCGCTTTACGCCCAGTAATTCCGATTAACGCTTGCACCCTCCGTATTACCGCGGCTGCTGGCACGGAGTTAGCCGGTGCTTCTTCTGTCAGTAACGTCAATGCATAGCCGTATTAAGACTACACCCTTCCTCCTGACTGAAAGTACTTTACAACCCGAAGGCCTTCTTCATACACGCGGCATGGCTGCATCAGGCTTGCGCCCATTGTGCAATATTCCCCACTGCTGCCTCCCGTAGGAGTCTGGACCGTGTCTCAGTTCCAGTGTGGCTGGTCATCCTCTCAGACCAGCTAGGGATCGTCGCCTAGGTGAGCCGTTACCCCACCTACTAGCTAATCCCATCTGGGCACATCCGATGGTGTGAGGCCCGAAGGTCCCCCACTTTGGTCTTGCGACGTTATGCGGTATTAGCTACCGTTTCCAGTAGTTATCCCCCTCCATCAGGCAGTTTCCCAGACATTACTCACCCGTCCGCCACTCGTCACCCAAGGAGCAAGCTCCTCTGTGCTACCGTTCGACTTGCATGTGTTAGGCCTGCCGCCAGCGTTCAATCTGAGCCATGATCAAACTCTTCAATTTAAAGTTTGATTTGCTTAAACGAGTTAAGCGATGCTCAAGTGTAAAACACTCATAATGAATTTCATTATGTGTTCACTCTTAAGACTTGATATTTTTTACGTCCGGAGACGTTGATATCAATCCTGCGAGTGCCCACACAGATTGTCTGATAAATTGTTAAAGAGCGTTGCAACTCAACCGTTTAGGTTGTCGCTGCGAGGTGGCGTATATTACGCTTTTCACCTCAGGAGTCAATCACTATTTCGTGATTTTTTCTCCGGACCGAATCGCTTCAGTCCCTGTCACGCCTTGGCGCATCGCGCTTTACCGTGTCAGTGGGAGCGCATTATAGGGAGATAATTTTTTCTGACAAGGGTTTATTTTAAAATAATTACTGAGTGGCGTTTTTTTATGCATTTCAGTACTAAACTGCGAGTATTTTCAGCAAAGGAAAGCCATAGCGCTGCAAAACGGGCAATAAACGCTCAGTATCCGCGGTCAGTTCAGTACAAAACGCCACATCAGGAAGAAAAGAACATGAAGGCTTCGATTCATGCTGCAACAACCATACAGTCCTTCTGGCAATAGCAGCCCCGGAATCAATCAGACGGGTTCCTTCAGGTAATACAGCCTGCAGTTCCTCCTTTAACAGTGGGAAATGGGTACAGCCCAGTACCACAGTATCGGGTGGCTCAGCCAGACTCAGCCACGGACGAACAATCTGCTGTATTTCATCTAGCGGAACAGTTTCGCCATGCAGTTTCTGTTCTGCCAGCAATACCAGTTCAGCTGAACCCAGCATTTCTATCTGGCACTCTTTAGCAAACTGCTTTACTAACTGGTGGGTGTAACTGCGTTTCACCGTGCCACGCGTTGCCAGCAGACCGACGATTCCGTTGCGGGTGAGACGAGCTGCAGGTTTGATGGCAGGGACAACCCCGACAACCGGAAACTCAAATGCAGCCCGGAGTGCAGGTAAAGAAACGGTGCTGGCAGTATTGCAGGCAATGACAGCAATGGAAACGGTGTAATCACGCACCACTGCAGCAGTAATCGCCGTCAGTCGTTCGATAATATATTGTTCGGTTTTCTCCCCGTATGGGAAACCCACATTATCAAACACATATATATAATGAGCATCGGGCAGTAACTGTCTGATTTCATCATAAACTGACAGGCCACCGACACCTGAATCAAACACCAGAATTGTCGGCCGGTCCCCTGCTACACCAGCGGTAGCGGGCATTAACTCATCCTGAACAACTATAGCCATACACTGTCTCATCGTTATCAGTTAACGGAGGGGTTATTCTATCACGATCCCGGCGGTCGAAACCGAACTGCCTGACGGGAACCAGAGAATCTTCACAACTGTTGCCGGGACATCCGGGGCTGGACATCAGCAATGGAATCCCTACAATCGCCGCCTGATACCAAATAACCAGGATTAATTATGACCCCGGAACATCTTCCCGTTGAACACTATGACGACCAGCTGGCGGAAAAAGTTAATCGCTTAACCTCTATGATGGTGCCATTTAATGCACCTGAAGCAGATGTTTTTCGCTCACCTGTCAGCCATTACCGTATGCGTGCCGAATTCCGCATCTGGCATCAGGGAGATGATTTGTACCATATCATTTTTGATCAGCAGACCCGCCAGAGAATAAGGGTAGACAGTTTTCCCGCAGCCAGTGAACTAATCAATACGATGATGCCACGGATGATAACGGCCTTACGTAACAACCCGCTGTTACGACATAAACTGTTCCAGATAGATTATCTGTCGACCTGTAGTCAGCAAATTATTATCTCTCTGCTTTATCACCGCAAATTAGATGATGCGTGGCAGGCAGAAATGGCTCAGTTGCGTGACAACTTGCGGGCCGAAGGGTTTAACGTGCAATTTATTGGCCGGGCGACTAAAACCAAAATTTGCCTTGATCACGATTATGTCGATGAAGTGCTGACTGTTGGTGGAAAAGAAATGATCTATCGCCAGGTCGAGAATAGTTTTACCCAACCCAATGCGGCGATTAATGTGCAAATGCTGGAATGGGCGTTGGACGCCACCAGGGAATCTCAGGGAGATTTGCTGGAGCTCTACTGTGGTAACGGCAACTTCTCATTAGCACTGGCCCGCAATTTTCGTCGCGTACTCGCCACAGAAATTGCAAAACCTTCGGTAGAGTCGGCGCAATATAATATTGCTGCTAATCAGACAGATAATGTGCAGATAATCAGAATGTCTGCTGAAGAGTTTACGCAGGCAATGCAGGGTGTGCGCCAGTTCAACCGCCTGGAAGGGGTCGACTTAGGCAGTTATGAATGCGAAACCATTTTTGTCGATCCTCCCCGCAGTGGTCTGGACTCTCAGACACTGGAGATGGTCAGTGCTTACCCGGTGATCCTCTATATATCCTGTAACCCGCAGACACTTTGCGACAATTTACAGACTCTGTCGGCCACTCACCAGATAGAACGGCTGGCACTGTTCGATCAGTTCCCGTACACCCACCATATGGAATGCGGCGTGCTGCTGCGCCGGAAAGCATAAGCATCTCTATCGCCCCGATACCGGGGCGATAGTTGATTCAGCGTTTCTTACGAAAACGGCTCAGGATCCAGAAGACCAGACAGACCATTAATAATGTAGGTACGAAGTTAGAGCCAATCTGCGGATATTGCGCGCGGATCACTGCACTGTACATCAGGATACCCAACAGAAAAAAACCACCTGACAATGAAGGCATCCCTTCCGGCATACTTCTGTTCAGATAGCGTTGGTGCAGATACCACACTGCCAGTGCCAGCGAAATGATCGGGAAGAAAGAAAACGGGACATAATGATTAAATAGTGCCGAGAAAGTACCATTAATCGAAAGGCCAGTGATAAAAGCCAGAATCAATGTCCCTTTATCACGGGGATTTTGCTCAGTCATGTGATTACCTGTGTTGATTACTGTTCTGATTTGTCTGTGGCTAACGCCAGCCTCTCCTGCTCGCGGCGATACCAGTAATAAGCACCTTTCGAAATCATTCTTAACTGCAGAACCAGCCGGTCTTCCAGTTTGCGGCGCTGCTCTGCATCCACGTCCAGTGCTTCCGCACCGGCACTGAATACAATGGTGACCATAGCTTCTGCCTGCGCCTCAGTAAAACTGCGGGGCATATGGTTTTCTAATTCAAGGTAGTCAGCAAGTTCAGCAATAAAGTGTTGGATTTCCCTGGCAACAGCGGCACGAAAGGCTGCAGAAGTTCCTGAACGTTCACGCAGTAATAATCGAAACGCATTCGGGTTGTTACCAATGAATTCCATAAAAGTGGAGACCGAAGTTTTGATGATACTGCCGCCTTTGGCGATCCGCTGCCGGGCCTGGCGCATCAACTGACGCAGCATCAGCCCGCTCTCATCGACCATGGTCAGGCCGAGTTCATCCACATCTTTAAAATGCCGGTAAAAAGAGGTTGGTGCGATACCAGCCTCGCGGGCAACTTCACGCAAGCTTAAGCTGGCGAAGCTACGTTCTGCACTCAACTGGCTGAACGCTGCTTCAATAAGAGTACGTCTTGTACGTTCTTTTTGCTGTGCTCTGACGCCCATCGTTTCTGCCTGTTTACACTTTATAGTCGCACTATATCAAAAATATCAGCGTACAGTGGGGCAAACTTTGTGAGCGCCTGTTAACCTGTGTATCGGACATAGAAACAAGAAATAACACGATTAGCGTTCAGCTGCTTTGGTAAAAATGTTATATTTCCGTTGTTAGAATGTTTAAAAAAATAGGACGTACCGGTATGCAAAAGTCTTACGATTACGATGCCATTGTGATTGGCTCCGGACCCGGAGGTGAAGGTGCTGCTATGGGGCTGGTTAAACAGGGAGCCCATATTGCCGTTATTGAGCGTTATCATAATATCGGCGGCGGTTGTACCCACTGGGGAACTATTCCGTCAAAAGCTTTGCGGCATGCTGTTAGCAGAATTATAGAATTTAACCAAAACCCGCTGTATAGCGATCATTCCCGCCTGCTACGCTCTTCATTTTCAGATATTTTGAAACACACAGAAAATGTCATTCAACAGCAGACAAATATGCGCCAGGGGTTTTATGAACGAAACCACTGTGAGATTTACCAGGGCGATGCCCATTTCGTTGATGCTAACACCATTGAGATAGTGCTACATGACGGAACCCGTGAAAGACTGACTGCAGAGAAATTTGTAATTGCCTGTGGTTCACGTCCTTACCATCCCGATACCGTTGATTTTAACCACCCTCGCATTTACGACTCCGACTCTATTCTCGATTTACACCATGAACCTTCACACGTCATTATTTATGGCGCAGGAGTTATTGGCTGTGAATATGCTTCGATTTTCCGTGGATTAGGGGTAAAAGTTGATCTTATCAACACCCGTGACCGCCTGCTGGCTTTCCTCGATCAGGAAATGTCAGATTCACTTTCTTATCATTTCTGGAACAGTGGCGTGGTTATCCGTCATAACGAAGAATTTGAAAAAGTGGAAGGCAATGATGATGGCGTCATTGTCCACCTGAAATCGGGCAAAAAAATGAAAGCCGACTGCCTGCTGTATGCCAACGGGCGTACCGGTAATACCGATTCACTGTCGCTGGAAAATGCCGGACTGGAAGCTGACAGTCGCGGGCTGGTCAAAGTGAACAGCATGTACCAGACCGCACAGCCGCATATTTATGCGGTCGGCGATGTGATAGGTTACCCAAGCCTGGCTTCTGCTGCCTATGATCAGGGAAGAATTGCCGCTCAGGCGCTGATCAAGGGCGAGGCAACTGCTCATCTGGTAGAAGATATTCCGACGGGTATTTATACCATTCCGGAGATCAGTTCTGTGGGTAAAACAGAACAGCAGCTCACCGCAATGAAAGTTCCCTATGAAGTGGGACGGGCACAGTTTAAACATCTGGCGCGGGCACAGATTGTCGGCATGAATGTTGGCAGCCTGAAGATTCTGTTCCATCGTGAAACTAAAGAGATTCTCGGCATTCACTGCTTTGGCGAACGTGCAGCCGAAATTATTCATATCGGCCAGGCAATTATGGAACAGAAGAACGGTGGTAATACCATTGAGTACTTTGTAAATACCACCTTCAACTACCCGACAATGGCTGAAGCTTATCGGGTTGCAGCGTTAAACGGTCTCAACCGCTTATTTTGAGATCTGACCTGACGCAAACATGTGTGCACTAATTGTCTCTGCCAGTTGCTCATAGCGGCTGCGCAGAGGCGAGCCGGGACGATAAATCAGTGCAATAGTGCGCTGTGGGACTGGTTTATCGCAGGTGATATAGCAGACACCATCTCTCTCACGCTCATTAGGCACCGCCAGGGAAGGCATCAGGGTAATACCACTGCCTGCTGCGACCATATTACGCAGCGTTTCCAGGCTGGTTGCACGAAAATGGGTATCTTCATCCGCGCCTGCAGAAAAACAGAAACCCAGAGCCTGATCACGCAAACAATGCCCGTCCTGAAGCATCAGTAATTTTTCACCCGCTAAGTCAGACATCGGAACGCGTTCACGATTATGCCAGGGGTGGCCGGAATAGACTGCCAGCTTCATTGGCTCATCAAATAACGGTACTTCAATAAAGGCTTCGGTTTCTTTCACCAGCGCCATAATTGCACAATCGAGTTGCCCGCTATCCAGCTGAGCCAGCAGTTGCTGAGTCTGTGCTTCGTGCAGATACATTTCCAGTTTCGGGAACGTCTGATGCAACATTGGGATGATTTGCGGCAGCAAATAAGGGCTGATAGTAGGAATTAAACCAATATGCAGCGGCCCTGACATGGTTTCACCTTGCTGGCTGGCCATCTCCTTAAGCACTTTCACTTCGCGTAACACAGTACGAGCCTGATCCACCAGCAATAAGCCGGCCTGAGTGAACAACACCTTACGGCTGGTTCGCTCCAGTAACATCACTCCCAGTTCATCTTCCAGTTTGCGGATTTGGCCGCTGAGAGTTGGCTGACTTACGTGACAGGCATCAGCTGCTCGTCGGAAATGGCGATGTTCTGCCAGTGACACAAGGTACTCAAGGTCGCGAATGTTCATTAAATTCCTTCAGTCTGTGATAGCTCATGGCGATAGATAGCATAGCAATCAACGATTAGCCCTATCAAGTTATGATAGCGATAATAGCCACAATAAATCACAAATACCGTTTAAACGCGCTGAAAAGCGCAGGACAGGAGCGATTATGTCAGACAACTATGAAGGCCGTTCAGTACCCGAAGTTACATTCCACACCCGCCAGGGCGATAAGTGGGTAGATGTCACCACTGCTGACCTTTTTAAAGATAAAACAGTGATCGTATTTTCACTGCCAGGTGCATTTACTCCTACCTGTTCATCCAGCCACCTGCCACGTTACAACGAGTTGTACAGTGTGTTCTCACAGCACGGCGTGGATGATATTTTATGTATCTCCGTAAACGATACTTTCGTAATGAATGCATGGAAAGCCGATCAGCATGCCGAAAATATCACCTTTATTCCCGACGGGAATGGTGACTTTACCCGTGGTATGAATATGCTGGTTGAGAAAGAAGATCTCGGCTTTGGTGCGCGTTCATGGCGCTACTCCATGTTGGTACGTAACGGCGTGGTAGAGAAAATGTTTGTAGAACCTAACAAACCAGGCGACCCGTTTGAAGTCTCTGATGCCGATACCATGCTGCAATACCTGGCTCCGGACGTGAAACTGCAGGAATCAGTATCGCTGTTTACTAAACCGGGATGTCAGTTCTGTGCTAAGGCAAAACAGATGCTTCAGGAACGCGGTATTCAGTATGAAGAGATTATTCTGGGTCAGGACGCCACTACCGTGAGCCTGAGAGCCGTCACCGGCAGAGCGACAGTGCCACAAGTGTTTATCGGTGGACGTCATATTGGTGGCAGTGATGATCTGGAGCAGTACTTTCTGAGAGGCTGAGTCGCCGCCACTCTGTAAGTAATAATAAAACAGCGGACCCGGGTCCGCTGTTTTACTTTAAGGCTCAGGCAAGGCGTTGTTTTGCTTCACCGATGGCCAAAGCCACCTGAGACGGAGCCACCCCGCCACGCGCATTACGCTTATCCAGGCAGGATTGTAAAGACAGTACCGGATAGACATCATCACCGATGATCGGGCTGAACACCCGTAACTCATCCAGCGACAGCGCTTCAAGTGCCACACCTTTACTGATAGCAGCCACGACAGCCTCACCCACAATATGGTGTGCTTCGCGGAAAGGTACTCCTTTCGCGACCAGATAGTCTGCCAGCTCGGTAGAGTTAGCATAACCTTGCTCAGCGGCCTCCTGGCAACGCGGACGTTTTACCTGGATACCGTCCAGCACCAGACCCGCCATATGCAGGCAGTCAAGCCAGGTATCCAGCGCATCGAACAGCCCTTCTTTATCTTCCTGCATGTCCTTGTTGTATGCCAGAGGCAAACCTTTAAGGGTCATCATCATGCCGGTTAATGCCCCCTGGACACGGCCACATTTACCACGAATCAGTTCCAGAGCATCCGGGTTCTTCTTCTGTGGCATCAGGGAAGACCCTGAGGTGACCTTGTCTGACAGCTCAACAAAACCAGCTTCCCCGGAATTGAAGAAAATCAGATCTTCAGCAAAGCGGGACAGGTGAACCATTCCGATAGAGGCATCAGACAACAGTTCCAGCACATGGTCACGGTCAGATACCGAATCCAGACTGTTACGGGTTGCAGATGCAAATCCGAGCCAGCCGGCCAGTTGCTCACGGTCAATTTCATAGGCGGTACCGGCCAGAGCACCGCAGCCCAGCGGGCTGACATCCAGACGTTTCAGTGCATCCTGCAGGCGGCCTTCATCACGGGCCAGCATCTCGGTATATGCCAGACACCAGTGTGCAAAGGTCACCGGCTGTGCCCGCTGCAGATGGGTGTAACCTGGCATTACGGCATTCTGGTTCGCTGAAGCGGTCGCTACCAGTTCCCATTGCAGCTGACGAACAGCACTCAGAAGCTCGCTGATAGTCGCTTTACACCAAAGTTTCAGATCAGTAGCAACCTGGTCATTACGGCTACGACCGGTATGCAGCTTTTTGCCCAGTGCACCGACTTTATCAATCAGTTTACCTTCGACCCAGCTGTGAATATCTTCCGCATCACTCTGCAAAATCTGTTCGGGGTTTGCCTGGACTTCGCTCAGCAGTTCATGCAGTGCCTGCTCCAGCTGTTGCTGCTCTTCCTGACTCAGCACACCTACCGTGACCAGCGCTTTAGACCAGGCAACGGAACCGGTAATATCCTGTTCTGCCAGCCGGTAATCGAAACGCAGTGAATCATTAAATTGTTTAAAACGCTGGTCTGCTGCCTGCGTAAAGCGTCCACCCCACAGTGCCATTATGATGCTTCCTCTACTGGGTTATTCTAAAAACAGGGCGGCCTTATCGCCGCCCTGATTCGGGTCTCTTTCCACTACCGGAACTTATTTTTGTTCTTTCAGCGCACGGATACGTGAAGAGAGTGAGTACAGACGGATAAAGCCACCCGCATGACGGTGGTCATACACGTCATCTTCACCGAAAGTAGCAAACTCTTCAGAGTACAGACTGTTGGCTGATTTCTTACGGATTGCAGTCACCTGCCCTTTGTACAGCTGCAGAACCACTTCACCGTTAACGATTTCTGCCAGTGACTCAGCAGAAGCCTGCAGTGATTTACGGATAGGGGTGAACCAGCGTCCGTCATACACAACATAAGACATTTCCAGGCCCAGCTGCTCACGCCATTTGAAACTGTCACGGTCCAATACCAGCTGCTCTACAGCACGCAGAGCATTAACCATGATGGTGCCTCCCGGGGTTTCATAGCAACCACGGGATTTCATTCCTACCAGGCGGTTTTCGACGATATCGATACGACCTACACCATGTTTGGCACCCAGGGTGTTCAGTTTACTCAGACATTCAAACGGGCTGAGAGCTTCGCCATTTACTGCAACCACACAGCCTTTCTCAACAGTCACAGAGACTTCTTCAGGCTGGTCTGGTGCTTCCAGCGGATCAACAGTCCAGACCCAGCAATCTTTGTTTGGTGCATTCCACGGGCTTTCCAGCACTCCGCCTTCGGTAGAGATATGCCATGCATTCTCATCACGGCTGTAGATTTTTTCCAGCGTAGCAGTTGTCGGGATATTACGCTCTTTCAGGTAAGCCAGCAGAGCTTCACGGGAACGGAGATCCCATTCACGCCATGGCGCAACCACTTTCAGTTGTGGTGCCAGCGCGGCATAAGTGCTTTCGAAACGAACCTGGTCATTCCCTTTACCGGTTGCTCCGTGACACAGCGCATCAGCGCCCACTTTCAGCGCCAGTTCAACCTGCGCTTTAGCAATAATTGGACGAGCCATTGAAGTACCCAGCAGGTAGGTGCCTTCGTACAAAGCTCCTGTCTGTAGTACCGGGTAGACGTACTCACTAATGAACTCTTCACGCAGATCAACAATGTGACACTCAGAAGCGCCGGATTGCAGAGCCTTGCCTTCCACTCCTACCAGATCTTCCGGGTCCTGGCCCACGTTGGCGACAAAGGCAACAACTTCACAACCATAGTTCTCTTTCAGCCATGGAATAATCGCGGAGGTATCAAGTCCACCGGAGTACGCCAGAACGATTTTTTTTATGCCTTGAGTTTGCATCGTATAATCCTTGAATCAGTCTTTGTCGTTAAGCCAGAATCCGGGTGCCAATTGACACACCGTTAAATAAATCAGGGAGCTGCTCGGCATGTCGCCAGCTGGCGATATCTACCGGACGTCCCAGTGTTTTTGCTGCATCGAGAGCAGCATGAACTTTAACGATCATGCCGTCGGTAATAATGCCCTGAGCGATCAGAGCTTCCGCCTTTTCAGTGGTCATTTCGGCAATACGCTGCCCTTTACCATCCAGAATACCGCTGACATCAGACAACAGTACCAGAGATGCTCCCAGCGTCGCCGCCAGAGCCGTCGCCGCCTGATCGGCATTCACATTCATCAGCAAACCGTCGTCGGTAATCCCGATGGAGCTAACGACCGGCAGGTAACCTGCATCCAGCAACGTATTTACCAGTGCCGGGTTACCCGGTGTCGCCTGTCCGACATGCCCCAGTTCTTCATCGAACTGTGCAACATTGACAATACCACCATCGCCCAGTGAAAGCCCGACAGCATTGATGCCATATTTTTTTGCCCAGGCCAACAAGGTTTTGTTGGCGGTACCCGCCAGTGCTCCGGTGATAATGTCTATCTGATCTGCCGGGGTCACACGTAAGCCGTTTTTCTTACTGACCGGCAATGCCAGTTTCTTCATCAGTTCGTCGACCAGGCAGCCGCCGCCATGGACAATCAGCAGAGGACGCTGGTGACTGTTACGATACGCCAGTAAGGCATCAAACAGACGGCCCAGGGCTTCTTCGCTATCCAGCAAAACACCGCCCAGTTTAATGATCAATGGATTTGTCATGGTTGCACCCAAACTTAAATCAGAGAAAGTGTTTCAGGGTACCCGAAACGTATATTCATACACTGCACGGCCTGAGAAGAGGCCCCTTTTAACAGGTTATCTTCTGCGCTTACCACAATCACATGTTCACCCTGCACAGCAAAACCAATATCACAGAATGGCAAACCAACAACAGATTTCAAAGCAGGCACACCACTGTCATACAATCTGACCAGCGGTTTATCGTCATAGGCATCGTGGAATGCTTTTGCCACATCTTCTGCAGTAACTCCCGGGTTTAACCGGCCGGTGATGGTTGCCAGAATCCCGCGTGGGAAATTGCCTAAATGTGGGGTAAAAATAACCTCGGTGCCTAAATGAGCGGCAATTTCCGGTTGATGGCGATGTGTAAACAACCCATAAGGCTGCAGGCTGACTTCACAAAAACTGGTGGTCAGAGAGGCTTTGCGCCCTGCACCACTCACGCCACTGGTAGCATTAATCACAGGCCATTGTTCGGTATTCAGCAATCCTGCTTCCAGTAACGGTCTCAGTGCCAGCTGCGAGGCTGTCGGATAGCACCCTGGAACGGCAATCAGGTCTGCGTTACGCAGGCTCTCACTCTGCCACTCAGCCAGGCCATAAACTGCTTTTTCCAGCAGTTCCGGATACTGATGGGTGAATCCGTAATAACGGGTATAGAAGCTGGCATCTTTTACCCGCCATGCGCCGGACAGGTCAAAAACCACACAGCCTTCTGCTAAGAATTGTGGTGCCAGATCATGGCTCACTTCATGTGCCGTTGCCAGAAACACGACATCGACATCTTTGGCCAGCACCGCAACATCCGTTAACGGCTGTAACCGAAGATCGACCACGCCTTTCAGCTGCGGATGCAGATCGGATAACAATTTTCCGGCATCCGGGCTTTGCGCGGAGACCGCAACTCCGGTTATGTTTATGTGTGGATGGCGATTCAGGTAAGTGACCAGTTCAACACCAGCGTAACCACTGGCGCCCACAATCAGCGTATTCAACATCAGGCTGTGTACCTTTTACGTAAAGTCTAAATTTCAGAGGGGGTATTTGCCCCCTTCCGGATTGCCTTCGTGAGCGAAAACAGTTCACATACTTAAGGCCATAATGTATTTTTATTCACAATAAGTGCATGAATATTGATACATCCTAACCCAAGGACCGTCAACAGTGAAGACAAAATTACCGCCATTTATCGAGCTTTATCGCCAGCTCATCGCCACTCCATCGATCAGTACCACAGAAAGTGCCTTAGATCAGAGTAATGAGGCTCTAATCAACCTGCTGGCAGGGTGGTTTCGTGACCTGGGTTTTCAGACAGAAGTCCAGCCTGTGCCCGATACACGCAATAAATTTAATCTGTTAGCCCGTGCTGGCAGCGGCACTGGCGGGCTGATGCTGGCCGGTCATACCGATACAGTGCCGTTCGATGAGGGGCGTTGGTCTCAGGACCCGTTTACTCTGACCGAACGCGACAATAAGCTTTATGGTCTGGGCACCGCAGATATGAAAGGTTTCTTTGCCTTCATTCTCGACACGCTGCGTGACATCGATATTACTCAGTTGAAAAAACCGTTGTATATCCTGGCCACTGCCGATGAAGAAACCACCATGGCGGGTGCCAGCTATTTCTCACGCACCACCCATCTGCGCCCCGACTGCGCAATTATTGGCGAGCCAACCTCGCTGAAGCCGGTACGCGCCCACAAAGGTCACTTGTCTAAAGCTATAAGAATTCAGGGGCAATCCGGTCACTCCAGTGATCCTGGCCGGGGAATTAATGCCATTGAACTGATGCATGATGCGATCACACATCTGACCGGGCTGCGCAATACTCTGAAAGAGAAATATCATCATGACGGGTTCGTTATCCCCTATCCAACGATGAACTTCGGGGCAATTAACGGCGGTGACTCACCTAACCGTATTTGTGCCTGTTGCGAATTGCATATGGATCTTCGGCCTCTGCCGGGACTGGAACTGAATGATTTACATGAACTGCTACTGGAAAGTCTGGCACCTGTCAGCGAGCGCTGGCCAGGGCGGCTGACTATCAGTGATCTCCATCCGCCAATTCCGGGCTATGAATGCCCACGCCATCATGGCCTGGTACAGGTGATAGAGAAACTACTGGGCTGTGAGACAGAAATTGTTAATTACTGCACCGAAGCACCATTTATCCAGCAACTCTGCCCGACACTGGTACTCGGCCCTGGCTCGATAGAGCAGGCCCACCAGCCGGACGAGTACCTCGATACCGCCTTTATTCAGCCTACCCGCCAGTTGATTGACCGGGTTGTGCATCATTTCTGTCTGTAATGCCGATGCCGGGTAGCTTTGATTAAATGCCCGGCTGTTTTTTCTTTTTAATAAGAATAACTTATCAAAGAGCGTCAATATCAAATTTTATTAAATTCAATAAGTTACACTGCACCTGATGACTATCAAGTCATTTGACGAATCGTGTGTTACATGGCTAGATAAAAGACAGGGTTATGCTTGACTGGTAACAAACTCAAATAAATACCATAAAGGGTGTCAGGGTCACATGAACGAACAATATTCCGCAATGCGAAGTAATGTCAGTATGCTCGGTAAACTACTTGGCGATACTGTAAAGGATGCTTTAGGAGAAAATATTCTCGACCGGGTGGAGACCATACGAAAACTGTCTAAATCATCCCGTGCAGGCAATGACACCGATCGCCAGGAACTGCTTTCTACCCTGCAAAATTTATCTAATGAAGAGTTGTTACCTGTCGCCAGAGCGTTCAGCCAGTTTCTTAATCTGACCAATGTCGCCGAGCAATATCAGACCATTTCCCACCAGTCACAAGGGGCAAATAACCCTGAGTTACTGAAACAAGCTTTCGAACGTTTAAAACAGCAAAAAGGGCTGAGTGAGGCTGATATTCTTCAGGCCATCGAAGCCTTATCGATTGAGCTGGTACTCACCGCACACCCGACAGAAATTACCCGTCGCACACTGATCCATAAGCTGGTTGAAGTGAACAGCTGTCTGAAACAACTCGATCACAGCGACCTGACAGATTATGAGCGCAACAGCATTCTGCGTCGTTTACGTCAGCTGGTTGCCCAGGCCTGGCACACTGACGAAATTCGTAAAATTCGCCCGACCCCGGTTGATGAAGCCAAGTGGGGTTTTGCGGTGGTCGAAAACAGCCTGTGGGAAGGTGTCCCTGCTTTCCTGCGCGAACTTAACGAACAGGCTGAAGAGACTTTTGGTATCAGGTTACCGGTAGATTTTGTGCCGGTTAAATTTACCTCATGGATGGGGGGTGACCGTGACGGAAACCCGAATGTTACAGCGCCGATTACCCGCCATGTGATTCAGTTAAGCCGCTGGAAAGCTGCTGATCTTTTTTTACGGGATATCGGGGTACTGATTTCCGAACTGTCTATGTCAGTCTGCTCTGACGAAGTGAGAGAATTATGTGGTGATCCGGAAGCGCTGGAACCTTACCGCATGATCCTCAAGCGCATTCGTAGCCAGCTGATTAACACTCAGACCTACCTTGAACGCCGCCTTAAAGGTGATTTCCCGATCCGGCCGAAAGACCTGTTGGTGAATAACAGCCAGCTCTGGGATCCGTTGTTTGCAATCTATGAGTCATTACAGAAATGCGGCATGGGGATTATCGCTAACGGGCAGTTGCTGGATACTCTGCGCCGGATCAAATGTTTCGGGGTTCCTCTGGTTCGTATCGATTTACGCCAGGAAAGCACCCGCCATACTGAAGCGCTGGCAGAAATCACCCGTTATCTTGGTTTAGGTGATTATGAAAGCTGGTCTGAATCAGACAAGCAGGCTTTCCTGATCCGTGAGCTGAACTCCAAACGTCCGCTACTGCCTCAGCAGTGGGAACCGAGTGAAGACACCCGTGAAGTACTGGAAACCTGCCGTGTCGCAGCGGAAGTGCCACAAGGTTCTATTGCAGCCTACGTCATTTCTATGGCTAAAACCCCGTCTGATGTGCTGGCAGTCCATTTGTTGCTGAAAGAAGCCGGCATTCGTTATGCACTGCCGGTTGCTCCGTTGTTTGAAACACTGGACGATCTGAACAATGCTAACGATGTAATGACACAACTGTTAAGCATCGACTGGTATCGCGGATTTATTCAGGGCAAACAGATGGTGATGATTGGCTATTCTGACTCAGCAAAAGATGCCGGAGTGATGGCAGCCAGCTGGGCTCAGTACCAGGCACAGGATGCGCTGATCAAAACCTGCGAAAAAGCCGGTATCGCACTGACACTGTTCCATGGCCGCGGCGGTTCGATTGGCCGTGGCGGTGCCCCTGCCCATGCGGCATTACTATCTCAGCCTCCGGGTAGCCTGAAAGGCGGGTTACGTGTCACAGAGCAGGGCGAGATGATCCGGTTTAAGTTTGGCCTGCCGGAAGTCACCATTGCCAGTCTGTCACTGTATACCGGGGCAATTCTGGAGGCTAACCTGCTGCCACCGCCAGAGCCAAAAGCACAATGGCGCCAGATTATGGACCAGCTATCTGATGACTCCTGTGCCATGTACCGTGGTTATGTGAGAGAACACCCAAGTTTTGTCCCTTATTTCCGTTCAGCGACTCCTGAACAGGAGCTGGGGAAATTACCTCTGGGCTCAAGGCCTGCGAAACGCCGTCCGACGGGGGGTGTTGAGTCGTTACGCGCTATTCCGTGGATTTTCGCCTGGACACAGAACCGTTTAATGTTGCCCGCCTGGCTGGGTGCCGGTGCTGCCTTGCAGAAAACGATTCAGAAAGGTCAGCAGGATGAACTGGAAGCCATGTGCCGCGACTGGCCATTCTTCTCAACCCGCATCGGTATGCTGGAAATGGTATTTGCCAAAGCAGACCTGTGGTTAGCTGAGTACTATGATCACCGTCTGGTAGATTCGTCACTCTGGCCACTGGGGCAGCAGTTACGGGATCAGCTGGCAGAAGATATTAAAACCGTGCTGACTATTTCGAATGATGCCCATCTGATGGCTGACCAGCCGTGGATTGCAGAATCGATTGCATTACGTAATGTCTATACCGACCCACTGAATGTGTTGCAGGCAGAACTACTGCATCGTTCCCGTGCCCAGGAAGCTACCGGAGAGGCCGCTAATCCTGAAGTTGAACAGGCGCTGATGGTGACTATTGCCGGAATTGCCGCCGGTATGCGTAACACCGGTTAAACAGACTGCCGTGAATTAAGACTGAAGGGCGCCTGCGGGCGCCCTTTTTAATCGCGGGATGTCAGGCAGCTACGCCTTGCGGGCGAACTCCCAGCGTATGGCAAATGGCATAACTCATCTCAGCCCGGTTCAGGGTATAGAAGTGAAAATCCTTCACTCCTTCACGAGACAATATTTTCACCATATCCATAGCAATATTAGCCCCTACCAGTTTTCGGGTTTCCGCATCGTCATCCAGTCCCGCAAACTGAGAACTCATCCAGTGAGGAACACGGACATTAGTCAGTGCTGAAAATCGCTGCAACTGTCTGAAATTACTGACAGGTAAAATCCCCGGCACAATCTCTACCTCAATCCCCGCCGCCGCACAACGATCACGAAATCTCAGATAGCTTTCTACATCGAAAAAGAACTGCGTAATTGCCCTATCGGCACCGGCTTCGACTTTTCGCTTCAGGTTCAGTAAATCAGCCTGTGCACTTTTAGCTTCAGGATGAACTTCCGGGTAAGCCGCCACAGATATATCAAAATCGCCCACCCCTTTCAGCAGCGCAACCAGATCGGCGGCATGCATCGCAGGCTTACCGCTGTTGTCAGGCAAATCACCGCGCAGTGCCACAATATGACGGATGCCATTCTGCCAGTAATCTCTGGCAATGAGCTGTAATTCATTACGGTCAGCATCGATACAGGTCAGATGAGGAGCGGCTTCCAGGCCGGTACGCTCTTTGATCCCTTTGATAACGTTATGGGTACGTTCCCGTTCCCCGGAATTAGCACCATAGGTCACCGACACAAACTGCGGTTTCAGGATGCTAAGACGATCGATGGAACGCCATAAAATATCTTCCATTTCCTGCGTTCGTGGCGGGAAAAACTCAAATGAGACATGGATCCTGCCATTAAGCTCTGAAAGGCTCTGATTAAGTGCTTCGTACTGATTAGCATGAAAGAAACTCATTCTGTTACCCCGCCACTCACCACTGTGATTATCATTTACACATCCATACGTTTAGACGTCCAGATGTCAAAATGACGAATCAGAGCTACAGGGTCAACTGAATTATCGGCAAGTCGAAGTGATGAAATTTCATACAGCATGATGCGAAGCAACAAGCAGGGAAGTGACGGGAGTTAACAGAGGAGATCCGGGCAGAGAGAACCCCTGCCCGGCAGAATTACAGCAGCTGTGCCAGACGGTTAAGATCTGACTGAATTGCTCCGGCAGTAACATCTCTGCCAGCCCCGGGTCCGCGGATAATCAGAGGATTATCTCTGTACCAGCGACTTTCAATCGCAAATACGTTATCACAAGGCAACAAAGCGGCCAGAGGATGATCGGCGCGCACCGCTTCAACACCGACTCTGGCTTTACCACTGGCATCAAAACGCGCGACATAACGCAGCACCAGCCCCATTTCACTGGCAGCCTCATAGCGCTGTAGCATCTGCTCATTCAGCAGATCGGCATTTTCAAAAAAGTGGTCAATCGACTCTTCGGCACAATCTTCCGGCACCAGCGATTCAACCCGCACCTGATGAGGCTCAATATCGTAACCGGCTTCCCTCGCCAGGATAACCAGCTTGCGCATCACATCCTGACCCGAAAGGTCTACACGCGGGTCCGGTTCTGTGAGCCCCTGTTGCCAGGCTTGATCTACTAATTCGGTAAAAGGCACCGTACCGTCATACTGCAGGAACAGCCAGGATAAGGTTCCGGAGAAAATACCACTGATCGATAAAATAGAATCACCACTGTCACGCAAATCACGCACAGCATAATTGATCGGCAAACCAGCTCCTACGGTAGCGTTATATAACCAGTAACGCCCGGTACGGGTGAATGCATCACGAATCTGACGCCAGTGGGCGCTGTCTGATGAGCCTGCGATTTTATTGGCACTGATCACGTGGAAACCGTAACTGGCAAAATCCAGATACAGCCCGGCAATACGGCTATCTGCGGTGACATCCAGTACCACCAGATCATCAAACGGATGATCCCGCATCCACAGGAACAATGATTCCTGATCACGAAATTCGGATTCATCTTCAAAAAATGCCAGAGTACGGCTGGCATCCAGCCCTTCGTAATTCAGCAGGCTTTTTTGACTATCCGCGACACCAGCCAGTACAAACTCAAATCCGCTACGGTCTGACAGATTTTCCTGTTCTCTGGCGAACAATTCCAGCCAGCGCGAACCAATATTACCTTTGCCAAACAGTACCAGTCCGATGCGCTTTTCAGCGCGGAACAGCGAATGATGTAAACCCTGAACCAGTTGCTGCGTAGGTCCGGAGCGGAGTACCGCGACCATGCTAATATTCTGCTCAGACTGCCAGACGAATTCTACAGGCTGATCTTTGATCTGTTGCCAGAAGCGATGTGCATGCAACGGGTTGCGGGCAACCCCTGCCCCTACCATCGCCACCAGCGCCAGACCATTACGCAAACGGACATTTACCGGCAGTCCGCTGCTTTGTAGCAGTGCCAGTGCACTGTCTACGACTTCGGCGGTATAGCATAACTGCAGCAGGTAGCGATCCGGATGAGCGCCGGTTGCCAGAGGGCGTAGTTGTGCGCGCCCCAGCAATTGCTCGGTCTCTTTCTTCAGGACCGCAAAATCCTGCTGTTTGGATATCTCAATTTCGATCAGACAAACGTCATCATGGCTGGTGACAATCCTGGCACCGGTACCTGAGGCAAGAACCCGTTCAATACGTGTAGATCCGACATCCGGCTGATAGCTGCAGCGTAACTGCAATTCAATATCGCTGGCGGATACCGGTTGTAACGTGCGGGTATGTAAAACCGGAGCTGCCAGACGTGCAAGCTCACTGGCTTCATCCAGCCTCAGTAACGGCAGCAGACAGGCATCAGAAACTTTACGTGGGTCAGCACTGTACACCCCGGCGACATCACTCCAGATAGTGACACGGCCTGCACCCGCCAGTGCGCCAATTTGTGTCGCAGAATAGTCAGAACCATTACGTCCCAGCAGCACCGTTTCTCCCGCCAGATTCCGGGCAATAAAACCGGTGATAACGATCCGCTGTCCGTGTCTCTCTGCCAGCAAAGACTGTAGCCGCTGTCTGGATTCCGTTTCTATCACTTCCGGCTGAGCGGCACGCTCAGCACAAAGAAACTCACGGGCGTCGAGCCAGCTGGCAGCAATATCCTGCTGAGACAATAGTGCAGCCATCAGTCTGGCTGACCAGATCTCTCCATGCCCGACGACTTCTGCATACACGGCGTCGGTGATAGTACTGTCCAGTAACACGGCCAGACGTTCCAGCTCGTGAACAAATTCCTGAATTAACTCGTCAGCCAGTGCTGCAGGTAGCAAACTACTCATCAGACTTGTCTGGAAACGACGCAGGTTCTGCTGCACCTGATGAGCAGATAGCCGATCAGTCTGGCTCAGCTTCAGCCAGCTAATCAGTTGGTTGGTTGTACTTCCTGCGGCAGAAACCACCATCAAATCGCCAGGCTGGCTATACTCAGCCATAATCCCTGCCACTCGCTGATAGCATCGTGCGTCTGCCAGGCTGCTGCCCCCGAATTTATGCAGTTGCCTTACTTCGGGCGCTACACAGTCTGATGAAATTGTCATGCTTACCCCTTCGCTGCGACCCGAAATGCATTTTCCAGGTCGGCAACTAAATCTTCATGGTCTTCTATACCTACTGATACCCGTAATAATGTATCAGAAATTCCGGCTGCAGCCCGTGCTTCCGGAGACATTCCTGCATGTGTCATGGTAGCCGTATGTGAAATCAGGCTCTCCACGCCACCAAGCGATTCTGCCAGCGTAAATAATGATAAGGCTTTAAGGAAGGTTCTGACGGTCTGCTCGTCGCCATCAAGCTCAAAGCTTAACATTGCCCCATAGCCACGCTGTTGACGCCGGGCAAATTCATGGCCTGAATTTTCAGGTAATGAAGGATGGTACAATTTTTTCACTAATGGCTGCTTTTTCAGCGCTTCCACAATCGCCAGTGCATTGCGTTGTGCTGCCGCCATTCTCGGCCCCAGAGTACGCAGTCCACGCAGTAACAGGTAACTGTCAAACGCGGCACCGGTCACCCCGATATTGTTCGCCCACCATTTCAGTTCGGTGACCAGCTCTGGATCTTTTGCGATAACCGTACCGGCCACGACATCGGAATGCCCGTTCAGATATTTAGTACAGGAGTGCACCACCAGATCTGCACCGAGTGCCAGAGGATTCTGCAGGACCGGGCTCAGGAAGGTATTATCGACCACCGAAACCGCACCGGCTGCTTTCGCCGCACGGCAAATGCTCTCAATATCCACGACCCGCAGCAGTGGATTGCTCGGGCTTTCGACCAGTACCAGTTTAGGGCCTTCAGCCATAGCTTCTGCCAGTGCGCTGGAATCTCCCTGATCAACAAATTTTACTCTGAAAGCACCACGTTTGCTCAGACTGTCAAACAAGCGATAGCTGCCACCATAACAGTCATGCGGGGCTATCAGCAGATCACCGGGTTTAAGAAACACCGTAGTCACCAGTAAAATAGCTGACATCCCGGTGTTGGTCAGAACTGCTCCTGCTCCGCCTTCCAGCTCAGCCAATGCCTGCTGAACAACATCACGAGTCGGATTTCCTCTGCGTGAATAATCGTGAGTTCGTGGCTCATTGAAATCCACAAAGTTATAAGTACTGGAAAGATGGATTGGCGGTACTACACAGCCATACTGCTCATCATCATTTAAGCCGCTGCGGACGGCGATGGTCGCTTGCTTATGTGTCATGACTTAATTTTCACTGAGAAGGGGGAACAGGTGCACAGAATAACATCCATAAACTGGACGTCAATACATCTAGACATCCAAATGTCTGTGAGTGTAGATTGAGCAATAGAGCAAGAAACGCTAAAATTACCCAGTAAAGTCAAATATCGCCATAATTGTCACTGCCTGGATCATCATTTATTGGTAGAGACGAAACTATAATGCAGATATCTGGCATAATTAGCTGAACCCGGCAAGTTAACTTTTTATTAATTAAGGTACCCCATGGCTGAATGGAATGCCGAATATATCAGCCCTTATGCTGAGCATGGCAAAAAAAGTGAGCAGGTAAAAAAAATTACTGTCTCTATCCCTCTGAAAGTTCTGAAAATTCTGACTGATGAGCGGACGCGCCGCCAGGTGAACAACCTGCGTCATGCCACCAACAGTGAACTGTTGTGTGAAGCCTTTTTGCATGCCTTTACCGGACAACCTTTACCGGATGATAACGATTTGCGGAAAGAGCGTAGTGATGAGATCCCTGAAGAGGCGAAGGTTATCATGCGCGAGATGGGCATTGATCCGGACAAATGGGAATACTGATTGCGTAAAACTGGCCAGAACGGTTGTTCTTCCAGGTAAAAAAACGTAAAAAAAACCCGGCCATGCCGGGTTTTTTTACATCCGAATCCGCAGACTCGTCTGTGGGAAACTTATTTTGAACCCGGGATGCTGAAACGTTTGTTGAAACGCTCAACACGACCACCGGTGTCAACAACACGTTGTTTACCAGTATAGAACGGGTGGCATTTACCACATACGTCCAGGTTCACATCGTGACCAACGGTAGAGTGGGTGTTGATAACGTTACCGCAAGAGCAGGTAATGGTTACAGCTTTATATTCCGGGTGAATACCTTGTTTCATGGGAGAACCTCTGTAAAAGGCCGTGTCGCTCTCCGTGCCAGGCGAACCTGCACAGCACCACACGCGGTTAAAAGAATTTTTCGTTTCTCTGCTGCCACTCACGGCAACAGAGGCGCTATATTATACAGAACCCCACTGCCATGATGCAAATAAATTCACCATGTCAGTGATGAGCTCCACCGTGTACACTACGCTTTTTACCCTCCGGAGTTACTGAATGCCCGTCATTAAGGTTGCACTGCCTGTTCCTCTGCCGAAACTGTTTGATTATCTCGCCCCCGAAGGCGAAGTGCCTGTCACCGGCAGCAGAGTCAGTGTGCCCTTTGGTCCCCGAAAAATGACGGGAATTGTGCATTCCATTACCGCACATAGTGAGTTGTCAGAGACACAACTGAAAGCCATTGATGCTGTCATTGACTGGGAAACTCTGTTCCCTGATTCATTGTGGAAACTGCTTAACTGGGCTGCGGATTACTATCATTACCCGCCGGGAGAAGTCTTTTTTCATGCATTACCGGTTCTGCTTCGTCAGGGGCGTCCTGCGCAGCCGCCCTCCATATGGCAATGGTCTGTTACTGAACAGGGACTATCTACTTCACCTGAATCCCTGAAACGGTCAGAGAAACAGCAACGGGCACTTGCCGCATTACGTCATGCCCCTCTGCAACGCCATGAACTTAGTCAGCATGATCTGAACGATGCTGTCCTGCAGGCATTACGCAAAAAAGGGATCTGTGAACTAACAGAAATCCAACCCCCGCTAACCGACTGGCGTGCCGAATACCGGGTTAAGGGGGAACGTTTGCGACTGAACACCGAACAGGCTACAGCTGTAGGTGCCATCCGCAGTCTGGATAATCAGTACGCAGCCTGGCTGCTGGCAGGAATTACCGGTTCAGGGAAAACTGAAGTTTATCTCAGTGTACTGGAAAACATTCTGGCTGAAGGTCGGCAGGCATTAGTGCTGGTGCCGGAAATTGGTCTGACACCACAAACCATTGCCCGTTTTCGGGAACGTTTTAACGCTCCGGTCGATGTGCTGCATTCTGCACTGAACGACAGTGAAAGGCTAAATGTCTGGTTGCGGGCCAGCAGAGGCGAATCTGCGATTGTAATTGGTACCCGCTCAGCACTGTTTACCCCACTGGCCAGACCCGGCATTATCATTATTGATGAAGAGCATGACAGCTCCTATAAACAGCAGGAAGGGTGGCGTTATCATGCCCGTGATCTGGCAGTGTTCCGGGCACACCAGGAAAATATCCCGATCGTACTGGGATCGGCCACCCCTGCGCTGGAAACCTTGCATAATGTCAGTACCGGCAAATATCGCCAGTTGACCCTGACGAAACGAGCCGGCAATGCCCGACCTGCGTTACAACAAATTATCGATCTGAAAGGTGTCCGTTTGCAGTCCGGGCTCTCACCTTTACTTATCAATAAAATGCGCCAGCATCTCCAGGCGAATAATCAGGTTCTTTTGTTTCTGAACCGACGCGGATATGCTCCGGCCCTGCTTTGCCATGATTGCGGTTGGCTGGCGGAGTGCCAGCGTTGCGAACATTACTATACCTTTCATCAGCAGCAGCGCCAGTTGCGTTGCCATCACTGTGACAGCCAGCGTCCTTTGCCATATCAGTGCCCGCAGTGCGGTTCTACCCACCTGATGCCCGTCGGCATGGGGACTGAACAACTTGAAGAACAACTGAAGACACTGTTTCCTGCTATTCCGATCACCCGGGTTGATCGCGATACCACCAGCCGCAAGGGAACCCTTGAACAGCACCTTGAAGATATCCATCAGGGAGGTGCGAGAATTCTGGCTGGTACCCAGATGCTGGCCAAAGGGCACCATTTCCCGGATGTCACCCTGGTGGCACTACTGGATGTCGATGGTGCGCTGTTTTCCGCTGATTTCCGGGCGGCAGAACGTTTTGCCCAACTATATGTTCAGGTAGCCGGACGGGCAGGACGAGCCGGAAAGCAAGGTGAGGTGGTACTGCAAACTCATCACCCGGAGCATCCGTTATTGCATACCCTGCTGTACAAAGGCTATTTTTCCTTTGCCAGCGAGACGTTACAGGAACGGCGCCAGGTTAGCCTGCCGCCGTTTTCCAGCCATGCGCTGTTCCGGGCTGAAGATTCTGATAACCAGCAGGCGGAACAGTTTCTGTTACAACTGCGCAATTTGCTGGAGGCCAGCCCGCTGAAAGATGAACATTGCTGGATTATGGGGCCGGTACCGGCACTTCAGTCGAAAAGAAATGGGCGCTGGCGCTGGCAATTATTAGTGCAGCACTCATCAAGAAAGCAGCTGCAGCGCATACTGAGCCATACTCTGCCGCTGTTCTCTACGCTGCCGGCACTAAAAAAAGTAAAATGGACGCTGGATATCGATCCCACTGAGAACTGATCACGCGCCTGATTTGCGTAACAACACGAAAATACTGCGTTAAATAACCGGATTATTGCAAATCTGATATCAGCGGCCACAGATAATCTGCTAACAATAAGAGATATCGTGGTGTACGCTCACCGCCTTGCTAATGACTAACTTAATGCCGGAGTTTGTGTCTTGGAACAGAATTCACTACCGGGCCGCGCCACAATGAAAGACGTTGCCGAAAAAGCAGGTGTCTCAACAGCAACCGTATCACGTGCTCTGGCATCTCCGGATAAAGTTTCCGCCATGGCCCGCATGAAAGTGATGCAGGCTATCAGTGAGCTGGGATATGCCCCGGAATTGCTTCCCCGCCATCAGCGCAAAAATGATTCTCAGACGCTGCTTATCCTGGTCCCCGATATTTGTGATCCGTTTTTCCATGAAATGATTCGGGGCATTGAAGTCACAGCAGCTGCCGAAGGATATCTGGTATTAATTGGCGATTGTGCGCATCAGGATATGCAGGAAGTCGGTTTTCTGGACCGGATTCTGACCCGTCAGATAGACGGGCTGTTATTACTGGGGTCACAGGTCCCGCCTTTACAGGAACTGGTTCACCGGGATCAGTTACCACCGCTGGTTATGGCAAACGAATTCTCAGCTGATCTTGAATACCCAACGGTACATATCGACAACCTGACATCTGCTTTTAACGCGGTGAATTATCTGCTGGATACCGGATTGAACCGGATAGCCTGTATTACAGGTCCTGATACTATTTCTCACTGCCGTTACCGGCGTCAGGGATATATCCAGGCACTACAGCGCCATAATATAGAAATTAATCCTCATTACCTGGAGCGTGGTGATTTCTCTTTCGATTCTGGTGCTGAAGCCCTGACCCGCCTGATGAAGTTATCTTCTCCTCCTGAGGCTGTCTTTTGCCATAATGACCGGATGGCACTTGGCGTATTACATCAGGCTGCAAAAATGGGCATCAGAGTTCCGCAACAGCTGTCGGTGATTGGTTTTGATGATATTGACGCGGCACAATACAGCCATCCGCCTCTGACAACGATTTCCCAGCCAAGATTTGATATTGGCCGGGAGGCGGCTACATTACTAATGGAAATTATCCGTGGTGAGCGAATTAATGGTGGTTCCCGTTTACTGGAAGCCAGGCTGCAGGTACGACAGTCAACCTTAATCCCGGCTAAATAGAAGCCTCAGCTCTACTTTCGGTGATTTTCAGGTATTTTCTCAGGCAGAGTTTACTGGTCAAAGTTCATCCCCTTGAGTAAACTGGAACAGTTATTGCCATTGAATAGATAACCGGGCGGTTCGCCCGCCAGGCTGATTGATAAATTATCGGAACGAATGTGGCACAAAAAGACTATGTAGGCCGCGGGCGTTCAACAGGGACGCAGCGCAAAAAGAACTCTCCACGGAGCAAGAAGAGCAAAAATAGCTCAGGATTACCCAAACTGATGATCGTTGTGGCCGTCGCCGTACTGGTCGCGTTTATCGGTGGTTTATGGTTTATTGCTCATCATAAAAAAGAAGAGTTGCAGGAAGTCATGCCGCATAAGAATGCCGGCAACGGTTTACCTCCAAAACCAGAAGAGCGCTGGAAATATATCAAAGAGCTGGAAAACAGCCAGACAACAGTGCCTCAGCCTACTGAGCCTTCCGCAGGTGGCGAAATCAAATCGCAAACTCAGTTAACTGATGAACAACGTCAGTTACTGGAACAAATGGCCGCCGACATGCGCCAGCAGCCGATCCAGCTCAATGAAGTTCCGTGGAACCAACAAACCCCGGCGCAAAAACAGCAGACGTTACGCCAGCAGGCAGCCACCCGTCAGCAACAACAGAATTATCAACAACAGCAAAGTTACCAGCAGCCACCAACGTATCAACAGCCGCAGAATTATCAGCAACAGCCTGATAATCAGCAGCAGTTGTTGCAGGCCCAACAAGCTGAACGTCAGCGGCTTGAAAGGCAACAACGCCTTGAGCGTCAGCAACAAGCTGAGAAACAGCGCCAGGCGGAAAGGCAGCAGCAACTTCAGGCAGAAAGACAGCAAAGACTGGAAAGACAACAACAGGCTCAGCAACAAACCGCACAGCAACCAGTGGTTCGTCATCCTGCTGCTGCCCCGGCTCCGGCTCCGGCTCCGGCGCCTGTGGCACCTCGTACCAGCCAGCCAGCACCGGTTACCCACGAGACACCTAAGCCAGCGGCTACCGCGGCTTCCGGTAAGCGCTGGATGATCCAGTGTGGTTCATTTAAAGGTAGTGAACAGGCTGAGGCGGTTCGTGCATCTCTGGCTTTTGAAGGTTTTGAAAGCCGAACCACCACCGGAGGCGGCTGGAATCGTGTCGTTATCGGGCCTTATTCAGACCGATCCAAAGTTGACAGTGTGGTTAAACAACTCCGTAGTTCTGGTCATACAAACTGTATAACTCTCTCCCTGGGGGGTTGAAAGCCTTAACCCCCCGCCCCATATATCCCCTTATGTGACTCCGCGCACCGCGCGGAGTGTTTTTCTTTCTCTAAAAAGGGGTGGCCCGTGACAACGATTGTAAGTGTTCGACGCAATGGCCAGGTAGTGATTGGCGGTGACGGCCAGGCTACTCTTGGTAATACAGTAATGAAGGGTAACGTTAAGAAAGTACGCCGTCTGTACAATGACAAGGTCATTGCCGGTTTTGCCGGAGGTACTGCGGATGCCTTTACCCTGTTTGAACTGTTTGAACGTAAGCTGGAAATGCATCAGGGACATCTGGTTAAAGCCGCAGTAGAGCTGGCAAAAGACTGGCGTACCGATCGGATGCTACGTCGCCTTGAAGCTCTATTGGCAGTTGCTGACGAGAATGCCTCGTTAATTATCAGTGGTAATGGTGATGTCATTCAGCCCGAAAATGATTTGATCGCTATCGGGTCTGGCGGACCATATGCACAGGCAGCAGCGCGTGCTCTGCTGGAAAACAGCGAACTCAGTGCCCGGGAAATTACCGAAAAAGCGCTGGATATCGCGGGTGATATTTGCATTTATACCAACCACAACGTCACTATCGAAGAACTGACGTCCAGGACGTAAGGATTTTTAATATGTCTGAAATGACTCCCCGCGAAATAGTAAGCGAACTGAATAAGTTCATCATCGGTCAGGATGGCGCCAAGCGTGCCGTTTCTATCGCTCTGCGTAACCGCTGGCGTCGGATGCAGCTCGAAGCTGAGCTGCGTCACGAAGTGACTCCGAAAAATATTCTGATGATCGGCCCGACCGGGGTGGGTAAAACAGAAATTGCCCGCCGTCTGGCGAAGCTGGCCAACGCACCGTTTATCAAAGTAGAAGCCACCAAATTCACCGAAGTGGGTTATGTCGGTAAAGAAGTGGATTCGATTATCCGTGATTTAACTGATGCAGCAATAAAAATGGTCCGCAGCCAGGCCATCGAGCGTAATAAGTCCCGTGCTGAAGAACAGGCCGAAGAACGTATTCTCGATGTACTGATTCCTCCAGCTAAAAATAACTGGGGTCAGGCAGAAACCAGCAATGAACCTTCCGCTGCACGCCAGTCATTCCGCAAGAAATTGCGTGAAGGACAGCTGGATGACAAAGAAATTGAAATTGATCTGGCAGCTTCCCCTATGGATGTCGAAATTATGGCACCTCCGGGCATGGAAGAAATGACCAGCCAGTTGCAATCCATGTTCCAGAATCTGGGTGGGCAAAAGCAGAAGGCCCGCAAGCTGAAGATCAAAGACGCACTTAAGCTACTGATCGAAGAAGAAGCAGCCAAACTGGTGAATCCGGAAGAACTGAAGCAGGAAGCCATCGAAGCTGTTGAACAGCATGGTATTGTTTTCATTGATGAAATAGACAAGATCTGTAAGCGTGGGCAGTCTTCTGGCCCGGATGTTTCCCGGGAAGGTGTGCAGCGTGATTTACTGCCATTAGTTGAAGGCTGTACGGTGTCGACAAAACATGGCATGGTCAAAACTGACCATATCCTGTTTATCGCTTCCGGCGCATTCCAGATTGCCAGCCCGTCAGACCTGATACCAGAACTGCAGGGTCGTTTACCAATCCGCGTAGAGTTACAGGCGCTGACGGTCAACGATTTTGAACGTATCCTGACAGAACCAAGTGCTTCAGTGACTGTTCAGTACAAGGCGTTAATGGCTACTGAAGGTGTCAATGTAGAATTCAGCGAAGATGGTATTCGCCGGATTGCTGAGGCCGCATGGCAGGTAAATGAATCGACAGAAAACATCGGGGCACGTCGCCTGTACACCGTGCTGGAAAAACTGATGGAAGATATTTCCTTCGATGCCAGCGATCGTCCCGGAGAGTCTGTAACTATCGATGCTGACTATGTCAGCAGCCACCTGGACAAACTGGTTGCCGATGAAGACCTGAGTCGTTTTATTCTGTAACTGAGCATTTGCTGTTGGTTTCCGGCTGTCTGACTTTCAGTTAAGGCAGCCGGATAACCGCTTTGTTTGACCAGGATTAATATCCCCTGCCCTGTATTTCACTAGACTGATCCCCGTCCTAATCGCTGTTTTTCCCGAAACTCAACTCCGGTGGTAAAAATCTGTCTCCGGTACCATGACTCCGCGTCTCAGTGGCAATAAAAGTGACTGTTTTGCATTCGTCCAGCGACACAGTCAGCACAGCAATCGAGGCTTTTTTGCTATCCCTGGAAAGAACGCGATATACTTTAACCACCTCTGGCAAACAGATGATACCGCTATGAAATACGATACCTCCGAACTTTGTGATATTTACCATGAAGAAGTGAATGTAGTTGAGCCTTTGTTTTCTAACTTTGGTGGACGCACGTCTTTTGGTGGTCAGATAACAACGGTCAAATGTTTTGAAGATAATGGCCTGCTTTACGACGTACTTGAAGAGAACGGGCTTGGCCGGGTGCTGGTCGTTGACGGGGGTGGTTCTGTTCGTCGCGCACTGATTGACGCCCAACTGGCGCAACTGGCAACACAGAGTGAATGGGAAGGTATCGTGGTGTATGGATCAGTTCGTCAGGTTGATGAACTTGAGGAACTCGATATCGGTATTCAGGCGATGGCCGCCATTCCTGTTGGTGCCGCAGGGGAAGGCATCGGTGAAAGTGATATCAGGGTTAATTTTGGAGGCGTCACTTTTTTCTCGGGTGATTATCTCTATGCCGATAATACCGGCATCATTCTGTCAGAAAACCCGCTTGCTCTCGAAGAAGATGAAGACGAAGAAGAAGACGACGACGACGACGAAGAGTAGTTCTGGCAGTCAACCGGGTGCTATTGCACCCGGTTCTGGTTTAATTCTGTAGCAGAATTAAACCTCATCCATTTTTCCCAGCAGTGCACGCAGGCGTTCCTGCCACTGTTGTTGTTCTTCTTTTAACTGCTGATTTTCACGGGTAAGTGAATCGTGGTTACCAGCAACCTGTAACGCTTCCTGTTTCAGCGTATTGTTTTGTTCTTTCAGTTCTTCAATTTCCATCTGTAACAGGGTGATAGTATCAATCGCCTGCTGTACTTTAGCTTCCAGTTTTTCGAACATTTCAAATGACATTTATATAACCTCTCCTATATCGCAAGGCGTTGATGTGCCAGCTACGATTCTGACAAGCCCTGTAAAAAATCCTGTAGCTGACTACGATAACACGATTGTATGAAGCCTGATCACGCAAGTCCAGTGACCTGGCGATTTCCGGAGCAGTCTGTAACACTTTTCGTTACGGGCGACGCGTCTTCCCCTGCCAGCTTCCCGTTTTTCACCCGCAATGGAGAGCAAAATGTTCACCTGCAAAGACAAACCGGCAACAAAATACGCGATTTCGCTCATTTTTTTTGACACGGCACACAAATTTCAATTTCGGTATTTATCGTTTTTGCTCGTTAACGATAAATTTAAATCAACCCTACAAGAAAGTCGGGGGACTCAGGGAATGAGTACATAACACCGATAAATTTAACCTCTCTTAAGGAATTAACCATGAGTCAAACAACTAACACGCTCACAGGCCAGTGCATTGCTGAATTTATAGGTACCGGTTTGATTCTGTTCTTTGGTGCCGGCTGTGTTGCAGCTTTAAAAGTGGCCGGAGCCAGCTTCGGACAGTGGGAAATCTGTATCGTCTGGGGACTTGCAGTTTCAATGGGTGTTTATGTCAGCGCCGGTATCTCCGGAGCTCACCTGAATCCAGCAGTCACTGTCGCCCTGTGCCTGTTTGGTAACTTTGAAGGCCGTAAAGTCGTCCCTTATATCATTGCACAGGTCGCTGGTGCTTTCTGTGCCGCAGCGCTTGTCTACGCTCTGTACCGTAACCTGTTTATCGACTTCGAGCAGGCTCACCAGATGGTTCGCGGTAGTGCAGACAGTCTGAGCCTGGCCGGAGTGTTTTCTACTTATCCGAACCCTCATATCAGTGTGCCACAAGCATTCCTGGTTGAAACAGTCATTACCGCAGTATTAATGGGCGTCATCATGGCGTTGACGGATGATGGTAATGGCTTACCGCGTGGACCTTTAGCTCCACTGCTGATCGGTTTGCTGGTTGCGGTTATTGGGGCAGCAATGGGTCCACTGACCGGATTTGCCCTGAACCCTGCCCGTGACTTTGGACCGAAAATGTTTACTGCTCTGGCTGGCTGGGGAAAAATTGCCTTCACCGGTGGCCAGGATATCCCTTATTTCCTCGTCCCAATTTTTGGACCGCTGATCGGTGCATGCGTCGGAGCATTTATCTATCGGAATTTCATCGGCCGCTACTTGCCGGTAAACCTTCCTGCACCAGCGAATGAAAAAGAACAGCCACTGTCACGCTCAGAACAGCATAAAGCGTAAACTTAATAACGAATTCATCAGGAACAGATCATGACTAACGCTGAAAACAAATACATTGTTGCACTGGACCAGGGAACCACCAGCTCACGAGCGGTAGTACTGGATCACGATGCAAATATTATCGCGGTTTCACAACGTGAATTTACTCAGCACTATCCTAAAACAGGCTGGGTTGAGCATGACCCGATGGATATCTGGGCAACCCAGAGTTCAACTCTGGTAGAAGTACTGGCACACGCCGATATTCGTTCTGATCAGATTGCGGCGATTGGTATTACTAACCAGCGTGAAACCACCATCGTCTGGGATAAGAAAACCGGCAAGCCTGTCTATAACGCAATTGTCTGGCAGGACCCACGCACCGCTGACTACTGCTCAAAACTGAAAAAAGAAGGTCTTGAAGAATATATTCAGAAGACGACCGGGCTTGTGATTAACCCTTACTTCTCCGGAACCAAAATAAAATGGATTCTGGACAATGTGGAAGGTGCCCGGGATCGAGCCAAACGTGGGGAACTGTTATTTGGTACCGTTGACACCTGGCTGGTCTGGAAAATGACTCAGGGTCGTGTGCATGTTACCGACTTTACCAATGCTTCACGTACCATGATATTTGATATTCACAATCTGAAGTGGGATGACCGTATGCTGGACATCCTTGATATTCCACGTGAAATGCTGCCAGAAGTTAAAGCATCTTCTGAAGTTTACGGGCAGACAAACATCGGTGGTAAAGGCGGAACCCGTATTCCGATCGCCGGGATCGCTGGTGATCAGCAGGCGGCTTTATACGGCCAGCTCTGTGTGCAACCAGGTATGGCGAAGAATACGTATGGTACCGGCTGCTTTATGTTAATGAATACCGGTACAGAAGCAGTAGCTTCTACTCATGGCCTGCTGACAACAATTGCCTGCGGTCCACGGGGTGAAGTTAACTATGCGCTGGAAGGTGCAGTCTTTATTGGCGGTGCTTCCATTCAATGGCTGCGTGATGAGATGAAACTGTTCTCTGAAGCTTTAGACTCTGAATATTTCGCCACCAAAGTAAAAGACTCTAACGGGGTTTATATGGTGCCGGCATTTACCGGTTTAGGCGCTCCGTACTGGGACCCATATGCCCGTGGAGCAATTTTTGGCCTGACCCGCGGAACCAATGCTAACCATATTATCCGCGCTACTCTGGAATCTATTGCCTACCAGACTCGCGACGTGCTGGAAGCAATGCAGAATGATGCGAATACCCGTCTGCAGTCATTGCGGGTAGATGGTGGCGCTGTGGCGAATAATTTCCTGATGCAATTCCAGTCCGATATTCTCGGAACACGGGTTGAGCGTCCGGAAGTTCGTGAAGTCACCGCTCTTGGAGCTGCCTATCTGGCCGGGCTGGCAGTTGGATTCTGGAAAGATCTGGATGAAGTCCGTTCGAAAGCGGTTATTGAGCGCGAGTTCCGCCCTTCAATCGAAACGACTGAACGTAACTTCCGTTATGCCGGCTGGAAAAAAGCTGTTTCCCGCGCCCTGCGCTGGGAAGATGAAAACGAACAATAAGCTATCTCCTCTGCCCGTCGCCAGACGGGCAGAGGCCAATTTCTGAACTCCTGCCTTGTGTTACACTAGCCTCCCTTTTCTTCCCGGTAAGACAGACTATGAAACGAGAACTTGCCCTCGAATTTTCACGGGTGACCGAAGCAGCAGCACTGGCCGGACATGCCTGGCTTGGGCGCGGTGATAAAAACCTTGCTGACGGCGCAGCGGTTAATGCAATGCGGGTTTTGCTCAACACCCTGGATATTCGTGGTCGTATTGTGATTGGTGAAGGTGAGATTGATGAAGCTCCAATGCTCTACATCGGAGAGCAGGTAGGCAGCGGTCAGGGTGATGCTGTAGATATCGCCGTTGACCCGATCGAAGGCACACGAATGACTGCGATGGGCCAGTCAAATGCGCTAACAGTGATGGCTGTCGGGAATAAAGGTAGCTTTCTGCATGCTCCTGACATGTATATGGAAAAACTGGTCACAGGCCCGCAGGCCAAAGGATGCATCGACCTCAACCAACCACTTGAAGCCAATCTACAGGCTGTCAGCCAGGCACTGAATAAGCCACTGTCTGAACTTACCGTGGCTGTATTAGCCAAACCCCGACACGACCATATTATTGCACAGCTTCATCAGGCTGGAATTAAAGTCTATGCATTCCCTGACGGAGATGTGGCTGCATCCATTCTGACCTGCATGCCGGACAGCGATGTGGACGTAATGTACGGTATTGGCGGTGCACCGGAAGGCGTGATTTCTGCCGCAGTCATCCGCGCGTTAGGGGGTGATATGCAGGGTCGGTTACTGCCAAGACACAAGGTCAAAGAAGACTCGGCGGAAAACCGCAGGCTTGGAGAGCAGGAAATTGCACGCTGTACAGAGATGGGGATTGAAGCCGGTGAACGGCTAACTCTGGAGCAAATGGTCAGTGATGATGACGTCATTTTCTCTGCAACGGGCATCACTGATGGCGATTTGCTTAAAGGAATTACCCGTAAAGGAAATATAGCCACCAGTGAAACATTATTAATTCGCGGAAAAACGGGAACTGTCCGGCGGATCCAGTCGATACATCGACTGGATCGTAAAACATCGCTACAGTTCTAGCCTGCGACAATCTGGTGGTCACTTTCACGCTGTCTGGAAAGAGACCACCAGCACAGCAACATAAGTACCGCAGTCATAAACATTAGCATTCCAAGGCTAAACTGATCATTTTGCGGTAGCTTTGCTGATAACCAGGCGACTCCCCCGGACCCCAGATTTTGTAAGCCGCCAATCAGTGCGCCGGCACTACCTGCCACCCAGGCATAAGGCTCCATTGCACCTGAAGTCGCCAGAGGAAACAGCATTCCTGCTCCGAAGAAATAGAGTGCTGCAGGTATCAGTAATGTCCAGATATTCATTACATGGAACCAGCCAGGAATCCACATCAGTACCCCTGCCAGCAGGCAGCTACTGACACCAAGCCACATCAGGCGTTGCCAGTCGCCTTCACTACGACGAACGTACCACGCCCCGAAAAATGCCGCAGGAATAGGCAGAATAAACAACATGCTGACGGTAAAACGGCTCAGCCCCAATACTCCACCCATAAGTACCCCACAACTGGCCTCAAACACAGCGATACCCGCCAGTGCGCCAATCAAAATCACCAGATAGCGAAGAAATGCAGCATCACGTAGTAACAGCGAATAGCGGGATAAAAATGGCCGGGGGGCAACAGTTTCCGGCCGGGTTTCTGGTAACCGACAGGCAATCACCACCGTCACCAGCAGGCAAAGAACCAGAAGGAAAGCAAAACAGGCATGCCATCCCCAAAATTTGGTCAGTACGGCTCCAATCACCGGTGCCAGCAGAGGGCTAATCAGAATTCCCATGTTTAGCACACTGTTTGCTTTACGCAACTGCACCCCGGAATAGATATCCCTTGGTAAGGTGCGAGCCATGACACCAGCGACTCCAGTCCCCATTCCCTGGATGGCACAACCAATGACCAGTTGGTGAATTGTGCCGGCCAGCAATGCCGTCACCGCACCCACACAAAAAATAAACATCCCTCCCAGAATGACCGGGCGCCGGCCAATACTGTCAGAAAGCGGGCCATAGAAAAGCTGAGAAAGACCGTAGGTGATCAGATATGCCGCCATGATGCCCTGAACATTACCGCCGGATACCTGTAACGATGCGGCAATGTCACTCATCGCCGGCACATATACTGTTTGAGCCATTTGCCCCACGGCGACCAATACCACTAACAACAACATTAACGGGGTGTGATTGAGATTCTTTTCCATTTTAGTAACAGTAAATTCTTTTCCATGATTATTAAACAGTGGTATAGGCTAATTCTATAAGAAAAAGCAGCCTAAAATACCATGATTTACCGGCAAAAAATGCCCCTGTTAATAACTTACTGTCGGCCAGATTGTCAGTTTTATTCGCCATATGTGTACATTATTACTGCCAGTCCGTGGCAAATAATGGCACGGGTTTGTCGATACGAGCTTAAGCAGGGTCTGAAGGGTGGAAAATCAGTGCTTCGGCAGAGATGATAATTGAATGTGCTAAACTATTTTTAACTGAGGAGCTCACAATGGCCGATTGGTGTGAAGGTAAAGTCATCGCGGTAACACACTGGACAGATGCTCTTTTCAGCCTGCAGGTAACTGCGCCAGTGAAACCATTTACCGCCGGGCAATTTGCAAAACTGTCACTGGACATCAACGAAGAGCGGGTACAACGAGCCTACTCCTATGTTAATGCCCCTTCAGATAAAACCCTGGAGTTCTATCTGGTTAATGTGCCTGAAGGCAAGCTTAGCCCAGCGCTGCATCGGTTGACGGCCGGAGACTCGATCAGAGTTACCGAAGACGCTGCCGGCTTTTTTGTCTGTGATGAACTACCTGACTGTGAAACGCTGTGGATGCTGTCGACGGGAACGGCAATAGGCCCTTATCTGTCCATTTTACAGCAAGGCGAAGGTCTGGACAGATTTGAGAATATTGTGCTGGTACATGCAGCCCGTTATGCCGCAGATCTGAGTTACCTTCCGCTGATGCAACAGTTACAACAGCAATTCAACGGCAAATTACGCATTCAGACCATTGTCAGCAGAGAGCAAAGCGAAGGCAGCCTGACCGGCCGAATCCCTGACCTGATTGAAAACGGTATGCTGGAACAAGCCACGGGCCTGACAATGTCTGCTGACAACAGTCATATTATGCTGTGCGGTAACCCGCAGATGGTCAGAGATACTCAACAGTTATTAAAACTGACCCGCAATATGAATAAGCATCTGCGCCGTAAACCAGGTCATATCACCAGCGAACATTACTGGTAATATCTGCGCCGGAAATTATGATCCCTGTCTTAATTAAGGTAGGCTGTCATCATCCTCTGCCGAAAAATTGGGTAAGATTATGTCAGTCGTCAGCACAGGGATGCCGGAATGAAACACAGGATATGTCGTTGGTTAGCCTGCTGTATGTTGTTAACGGCAGGTAGTGCTGTGTTTGCCGATCCCCCCACCGCGTCAAAGATTGCTCCCTACGTTCAGCCAGGAGCACCGGTTTTCAGCGATACCATCCCGCAGTTCCGGGAAAAATTCAACACTATGAATCCGGACACGCCGTTACCGGAATACCGTACAGTAGATACCGGTCAGGTGCAGAATACTGTTGTGCTGGCAGTCAGTAAGATCAACGACTCGTTGTATTCATCGACCGCACTCGAACCCGGAACAGGAAAGATAAAATCGCTGCAAATGACCTGGGTCCCCCTCCACGGGGCCGGTGAAAAAGAGTCCAGGGATCTGGCATTTCATTATATGGCCGCTCTTATCCGCTTTTTTTCACCACAACTCACTGAACAAACCAGCGACAGGAAACTCGAATCTCTGCTAAAGGCCGCGAAAATAAACATCCCCTATTTTGATGCCGAAGGCGCATTGCGGTATGTCATCTCAGATCAGGGAGATAAAGGTCTGACGCTGGCGATTGAACCCGTCAGGCTAATGCTGAATAACTCCTGAGCGTCTGACGTTTTATGACGAAAAACAAAGCAGTGATTTTCATTGATCTTTATAATGCTTCACAGACACTATTGCCCGCGGGCAGTAGTATTTTATGAATCGCGTAACGCGGAGGATATGATGCGACATCCATTAGTTATGGGTAACTGGAAGCTGAATGGTAGTAAACATATGACTGACGAGTTGATTGCCGGTCTGCGTAAAGCATTATCAGGTGTGGATGGTTGTGGTGTAGCCATTGCCCCACCCGTTGTTTATCTCGGCCAGGCTAAACATGCCGTTTCTGGCAGTCATATTGCTCTCGGTGCGCAGAACGTTGATGTTAACCTTTCCGGTGCATTTACAGGCGAAGTCTCCGCAGAAATGCTGAAAGATATTGGTGCCAAATACATCATTATCGGTCACTCTGAACGTCGTACTTATCACAAAGAAAGCGATGAACTGATCGCTAAAAAATTCGCTGTCCTTAAAGAAGCTGGCCTGACTCCGGTACTGTGCATTGGTGAAACCGAAGCAGAAAACGAAGCCGGTAAAACTGAAGAAGTCTGTGCCCGCCAGATTGATGCAGTACTGAATACCCAGGGCGCAGAAGCGTTTAAAGATACTGTCATTGCCTATGAACCTGTCTGGGCTATCGGCACTGGTAAATCAGCTACTCCGGCCCAGGCCCAGGCTGTACATAAATTCATCCGTCAGCATATTGCTAAAAAAGACCCTGCGATTGCTGAACAGGTAATCATTCAGTACGGCGGTTCCGTAAATGATAAAAATGCGGCAGAGCTCTTCACTCAGCCTGACATTGACGGTGCGCTGGTAGGTGGTGCGTCACTGAAAGCTGATGCTTTCGCAGTGATTGTTAATGCAGCAGCGGCGGCAAAAAAAGCCGTTTGATTGTGTTATCTGTTCAACGGCGCGCCAGCGCCGTTGTCAGTTTTTAATATTCCGCACTGATGATCCTGTAACTCCTCCGCTGACCCCGTATTACCTTTAAGTAACTGTTTCTTTAAGGCCAGTAATACCAGTCGGCCATCCGGCAGAGCCGTCAGTGCCAGGCCATAATCTCCCATCTGCCCGGCAGCGCCTGGAATTTCATGTGCAATACGCAAAAATACACTCTGCTGATCCAGTTCGGTCATTGTCAGAGTTCTGATCAGATAAGGATGCGAACGCAGAGTCAAAGGTTGCCACTTTTCAGTCAGCCCGGGACTGAGTCTCGCCAGCTGTTGTGCAATATCTGCCCGCAGGCAGGACATGTGTATATGCAGTTGATTTTGCGTCCTTCCTGACTTTGAATTAATCGTCATAGCCAGGTCGCTATCGCGGACTGGCGAATGATTTTTATCAGAGAGTAAATGGCGCTCATGCCAGGCAAGGGCAAAAAAGTTAGCGGTGTGATTTTCGAGTAACCGGGGGCTTTCAATGCCGGTGATCTTACTGACTGGCATCAGCAGATATTGTAATGGTCCGACCCTGTCTTTAAACAGAACATAACCCGCAGACAAATCCACTTTTTCACAGGGCGCCGGCAGGTGGTTTTTTTCCATATTGGGAACACATTGCTGGCTGACAAACTTCCATAAAACATCAGAATGATCTTCAAACCGGTGGGCCAGAAATATTAAAGCTGCCATCAGAATAATCACCGATCCGATGGCCAGCCATAATTTTGCCTTTCCTGAAGATTTCATGAGCCCTGTCATTCCCCGATTAACCTGGCCTCCATGTTACGTTAATCGGGATGAAAGTCACCTGCGATAAATTATGGCTTCATAATCTGGTCGTAAGTACCGCCGTCACTGAAGTGGGTTTTCTGAGCGGCTGTCCAGCCACCAAATTTACCATCGATAGTGAACAGCTTAATTGGCTTAAATTCATTAGCGAATTCTTTTGCCACCGCCGGATCACGCGGACGATAGTAGTTTTCCGCGGCGATTTTTTGCCCTACCGGTGAATAAAGATATTTCAGATAATCTTCAGCTACTTTACGGGTCCCGCGCTCGTCCACCACCTTATCAACGACAGCCACTGTCGGTTCAGCCAGGATAGACTCGCTTGGAGTAATAATTTCAAACTGCTGGTCTTTTAATTTATTTTTGGCCAGATATGCCTCATTTTCCCAGGCAATCAGCACATCGCCCAGTCCGCGTTCAGCAAAGGTATTAGTTGCTCCACGGGCACCGGAATCCTGAACAGTGACATTTTTAAACAGCGCTTTGACAAACGCCTGAGCTTTTTCCTGAGAACCATCGTTATGATCCAGGGCATAACCCCAGGCAGCCAGATAGTTCCAGCGAGCCCCGCCAGACGTTTTAGGGTTAGGTGTGATAATCGAAATGCCTGGTTTGATTAAATCATTCCAGTCATGAATATTCTTGGGGTTGCCTTTGCGTACCAGGAAAACGATTGTTGAAGTATAAGGAGCGGAGTTATCCGGCAGCTTTTTAATCCAGCCCGGGTTAATTCTGCCGCTGTTAGCAATAGCATCAACATCGGACTGCAAAGCCAGTGTCACCACGTCGGCTTTGATACCGTTGATCACCGAAGTTGCCTGTTTTCCTGAACCGCCATGCGACTGGCGGATCACCACATTATCACCAGTTTCCTGCTTATAATGAGCACTAAACGCTTTGTTGTACTGCTCATAAAATTCTCTGGTCGGATCATAAGAGACATTCAGTAACTGAATATCCTTCGCCAGCGTACTGCCGGATACTAAAAGTAATGCTAATCCAACATGCCACTTTTTCATTTTATGCCCCCCTGTTTTATATGCAGGTAGGTTGGCACAATCGTGGAAATAACTTAAAGAACTAAAAAGACGCTTTTATATCACAATTGAATAAAAAAAAGCGGGAGGAGAGACTGTCGGCGAAGATTACGCCGACAGTAAATTCAATCAATACAATCTTTTAGCAGTATCGAGCATATCCTTACGGAAAGGCCGTTTCATATTCTCGATGGCATCAATAATGTCATGGTGTACCATTTTTTCGTTCTGCACACCGACACAACGCCCACCATAACCCTGCAGTAACAGGTCAATGGCATAGGTTCCCATCCGCGAAGCAAGAATACGGTCATAGGCACAGGGTGCACCGCCTCTCTGGATATGTCCCAGAACGGTAGCCCGGGTTTCGCGTCCGGTCTCTTTTTCAATATAGCGAGCCAGTTCACTGGCATCACAAATCAGCTCAGTAATCGCTACAATCGCGTGTTTTTTTCCTTTGGCGATCCCGGCTTTAATCTCTGTCACCAGCTCTTCACGGGTATAAGGGATTTCCGGGACCACAAAAAACTCACATCCACCAGCAATCGCCGCAGACAATGTCAAATCACCACAATGGCGACCCATCACTTCGACGATTGAGATTCGCTGATGGGAAGAAGAGGTATCGCGCAGCCTGTCTATAGCTTCTACCACTGTCTCAAGTGCAGTATGGTAACCGATGGTGTAGTCAGTACCGGCAACATCGTTGTCGATGGTTCCCGGTAGCCCGATACAAGGGAATCCCATCTCGGTCAGTCGTTTGGCTCCCATATAAGAGCCGTCACCACCGATCACTACCAGCGCATCCAGACCGCGTTTCTTCATATTTTCAATAGCAATCTGGCGGGTTGATTCTTCACGGAATTCAGGAAAGCGGGCAGACCCCAGAAATGTCCCACCACGGTTGATCATATCGGAGACACTATAACGGTCCAGGCTTACCATCCGGTCTTCATACAGACCCAGATAACCATCATAGATCCCAAAAACTTCCAGTCCTTCGCCCAGTCCAGCCCGGACCACGCCACGGATAGCCGCATTCATACCAGGGGAATCCCCACCGCTGGTTAATACACCGATTTTTTTGATCATGACAACCTCAGGATAATTTGACGCTAAGGATTAATCTTTTCACTTAACACGACCGCTGTCTGTGCCGACGCCTGCAAATAAGAGCTTATCTTGCTTAATAATATACCAAATGTCCCGGGCAGGATTGATTTAGGTCACTCAACCCCGTGGTTGCGCAATAATAGCGGTTAAACACAACATTGAACATTTGATCTGCAGCCTAAAAGATAAAACGTCCACGCTTTTCTTCTGCTACAGAGGAACATGGGTCCTGATGAATAATGACATCAGCCCCGGGGAAGTGGGTTTTCAATGCCTGTTCCAGATGGTCTGCCCGTTCATGGGCAGTCACTAAAGGCAGGCTGTCATCCATTTCCAGGTGTAACTGAATAAACTTTGTCGGACCAGACTGCCGGGTACGCAGATCGTGAGCACCACGGACTCCCTGCCATCCGGAAACAATGCTAATTATCTGCCGAATCTCATCTTCCGGCAATGCCCTGTCGAGTAATGCCTGAACCGCTTCATAGCCCATTCGTAGTGCACAGATCAGAATATAGATACCAATACCAAAGGCAAACAAGGCATCGGCAAAAGTGAAACCATACCAGCTAAGTGCCAAAGCAATCAGGATGGCACCATTCATCAATACATCAGACTGGTAATGCAACATGTCGGCACGGATAGCCTGGCTGTGCGTTTTTCTGACCACCCGACGTTGGAAATAGACCAGTAACAAGGTTGAAAACAGGGCAATCAGAGTCACGATGATACCGACCAGTGGAGCCCGAAAACTCCCCGGGGTGATAAAATGCTGAATACTGGTCAGAAATAAAAATAGTGCAGAGCCGCTGATAAACATACTCTGTGCCAGAGCCGCCAGTGATTCTGCTTTCCCGTGCCCAAAAGTATGATCATTATCCGCTGGTTGCAGAGAATAGCGAACTACCAGCAAATTAGTTAACGATGCTCCGATATCCACTAAAGAATCGACCAACGCTGCCAGCACACTTACAGAACCGGTATACCACCAGGCGATAATTTTAATGATCAACAACAGTGATGCCAGAACAGTGGCCGCAATGGCTGCAGTAGTTACCAGCTTTGCATAAGTATTTTCCATAATTCTCCCAGCGTTTATCAGCCATCTGCAGAGGATAGTCTACTGCATCTGTACCAGCGATAAACCAGGCTGTCACGGGAAAATGATCTGCACTACCAGCCGGTCAACGGCTGGCGTTGTGTATCAGTTATAATTCAAAGTAAACACCGAACTGGCGTTCGCCTGACCAGCACTAACCTGACTTGCTGTGCTGATATAGCGGGCATAAAAATTAAATCGGGCATTACCGTCTGGATCAGCCGTGACTGGTTTGGATGCATCAGATAGCCCCAGCCGACTCATATCACTATTCAGCAACTCAATGGCAACGTTTTTAGCAGTATCTGTACCGCTATCAATCGCTAATAAATCACTACTCCCATCCGCTATGGCGCCGGTAAAGATAATACTGATGGCGACCGCCGGACAGCCTTCCAGCTGTATTGAAAACGGCTTTTCTGTGGTTACCTTACCTGCGGCCCCATTCAGAGTTGGTGACGGCCAGCTGCCGAGATCTACCGAAAAATTATCACTGCCGGCAGAGGCCGCACAGGTCTGTTCTGTCACATTCCCCCTCAGGACAATATCAGCACTGGCTGTATTGCCCGTCAGCGGAATTAACCCAATCACAGTACAGAACAGCCACTTCAATACATAGTGTATCCTCATCGTTGACGTCCTTAGTCCCAGGAGATATCCAGTAAGGCATGGCTGGTAAAAGTTCCGGCGACCGGTTTCTTCCCGGTCACACTCACCGGGACGGCTTTAATGGTGACAGTCGCTTTGCCTGCACTGTCCAGGGTCAACGGATAGCTCGATGTGGAGGAATTTGGGGTCAGAGGACTGACTGTAGGATCATTTTCTCCGGCACTCATCAAAAAACCGACGTCTTTGTTCGAAGAAACCAGCATGTTCCCCGAAACATTATCCGTAGTCATCCGCAAATATGCCAGTGATGCCTGAGGGGAACTGCAGGAAACATTCAGTGTACGCTGCTGTACTTCGGTTCCGGAAGGTTTTCCGCCTGCACCGGCATTTAAAAATGCCGCTGAAGAAATATCACCAAAATCCATCATGCTATTATCCATGCTCAGGTCACAATTGGTCGGCACGGGAATAGGCGGAATATAACCACCACCGCAAACGCCGGAAGGAATAATACTATACCCCTCTGATGAAGATGTTTTGTTATAGGAGTACAGACAGGCTTTAACCGTCGAACCCGGAGTATTTAACCCAGAGGTTCCACTCACAGTTTTTCCTGCCAGGCTATTAATGACTGAAACCGCAGTATCAGAAGTAAAACTGGCCGGAGTCCCCTGGCTTTGAATAAACCAGTAGTTGTTGCTGCTACCACTGACAGGTCTGACCTGAACTCCGATAGCAATACCACATTTTGACCCATCCCAGCAAAAAGGTCCGGGAAGAATCACCGATGCAGATGCAGTATCAATAACCATTCCATTAGGTCCAAAATACCAGGAAAAGGCATCCAGATTTATGGCACTCACCGCACTCCCCACCCATAAAGAGGACAATATAATCATGAAACACTTTAATTTAACCATCACAACACCTCAGCTTATTTATCGCAGGTGAAATTACGACGAATGATACTTTGTTTTATTTCATCCGCAGAAAGAGCATAACTTACAGAGCAGCTTTCATTATTCCCGCTTCCCCATTTAACTTTCAGCGTTCCCTGCTCACTCAGTCCATTAAGATAAACCTGGCCATTATCACTGATAATACCGGAAGCTCTGCCGTCTGCTTCTGAGACCATAGAACCAAAGGGGATTGGTGACCCATTGTCTTTCTTAATATTGAATAATGCCCTGTAACCTCGCAGAGCATGGAAATCGGCCCGGACCACTGCACCTTTAGTTGGAACAACATTACGCACGTTATCCTGAATATCGGTATGATCATCCAGAGAGTTTAAGTCAAGTGCCACCCGATTATTACGATATGCTGTGGCATAAGGTTGATAAGTATATCCGCGCCAGTCAGTTTTCACTCCGGTCTGATTTTGAATTTTTGCCCCGTCAGCACCAGCCGCTTTTATCAGTACATTCGTCGTACCCAGTGGCTGCCCAAAGGTAATTCCATTACCGTGAACAATTATCCCACCAGATAAACCATAATTCAGACTGTGATAGGTCTGGCTATAATTATAACCCAGGCTCGAGGAACCGTAAGTACCACGATAATTCGTGTTTATCGCACCTGTTTCACCACTTTGTCCACTGTGTCCCTGACTAATGCTATAACTCAGATTACGATCAGCTAACGCTGTACCACCCAGACCTGCATTCCATTGGGTACCCCCACTGGTACTGTGGTTGGCACTGAAAGTAGCGAACATACTATCTATAGCCCGCGCCTTGTAAGAATAGCCACCACTAAATAACGATAATGGAACCGACACGTTGAATGACAACATCCGTTCACTGGTATTCATATCACGTACCTGGTTGTAAGACCAGGCAACGGTATATGAAATACCTTTCCAGCCAGAAGTATATCCCGCCTGATAATATCGATCTTTAGAACTCGTATTCCAGTAGGTTTGCTCTGAGCCGGTAATATATACCGACCCATAATCGCCCAGCCGCTGGTTTATATTAACCTGCAAATTCCCTTTACGGGTATTTCGTAAATTATAATAACCGGAAGGTGTGTTTTTTATACCGTCAGGACCATTATCCAGAGATGAATAGTCATAACCCGACATATTTTTATAGGTCGAGTCACTGAGTGTATAAAATCCACGGGTAGAATAACGATAACCCAGCAATCTGACGGTTGTTCCTAAGGTTTCCATCGATTTTGCGTACAAAAATCTTAACGATTGCCCGGTTCTATGGCTTCCATCACTCAGAGTGGTACCTGACTGAGTAAAATCAAACGATGTAGCCCCCCACTCACCGATATTCACCCCTAAACCCAGGGCAAAAGAATTATAGTGGTTGCTCATCTGGCTTCCGCCATACAGCGTATATCCGTGAGACAGGCCGTATAACAACGTAGCCTGGCTATAAAACGGGTTATCCTGCTCGCTGATACCACTACGAAAACGCCCGACCACTACATCATACTTAACCCGGTTTTCTCGCTGTAATACCGGTACCGTAGAATATGGCTGTACATATTTCTGTACCGTACCGTCTTTTTCTTCAACAGTGACTTCCAGATTTCCACTGGTCATTTGCGGGTTAATATCTTTCAGCTCAAACGGACCCGGTGGGACGTAGGTCTGATAAACCGTATAACCATTCTGCCTGACGACAACTTTGGCATTGGTTTTTGCGACACCACGAACCGTAGGCGCATACCCCTGCATAGAATCCGGGTACATGCTGTCTGAAGAATAGAACCGGATACCACGAAATGAATTGCTGTCGAAAACATCATTTCCGGAATCACTGTCACCCGCCACAAACTGACCTTTCAACGGTATAATATCCCGCTCAATGTAAGTATTAATGTTATTCCACTGCGAATAACTCCCTTCAGAAGATGAATAACGACTCCATGAACTATTGTTTCTGACACGCCATACACCTAAATTCATGCCACTCATCAGGCTCAGGAAGTAAGAATCACCATAAGAGCTTCTGTCACCGTTAAAGTTATAGTTAAACAGTAACGCATTAATGCCTTCATCCCATTGTTCCGGTGGAATGTATCCTCTTTCCGTACCTTTAAGAAATGCCTGCGGGATATTGACGTTTAGTCTCAATTTTTTAACATCAAACTCTGTAGACGACGAAGGCACCACATTGGTGATAAACAGGCATTTTTCACCTGCAGTTTCTTTTTTGAGTGTGTCATCATTCACCATCACCCCAAACCGGGTGAGCCATGAGTTATCCAGGCAGGGTAACAGGCCTTTTTGCCCTTTATTTTTCTCTGCCGATGACTTGTTCGGATAAACAAAATTGATATCACGCGTCATGACAAAATTATCATTCAGGTAAATATCAACGGTATAGGTTCCCGGAGGTACTGATGAACCTGAGTCGATAAACCGGGTAATATCAGCTACTTCTCCCGGATCATCACTCAAAAACTGAGTATTAAAATAAGATTCCGCATGACTTAAAATAGGTGTAGCCAGCAGCATGGCTGTAATGATATTGAGTCCGGACGTCACTGTCCGAATTGCATTATATTTTAATATTTTCATCATCAATGCTCTGGCAATCTCTTATCCGGAATTATTTTTCAGGTGTCGCAGTCATCTGCGCAGAGACAGCACCAAAATCACTGATGGCGCTAAACTTCACCGCTCCGGATGTACCGGCAGGTATTGTTGCTGTTGTGTTACTCATTGGTGAGGCCATAATGGCATCAATACTTTTCCCGCCAACGGTAATATTGACCATATTGACAAAATATGGGGTCGGGTTTTTTATGGTTATTTTGTTGCCCTGTACAGAGTATGTCAGCTTGCCCGGAGCTTGTGAGGAAGCCATCGTCAGTTTTGTCGGACGGACGAAGATTTTAATTCTGGTCAGGATAGCTAACTGAAGCACGTTTTTACCGTCAACGCTTTCTTTGCTGACTTCAGGAATAGCTTTGACGTTCAGCCAGTAAACAGATTCTCTGTCTTTAGGCAGACTGTCATTGACTTTTATGATCCGGATAGTGTTCTCACTATTTTTATCAATTACAAATAAAGGCGGAGTAATAATAAAATCTGACGTTTTCTTCTCATTTTTATCTTCTACCCAGGACTGAACCAGGTAACGGCTTTTCTGATCGGTATTGACTATAGCCAGTGATGTCTGCTTGTCTGATTGATCATAAATTACCCGCGTTGCGCCTAACGAAACACCGCCAGCAGCAAATACGGCCGATGGCAGCAATGCAGTCAGCATCAGCCCGCCAATAACTCCCTTTAAAACTCTCCTTAAACTATGTTTGTTGATATTAATAGGCATTACTTATTTCCTCTGTGGGAACGTCAGACACACCAGGCTGCCGGCAAATACCGGGATCTCTGATATTCATCTGTGTGTTTTAGATAGGTGACCGAAAGTAAAATTATCCGGGCAATAAGATTTCACTATCAATTGCCCGGACAATACGCTACTAGCTTTCTGACATCAGGTCGTTATTCCATTCGTTCCCTGACACGGAGAACCTGTCAGAATTAGTTGTACTGCATAGTAAATACTGCATCCGCGTTTGCCTGACCCGGGGTCGGTGTAGCAGAAGTTGCTTTATAACGAGCAGCAAAGTTCAGAGTGTTAGTACCATCAATTAAGCTGTGGCCTTTACTGAAAGTAGACCCATCCGGGGTCATAACAGATGAATCTTCATCCAGGATTTCGATACCGACACCTGTTGCAGTGGTATCGTTGTCGCCGGAGTTAACTGACAGTAAAGTGGCATCGCTGTCAGTCGTCTGTCCTGAGAATGCAACACGAGCAGTCGTTGCCACAGTAGTATCACAATCATTCAGTACAATTTTGAACGGAATAGTTGCGCTGGTATCACCGATGCTCTGGAAAGATGCTGTACGGTATTGTCCCAGGTTAACTGTCTGATCAGCCGATTCGGTGCTGACCGCACAGGCAGCATTCACCAGACTTCCGTTGAAATGCACAACGCCGCCCTGCACTGTTGTTACGGTATTTCCCGGAGGTGTCGGATCATCTTCACCTTCAGCCTGTACACCTGCAGCAGCCAGTAAAGAAGCTGAAGTCAGCATGGCTAAAATAATTTTATTCAGTTTCATTATATAAGTTCCTGGTGTTCATTAAATAAATTAAGAATTAGTATTCATGGGTAATCTTGTGTCGGAAGGCTGCTTTATAATAATAAAATCAATATTCCTGACAGTTACCTGCTCTCAGACATCACGCCCCATCCCTTGAAGCTTCTAAACATTCATAAATATTGAATACTTAGATGATGAAACATTAATCCAATAACTAATATAACTTTCACTTAGTAGTTATGTTCATCTTAGGATGTCGGGGATAATAATAAGTTAGGAATTTTTCATGATATAATCAAATCTTATTATTATTTGATTAAATTAATAAAGAACAAACAAAACAGTATGTTACGTGATTACTTGAGATGTGAAATTACATCAATTGATGAAAAGGCCACTTTAAGTTAGACTTAATTACAGATAACACAATCCTGCAATGGCATCACACATGAAAAAACATGCTCGTTATTATTGCATTGCCAGTAAAATGATATACGACATCAACCTTCAGACACTCAGCGATCTGAATATGACGATTAGCACACGTTTATTGACGTCAGCTGCTGCATGTTTCATCTGTTTACTGGAAGAGAAAGGAAAAATTGTCAGCCGAAAAGTGCTCATGCATGCAGGCTGGGAACAGCATGGCTTTATCGTTACAACCAATACACTTAACCAAAATATCTTGCTAATAAGAAAAGCTATCGCCCGGATTACAGACGAACCTATCCTTAAAACCGTCTTCCGGCAGGGAATTACCATTCCTGAAGAATTTGACGTAATTGCATTTGAAAGCAAAGACTCACTGGATAATTATATTAATAATAGTTATCAGACAGAAAATGAAACTCCGGCATTGGACAATGCTCACTTTGATGGCGAAATCGTCAGTGAAGAACTGTCAGATCCAGTGACGGTCAAAGAAGACAAATCATTAGAAACGCCAACATACAACTATATTATCGATAATAAACCAACAATCATTACCTATAATCAGAAACCTTCTAAAAATAAATTACCCCGACATTTATTGATTAATATCATTGTTGTGCCATCAATATTAATAATAGTTTTCTTTATTTCTATGTTTAAAATGGTGGATTACTATAGAAATACTAATGCCGGAGACTATCTTCCCCTTGCTGGTTATCAACATACAACTACTGTTGACGGATTTTCTGTTTATCTTGATGAAGAAAAATGCCCCTCCGACTATGCATTACCCTTCCTGGAGCAACACCTCCAGGACTTTCAGAATACCCCGGCTAAAAATCTCTATGTGAGTTGCGAAAAGAATATCAACCGGATATCGGTTTTCCTCTGCAATAAGGATGTTAAAGATCCCACTGCAGAGTGTTCATCTTTTTACTATTTATAAGAAGGCTTCATGAATACTAAAATGTTGTCGATAGGGATAGCGATACTACTGATCACACTTTGCGGTACGTTTTATATCGTCAATAAAAACAGTTCAGACGATAGTTCCATCAACTGTACAGGGCAAATTACTGTCACCAGGAACACCGGGAAGCTCACTATGAATGTTCTTTTCTTTATTGACGATAATGTCAGCACGATTTATCTGCGGGGAGTACTAAAGAGTAACGGTAAGACATATATCCTGAACCGTAGCATTTATGCCAATGTCACCACTAAGAACAACCATTACCGGTTTATCACCCAAAAAATATCTAACGCTCAGGAATTACCCTCCAGCGGGCAGGAGTTTTCCGGTATCTTGCCAAAATACCTGCAGTCGGTGAACTCTCCGCAGGACTTTTTCATCTATAAAATCAATCCGTCCAGATACATATTCACTAACGGCTATATACCATCGCTCTATTGCAAAAAAATCACCTGAAGTCATGGCGAGCAATGTACTGAGCAGGAAGCAGGAAGCAGGAAGCAGGAAGCAGGAAGCAGGAAGCAGGAAGCAGGATAGTCAGATGCCATGACTATGCAACAGAAAAATCTGCGTTCTTCAGGTAGATTCACACCCTCTCTGCTATTTTTTGCAGAGAAGCACACTGAAAAAAGTGAAAATTTATCAGTTACCAAATTTAGGGCAAAAAAAACCCCTCATCGCTGAGGGGGAAGACAGGGATGGTGTCTATGGCAAGGAAAAAGGGATACTACATACTGTTGGTACTGTCTTACGGTAATCAGCATCGCTGCTTACGGTAACCTGCTGACGCTACGTATATTTTCCATACGTAACTCAAAATTTTTCTGTAAAACAGCTTGTTGGTCTGCTGTTAACAGGTTGTACATCTGATGACGAACCTTCGCCATTTCAACTTGCTCGCTGGCATGAATCTCAGCCATTTTTTCAGCCTGGGCCCGAACAGCAGACTCGTTAAAATCTTTTGCTGTTTCAAGGTCATGCATTTTTTCGATATCCGAAAAAGTCATGCCGGACCTGATGTGGCGCGCCTGATACATTAAATCCCGCATTTGCTGGCGCTGCTGTTCAGATAATTCAATGCCATCAAACATATGATTTTGTGAATTCTGCGCCATACTATCTGCTGCTACCGGGATTTCCTGTTCCATCTTATCTTTCATCATCCCGTCACATTTTGCAGAAACCTGACCTGCAAAGGCCAGCGACGAAAGAGCGATGACGATAATTTGGCGCATCCTTGACTCCGGGATTGTTAAACGTTTCTCGACTCAACGAGAACCAGTGTAATCCAGTGGCTGCAAACATCCGTCAGGGGGTGTAAAACTACGTAAAGTGACAACCGGATAACCATGGAACACGGTATTTTTCCTGCGGAGGAAAACATAATGAATAAAATATTGCTGGTTGATGACGATCGTGAACTGACTTCTTTACTGAAAGAATTACTGGAGATGGAAGGGTTTGAGATCGTTGTAGCAGATGACGGCGAACAGGCACTCAGTTTACTGGACAGTTCAATTGATCTGCTGTTGTTGGATGTGATGATGCCAAAGAAAAACGGTATCGATACCCTGAAGGAATTACGCCAGCAACACCAGACGCCTGTCATTATGCTGACCGCCCGCGGCAGCGAGTTAGACAGAGTCCTCGGGTTAGAGTTGGGTGCAGACGACTACCTGCCGAAACCTTTTAATGATCGTGAACTGGTCGCCAGGATTCGCGCAATATTGCGTCGTTCAAACTGGAGTGAACAACAACATACTGATACCACCTCATCCTCATTGCAGGTCGATCACCTGAAATTAAATCCGGGCCGCCAGGAAGCCAGCTTCGATAATGAAGTACTGGAGCTGACAGGTACCGAATTTACTTTGCTCTATTTATTAGCTCAGCATCTGGGACAGGTAGTTTCCAGGGAGCATCTGAGCCAGGAAGTCCTTGGTAAACGCCTCACCCCGTTTGACCGGGCCATTGATATGCATATTTCAAACCTGCGCCGTAAACTTCCGGAACGCCGTGATGGTCATCCGTGGTTTAAGACTTTACGCGGCAGAGGCTACCTGATGGTTTCCGCTTCATGATAAGCAGTTTAACCACCCGTATCTTTGCTATTTTCTGGCTTACGCTGGCTTTAGTATTGATGCTGGTATTAATGGTACCGAAGCTTGATTCACGGCAAATGACGTCATTACTGGAAAGTGAACAACGCCAGGGAATAATGATTGAGCAGCACGTGGAAGCCGAGCTGGCCCAGGACCCGCCAAACGACCTTATGTGGTGGCGGCGGTTGTACCGGGCCATCGACAAATGGGCCCCGCCGGGACAGCATTTGCTGTTGGTCACCTCAGAAGGTCGGGTGATTGGCGCCCGCCATAATGAAATGCAGATTATCCGTAATTTTATCGGCCAGTCTGATAATTCCGATCATCCGCAGAAGAAAACTTATGGCCGTATAGAAATGATTGGCCCGTTTTCAGTTGCGGATGGGGAAGATAACTACCAGCTTTATATGATTCGCCCTGCGACCAGTTCGCAGCTGGATTTCATTAATCTGTTATTTGACCGGCCACTGTTACTGCTGATTGTCACTATGCTGATCAGCTCACCTTTACTGTTATGGCTTGCATGGAGCCTGGCAAAACCAGCCCGTAAACTGAAACAAGCAGCTGATGAAGTCGCCAGTGGTAATTTACGACAACATCCTGAACTTGAATCCGGCCCACAGGAGTTTCTGGCAGCTGGCGCAAGCTTCAATCAGATGGTGAGTGCACTGGAACGAATGATGACAGCACAGCAACGTCTGCTGTCGGATATCAGCCATGAACTGCGTACTCCATTGACACGCCTGCAACTGGCAACAGCCTTGCTGCGGCGTCGTGGTGGGGAGAGTAAAGAGCTGAGCAGAATTGAGACAGAAGCTCAGAGGCTGGACGGAATGATTAATGATCTACTGGTACTGTCCCGCACCCAGCACAATAACGCGCTGGTAAGTGAAGCGATGAAAGCCAACCATTTGTGGAATGGCGTTCTTGAGGATGCAAAATTTGAAGCTGAGCAGATGGGCAAAAAAATGGAAGTTCCCTATCCGCCAGGACCGTGGCCATTATATGGTAACCCGCACGCCCTTGAGAGTGCGCTGGAAAACATTATCCGCAATGCTTTACGCTATTCTCATTCACATATCAGCGTCAGCTTCTCTGTTGACAGAGAAGGTATCACTATTCATGTCGATGATGATGGCCCGGGAGTCAGCCCGGAAGACAGGGAACAGATTTTCCGGCCATTTTATCGCACCGATGAAGCGCGTGATCGTGAGTCCGGCGGTACTGGTCTGGGTCTGGCAATTGTGGATACAGCACTGCAACAACACCACGGCTGGGTTAAAGCGGATGACAGTCCCCTGGGAGGATTACGTCTGACTATCTGGCTTCCGTTATACTCTGCACGTTAATAATTTGATATTCTGCGGCTCTCGTAAGCGGGAGCCAATATGATCAATATCGTTTTATTTGAACCTGAAATTCCACCTAACACCGGCAATATCATCCGCCTGTGCGCTAATACCGGTTTTTCCTTACATATCATCGAACCCCTGGGATTTACCTGGGACGATAAGCGTTTGCGCCGTGCCGGGCTGGATTATCACGAATTTACTTCGGTACGCCGACATGCCAACTATCAGGCATTTATTGACAGTGAACAGCCCGAACGCTTATTTGCGCTTACCACTAAAGGTACTCCGGCGCACAGTGCCGTGGCCTGGCAGGCGGGCGATTATCTGATGTTTGGTCCGGAGAGCCGGGGCTTACCGGCAGATATCCTCAATAGCTTACCTGCCACCCGGAAAATACGCATTCCGATGGTGCCGGAAAGCCGGAGTATGAATCTGTCGAACTCTGTTGCCGTAGTTATCTATGAAGCCTGGCGACAACTTGGCTATGAAGGGGCACTGGTCCGATAACGCCATGAGACGGCCGGGGGACCGACTTCCCCCGAAGCGGGTTTAAATCCCGTCTCCAAATTCAAATCCGGCAATCACACCATTGAAATGCTGATCCATATCCATTGAAGGCTTTTCACTGGTCGGACGGCCAACGATGCGCGCCGGGATACCCGCCACAGTGGTATGTGGTGGAACGGGTTGCAGAACGACAGAGCCGGCACCAATTTTTGCACCACGGCCGACCTCAATATTGCCTAATACCTTAGCGCCGGCACCAATCATGACGCCTTCCCGTATTTTAGGATGACGATCGCCGCAGGTTTTACCTGTCCCGCCCAGTGTGACGGACTGCAGGATCGAGACATCATTCTCGATAACTGCTGTCTCTCCCACCACAATCCCTGTGGCATGGTCCAGCATAATGCCGCAGCCAATGGTTGCGGCCGGATGAATATCAACGCCAAAAGAGACCGAGATTTCATTTTGCAGATAGACAGCCAGAGACCGACGCCCCTCTTTCCATAGCCAGTTGCCAATACGGTAAGCCTGCAACGCATGAAAACCTTTCAGATAGAGTAACGGTGTTGAATATTTATCTACCGCAGGATCTCGCTGACTTACCGCAGTAATATCTCTGGCGGCAAAACGAATCATCGCCGGATCTTTACGATAAGCTTCTTCAACAATTTCGCGAATAGCAATGGCAGGCATAATCGGATTTGCCAGCTTATTGGCCAGCATATAACTCAGAGCACTACCGAGATCTTCATGTTTAAGGAGTGTCGCATGAAAAAAACTGGCCAGCATTGGCTCACCTTCGGCCAGGCTTCTGGCTTCAGCAATAATACTTTCCCAGATTTGTGCTAATTCTTCAGACGACATGACTACACTCCCGATAAAAAAGCGCCCTGTCAGGCGCCTGCATAAGTTTCATGGCTGTTAAAACAAAGATAAATTCAGAGAGTCTCTTTTTCATCTTTTCTTTCACGTCCCAGCAGTGAAAGTGCGGCCTCTCTGGCCGGTTTTCCGCAGTAGAGTACCTGAAAAATCTGTTCAGTAATTGGCATTTCGACACCCGCTCTGGCGGCTAATGCTTTTACTTCTTTGGTATTACGGTAACCCTCTACCACCTGGCCGATGCTTTTTTCAGCATCCGTCACACTGTTACCCTGGCCCAGCAGCATGCCGAAACGACGATTGCGTGACTGATTATCAGTACATGTCAGAACTAAATCACCCAACCCTGCCATTCCCATAAAAGTCGCAGGATCTGCGCCTAATGCAGCCCCCAGTCGGCTCATCTCAGCCAGTCCCCGGGTGATCAATGCCGTTCTGGCATTCGCACCAAAGCCAATACCATCCGAGAGACCGGCACCAATCGCAATCACATTTTTGACCGCACCGCCCAACTGGACGCCGATCAGATCATGATTGCTGTAGACACGGAAACTCTTACCACAATGCAGCTTGTGCTGCAGCGCCTCGGCAAAAACCGGCTCGGTGGACGCGAGAGCAATGGCTGTTGGCATACCTGCAGCCAGTTCTTTGGCAAATGTCGGCCCTGAAATCACCGCCAGAGGAATAGTCTCGCCAAGAATTTCTCTGGCAACAACCTGCAGCAATCTTCCGGTTTCTCGTTCCAGCCCTTTGGTTGCCCATACCAGCCGGGAATCAGCTTCCAGGCAAGGCTTAATCTGACTGAGCACCTCACCAAACACATGGCTTGGAACCACCACCAGAATATCCTGGCTGGCGGCAATAGCGGAGGTCAGAGAGGGTTCAATCACCAGATTATCGGGGAAAGGCACGTCCGGCAGGAATTCCGTATTACAACGGTCGGCCTGCAATCGCTGGAGATGTTGTAGGTTATGTCCCCACAAAACGACCGGATGACCATTACGAGCCAGCGTAATGGCCAAAGCAGTGCCGTAAGAACCGGCACCGATCACACTGACAGAATGACTACGGCTATTCATCAGGCTTCCTGTGAAGCACTACCTTCTTGTTCCTGCAGGTAGTTCATGAATAATGCATCAAAATTGACCGGAGCCAGGTTCAGTTGCGGGAATGTGCCACGGGAAACCAGACCAGAAATACATTCACGTGCATAAGGGAACAGGATGTTCGGGCAGTATGCACCCAGGCAATGCGCCAGCTGAGTCCCTTCAATACCAGCAATAGTAAAGATACCAGCCTGCTGAACTTCACACAGGAAAGCTGTATCTTCACCTACAGTCGCGGTGACGGTAACGCGCAGCACGACTTCAAAAATACCGTCTGCCAGTTGTGAGGATGCAGTATCCAGGTCCAGCTTAACTTCAGGTTCCCACTCTTTCTGGAAAACCTGAGGTGCATTTGGCGCTTCAAAAGAGATATCTTTTGTGTAAACACGTTGGATCTGGAAAGTCATTTCACTGTTATTTTGTTCTGACATGGTACTTGGTCCTGTTAAGTTGAAATTTGTTTCACCTGAGCATCAGGCTTGCAATAAAGGGTCCAGACCGTGTTGTGCCTCAAGGGCATACAGGTCATCGCAACCACCAATATGTTTTCCGTCAATGAAGATCTGAGGTACCGTACTGCGACCACTGCGTTCGATCATACCCGCACGTTTCTCCGCGTCACCATCAATAGCAATCTCATTAAACGCTGCACCTTTTTGTTGTAACAGTGCTTTAGCACGATGACAAAAAGGACAGGTCTGCTTAGTGTAAATATCGATTGTTGCCATTGTCAGCACCTCTGATGAATTATTTACCACGAACCAGCGGCAGGTTTTCACCGCTCCAGCCACTGATACCGTCTTTTAATACTGAAACATTAACAAATCCTGCGGCAGACAGCTGGCTGGCGGCTTCACCGGCAGACTGTCCGGTCGCACAGACCACAATAACCGGCTGGGTTTTAAATTTTTCAATCTCAGCCAGATTGCCTTTTTTGATATCTGCTGCAGCCAGATTTACAGCACCTGAAATATGACCTTTGCGATAATCATCGCGGGAGCGTACATCAACAACCACTGCATCCTGTTTGTTAATCAGGTGAGTCGCTTCACCACGACTGACAGTTTTAACTTTAGAAAACAGCCCCTTAAAAGTAGTAACAATCACCAGTACTAATAAAACTACCCAGGCCAGACACAGGACCAGGTGATTGTGTGCAAATTCCATATAATCTTGCATGAGGGGTAACAACTCCAGACCGGACAAAAATAAGATAATATAAGGGTTCTGAGTATACCTGCGCAGCCTGGCATGTACAGACACTAAACACCTGAAGGCGTGATTTATCCGTCATTTTACCAGGCAAATGCCGGAATTCGACACTCTTCCCTTACCTGTTGTCTGATTATGCCATTAATGCCTGATACAAACTATAAATCCCTGCGGCGAGGCTGGAAAGCAACTATGCATCGTGAAATAATCAGCGCCCTATGACGAAAAAAAAGCCTGTTACCTGCATTTCGCCAGACATTGCAACTCTGCACCGCCACCGGGGCCGGGAATTGCCAAAACTGGCCTCCGGTCTGCTGTATGCGGGCATTTTGTGTTTGCCTTTTGCCCTACATGCCGCTGACGATAACAAAGCACAACTTAAATCAATACAGCAGGATATTGCTAATAAAGAGCAAAGCGTCCGTGTGCAGAAAATTCAGCGCAGTAATTTGCTGGACCAACTGCAAAGCCAGGAAAAAGCCATCGCTCAGGCCAGCAGACAATTACGGCAAACCCAAACTATCCTGAATGGTATAAACCGCGACATCACGGCTCTGACCCGTTCAATTAGTGCACTGGAGAAACGCCAGACCCGGGAAGAGGATTTACTGGCACAACAACTGGATGCTGCATTTCGCCAGGGCCAGCACAGCGGAATTGAACTGCTTCTGAGTGGTGCCGCAGGTCAGAGAAACGATCGGATACTTACCTACTTCACTTATCTGAACCAGGCTCGCCAACAGAACATAGAATCTCTGAAACAGACCCGTGCAGAACTGGCAGAGAAAAAAGGGGTCCTGGTACAGAAACAACAGCAACAACAAGGTTTGCTCACTCAGCAACAGGCTCAGCAGGCCAAATTACAGCAGGCTAAAGCGGCCCGGCAAAAAACCCTCAGTATCCTCGAGTCATCTCTGGAAAAAGATCAGGCGGATTTAGTTGAAATGCGCCAGAACGAAAGCCGGTTGCAGGCGAAAATTGCCCGCGCAGAGCAGGCTGCTAAAGCACGGGCAGAACAGGAAGCCCGCGAAGCAGAACAGGTCAGGCAGCGTCAGGCACAAGCTCAGGCCAAAGGTTCTACCTACCGGCCGACCGAAGGTGAGCAGGAACTGATAGCCAGAACCGGGGGGCTGGGAAGGCCGGCAGGCCAGTACCCATGGCCGGTAAAAGGCAAACTGTTACACAGGTTTGGTGAAACACTGCAAGGTGAACTACGCTGGAAAGGATTAGTGATCGGCGCCCCGGAAGGTACTGAAGTCAGAGCTATCGCCGACGGACGTGTTCTGATGGCAGACTGGTTGCAGGGTTACGGGCTGGTCATCGTCATTGAGCACGGGAAAGGGGATATGACCCTGTATGGTTATAACCAGAGTGCCCTCGTCAATGTCGGAGCTCAGGTCAGAGCCGGGCAACCAATTGCACTGGTCGGGACCAGTGGCGGAAGAGGCGTTCCATCGTTGTATTTTGAAATTCGCCGCCAGGGTCAGGCCGTCAACCCCATCAGCTGGTTAGGAAGATAATGTGTTATATCGTTTAAAGATTGCCACTGTTATCAGTACATTACTTGTCTGTCAGGCGGCATCGGCCGGTAAGCTGGCTATCGTCATCGATGATTTTGGCTACCGGCCAAAAGAAGAAAATCAGGTATTACAGATGCCTGCCGCCATCTCAGTTGCGGTATTGCCTGATGCGACTCATGCCCATGAAATGGCCGTTAAAGCACATCAGACAGGCCACGAAGTGCTGATTCATCTGCCAATGGCTCCTCTCAGCAAGCAACCGCTGGAAAAGAACACCCTGACTCCGGACATGAGCAGCGCAGAAATCGCCAGAATTATTCAGCTAGCGGCAAACCATGTCCCTTACGCAGTTGGCCTGAATAATCATATGGGCAGCAAGATGACCTCCAGTTTGCCTGGCATGATTAAAGTGATGCAGGTGCTAAGCCACTATAATTATTATTTCCTGGACAGTATGACCATTGGCAACAGCCAGTCAGTAAAAGCTGCTCAGGGAACCGGGGTTAAAGTATTAAAAAGAAAAGTTTTTCTTGACGACACGCAGAATGAAGCTGATATCCGTCAGCAGTTTCTTCGCGCCGTCAAACTGGCCGAACGTGATGGTTCAGCGATAGCCATAGGCCATCCTCATCCGACGACAGTCAGAGTGCTGCAACAGATGCTGGCACACCTGCCTGCTGATATCACACTGGTTCGCCCAAGCCAGTTACTGAATGAGAGTGTTCATTCATCGGATACACAACCAGTTAAGACACCATCATCTCCGGTGAAAAAACCGTTGAGCGGATCAGCCCTGGCTGCACAATGCCATACTCAGTCACCACCGAAACCACTGGTACCGGCAAAAGGCATTGAAATTATTTATAACACCATCAAAAACAGTCAGTTTATCAAGGATTTAAAAGCCATCTTTTAAACCTTGCGGCCATCTTTTTCGTCAGGAAAAGATGGCGCTCCATACAACAACAATCAGATATACCCGTCTCACTTTTCCCTCCAGCCTCTGACCTGCGTGTACTTTTCAGGTAAACCTTTCATCATCATAGTGAAAAAATGTGTAGCAGATCGACTGAAGCAAGGTTTCAGCGAGAACATACCCTGCCTTTACGGTGTCTGAAATGGTATGATCGCCCGATATAAACGTGGCATTCCATACTTCACGTATTCACTTAAAGGTACGCTTATGATTATCGTTACTGGTGGCGCCGGCATGATCGGCAGCAATATTGTAAAAGCACTCAATGATCGCGGACATAGTGACATTCTGGTCGTAGATAACCTGAAAGATGGTACTAAATTTGCCAATCTTGCTGACCTGAATATCAGTGATTACATGGATAAAGAAGAGTTTCTTGTCAGCGTACTGGCAGGTGATGATTTCGGCCCTGTTGAAGCGGTCTTCCATGAAGGTGCCTGCTCGTCCACCACTGAGTGGGACGGTAAGTATATGATGGATAACAATTACCAGTATTCAAAGGAGTTGCTGCACTTCTGCCTGGACCGCCAGATTCCGTTCCTGTACGCCTCTTCTGCTGCAACTTACGGTGGCCGGAATGATAACTTTATCGAAGAGCGCCAGTACGAAGCACCTCTTAATGTCTACGGCTACTCAAAAATGCTGTTCGATCAATATGTTCGCAGCATCCTGCCTGAAGCCGAATCCCCGGTTTGCGGTTTCCGTTATTTTAACGTGTACGGCCCGCGGGAAGGCCATAAAGGTAGCATGGCCAGCGTTGCCTTCCATCTGAACACGCAAATCACTAACGGTGAAAACCCGAAACTGTTTGCCGGCAGTGAAAACTTCCAGCGGGATTTCATCTCAGTACAGGACGTTGCCGCGGTTAACTTGTGGTGCTGGGAAAACAACGTTTCCGGCATCTATAACTGTGGTACCGGCCGGGCTGAATCTTTCCAGGCTGTTGCGGATGCTGTTCTGGCCTGGCACGGTAAAGGCGAGGTGGAATACATTCCGTTCCCTGAAAAACTGAAAGGTCGCTATCAGGCTTATACTCAGGCCGACCTTAGTAACCTGCGTGCTGCCGGTTACGATAAGCCGTTTAAAACGGTAGCAGAAGGCGTGACCGAATATATGGCGTGGCTGAACAACAAAGCATAAGAGACTTTCCGGCGATGAAAATATTGGTGATCGGCCCTTCGTGGGTTGGCGATATGATGATGTCTCAAAGCCTTTATCGCACGCTGAAAGCGCAATACCCGGAGGCTATCATCGATGTGATAGCCCCGGCGTGGTGCCGGCCGTTATTATCCCGGATGCCTGAAGTCAGTCAGGCGATTGCGATGCCCATTGGCCATGGTTCACTGGCTATCAGTGAACGCCGCCGTATAGGCCATTCACTGCGTGATAATCATTATGATCGGGCCTATGTGCTGCCAAATTCCTTTAAATCAGCACTGATCCCTTTTTTCGCCGGAATTAAACAACGCATTGGTTGGCGGGGAGAAATGCGCTATGGCTTACTGAACGATGCCAGAGTGCTAAACAAACCGGCATTCCCTTTAATGGTAGAGCGTTACGTTGCCCTGGCCTACCCGGCCGGAGAAATAACAACGGCAGCAGCTCTGCCCCGTCCGTTGTTATGGCCACAACTCAGCGTCACCGAAGCAGAAAAAACAGAAACAGCCAGTCTGTTCTCATTGTCGTCAGACCGGCCGTTGATTGGATTCTGCCCGGGAGCTGAATTTGGACCAGCCAAACGCTGGCCTCACTATCATTATGCCGCTCTGGCACAAAAGTTGATTGCCAGGGGATACAGCGTCGTGTTGTTTGGTTCAGACAAAGACCATGAAACCGGTGAAGACATCCTCAACAGCCTCGATACCGATGACACACCGTTTTGCCACAACCTGGCCGGTAAAACCCGACTAGAGCAGGCGGTCATTTTACTCGCCAGCTGTGCCGCGGTAGTAAGTAATGATTCTGGTCTGATGCACATTGCCGCAGCTTTACATCGTCCTTTAGTGGCATTGTATGGGCCCAGCAGCCCCGATTTCACCCCGCCATTATCCAATCAGGCCCGGGTGATTCGCCTGATTACCGGCTATCACAAAGTCCGAAAAGGCGAAGCAGACCTCGGTTATCATCAGAGTCTGATTGATATAAAACCTGCGCGTGTTATGGATGAACTGAACTTATTACTGACCCCTCCGCAGGAGAATGAATGCAGGTCCTGATTGTTAAAACTTCCTCCATGGGGGATGTAATTCATACTCTTCCGGCACTGACCGATGCCATGCAGGCAATTCCGGGAATACGTTTTGACTGGGTAGTTGAAGAAAATTTTAGCCAAATCCCTGGCTGGCACCCGGCAGTTGATCAGGTGTTACCCATTGCTATTCGTCGCTGGCGTAAACACTGGTTTGGTATCCAACAGCGGGAAGAGCGTTTCCTTTTTAAGCAAAAGCTTCGCCAGCGCCAGTACGATATTATTATCGATGCCCAGGGGCTGATTAAAAGCGCAGCTCTGGTCACCCGGCTGGCACATGGTGAAAAGCATGGTGCTGACAAAAACAGTGTCAGGGAGCCTTTTGCCTGTTGGTGGTATGACAAACGCCATGCGATTAAACAGCAACAACACGCTGTTGAACGCATTCGTGATCTGTTTGCGAAAAGTTTGGGGTATGAGAAACCGGCCACGCGCGGAGACTATGCTATCGCCGGGCACTTTACCCACGATCTGCCTGCTGATGCCGGGCGTTATATGGTATTTCTGCATGCCACCACCCGCGATAATAAACACTGGCCTGAACAACACTGGCGCGAATTAATTAACAAGGTCACCGGGCGTGATTACTGCGTAAAACTACCCTGGGGTACCGACGCTGAATATCAGCGAGCCGTAAGACTGGCAGAAGGAAACCCGCAGGTAACCGTATTACCGCGACTAACGCTGGCTGAAGTAGCCCGTGAACTGGCAGGAGCAAAAATCGTTGTTTCAGTCGATACCGGTCTGAGCCATCTGGCTGCTGCCCTGGACAGACCAAATATCACACTTTATGGCCCAACCGATCCCGGCCTGATTGGTGGCTATGGTAAAAATCAGTTAGCCCTGCGTCCGGAAAGCAGCGATAGCATGGGTGATATATCAGCAGAACAGGTTGATCAGCAGATCCAGCTGTTGCTGAATCAGTGAACAATAGCCGGCCCGCAGTACCGAACAAACTGCCGGTAGCTGACAGTTATCTGACTTTCATTTAAAACGGTTGATGATGATGTGGAAAAAAATAAAATACTGGAACCGGCAAAAGAACCATCTGCTTCGTCAGCTAAAGTTAAAACTGGTACGGTTACTCTTTGATACCGCCAGCCGCCGGACAGCATTGGATTTGACCAGAATAAAAAAAGTGCTGATTCTGCGGGATGACAACAAAATTGGCGATATGATTGTCTCAACCGGACTGTTCAGCCAACTGCACGCTGCCGGCATTTGCGTGGATGTTGTTGCCGGAAAAGATAATGCCTTTATCGCTGAGGCGATGCCCCAGGTAAACAATATTCTGCTTTATCCCCGTAAAACTGGAAAGATTCTGAAGGCCGCCTGGCAACTGCGTCGGCGCAACTATGATATGGTGATCGACTTTGGTGATTATTTATCACCGGTTTATTACAGTTTTATCAGCCTGATCAATGCCCGACATACTCTCGGCTTTAATAAATCTGCCTTTTATCGTTATGATCTGAATATTGATGCCCCTGCACTGGATGAGCATGTCACATGTCGTTATAAGCGGGTATTAGCCTTGTTCGGTTTACCTTCAGACCACTACCAATACCAGCTTGCGGTGCCTGAAGCCGGACAACAGAAAGCGATGGAATTTATCCATACACTTAACTCACAGCAATTCGTGGTGATAAACCCTTTTGCGGCAGGTAACGATCGTACCTTGTCACATCAGCAAGTTGTCACACTGACAAACATGATTGGTGAAGCAGACTCGCAACTGCAGGTGGTAGTCATTGGCCCGCCTGCACCTCTGGCCGCTTTGCAGTTGCCGGCACCCGTCATAAAAAACCCGATACCTTCATTCTGGAGTGCCGTGGTGCTGGTACAACATGCAAAGCTTATCATTTCACCTGATACATCCTGGGTACATGTGGCCTGCGCTTACCAGACTCCACTTATCGCACTGTATAAAAGTAAAATTATCGATGGTGGATTAATCAACAACAAAGTCTGGGCACCAAACTTTCAGCCCTCGACTCAAATCATCACCGATAAGCAGAGTGTTGCGGAGATAGATCCCCGGGACCTCTCCGCCGCATTGCATAAATATCTTACTCCTCAGGCTGGCTCTGATCAGGCCAACGAGGTGTATAAAGACATGACAGCGTAATCATTAACCCGAAAAATATGGTCTGCTCCCGGCTAATCAGTAACACATCGGTCAGACCATATCCGATAAGACATAACAGCGTCAGCAGCAGCAGTGTGTTTTTCTGCCTGATGCTCTGGCGCAGTATCACCAGATATAGTCCCCAAAGTACTACCAGCCCGATAATTCCCTGCTGACTTGCCGTTTCAATACTTTCATCATGCAAATGCACCATCGCATAATCAAGGGCCGATTTATCAGTGTTGTGTTGATCCACATACCGGCTCATATAGGCAAAACGCTGTTCTAAACTCATCCCCCAGGGATGTTGTTCAAAAACGGCCAGACCGACCTGCCACATAGCCAACCGCGTGCCCAGCGAAGTCGCATCATTACCATGACTTTTCAGGTAAACACTCAAATCACTGCTGGTAGAATGTACACGGTCAGTCACTTCCCCTTTAAAGGCGAACATCAGACAAACCATTGCCAGCAACGCCGCCAGAACGATTCGGAACTTGTACCGGGAGCGGGAATTGAACAGAAGGCAAACCAGAAAAATTAACGGGTGCAGCACCATTGTAGAACGGGTACCGGTATGCAGAACCAGCCAGTAAGAACTCAGAAAGACAGCAAAAGCCAGTACATACCCTCGTAATGACTCACGGGACAACAGCAGAAAAGCCAGAGTCAGGCTGATGCATGAATACATATAAGATGCATCAGTTGCCCTGGTATTATGAAATTCAATCCTGTCCATGCCTCTGGCTACCTGGATAACACCAATCACCGACGTAAGCAGAAATGCCAGCCAGAACACCGCTTTGAACATCCAGGTTTTGTCCGGAAGAACGTGGCGATATTTTGTCAGGCAAACCATGATCAGAACGACGAAAAACAAGCGTTTTCCTGCCTGCATATGTGCGTTATACATATTTGCTATTGCCGCATCCCCGTAAAAAACCAGAAACCAGATGACTTTTACCAATGCCAGTAGCAACAGCATCAGTGAAACAGAGGTTAAAGGATGGCGGAACTGGCGAATATTCAGACAAAAAACTACCAGCGCGATATAACCGGCGATAAAAAAACAGTTTCTGGAAAGTGATGAATCCACCAGCGTAAAAATAACTGATACACAGACGAGAAAAAAACAGCACACCGGCAACAGGCGATGACTTGTTTTTCCTCCGGTCATCCCGGAGATTCGGGAGGAAATAGCAGTAAAAAGAGTATTCATTTCAATACGGTTACCTGGTTGCAGTCAAAATTCAGGGCTGCCAGGGCAGGTGCGCCCGGCAAAGACTGAGACTGGTATTTTATCCGGGGAAAATCAGCATAACCTTAAACACTCAGCAAAAAATCAGCCTTGTCTGGAAAATCGAAACCACAATCGGTAAGAAATGCCAGATTGTGGTCTGTCAGCCAATGGCAAAAACTGAGCAGGCATTATCCCGTCTGGAATACCGGCCCTGTAGTTTAAGATGCCGGTGGATGACGTTCGACGTAATACTGATAATATTCAAACAATGTCATGCCACGGGTTCGGGAACTGAGCCATTCAAACAATTGCTCAAGATTCTCATACAGCATCTCAATATCTGCCTCTGTCTTAAATGTCGGGCTGCCGCCAGGCATAAATTCGGAGGAGTGCAGCATAAATTCTACATAATCTCCCCCTGTGGCTAAGTTTTTCTCTACCACCCGCTTCATCGCCGGCAAATTATCTCTGGATGGGCGCAGCCAGTAGACCGAAGGAGCCCGTTGCCGGCCTCTGAGCTTATCCACGCCTTGCTTTAAGCGGGTAACTAACGGAGAGTGTTTGTAATCTGTACTCATGGGAACTTCCAGCAGCCCCCGGGATGCAGGTTTGGAAATATCTTGCGGATCAATGAAATACGCCTGATCCGGGAAATGGGTATAATCCGTTCCACCGTTGCCCTGCGGAGCTCCCTGATTAAAACGCCAGTTAACACGAGGAGTCACTGAGCAGTCGACACAATAACCCAGTTCACTCAGTATCGCGGCATAACGCTGATCAAACGCCCAGCGGCCAGCGCGGTGGCTGCGCATAGGCGTACCAAAAGACTCTTCCAGCAATTCGGTCATAAACCGGACTTTGGCTTTCAGTAAATCATCAGGATATTCAATCAGGTAAGGCTGCCATTTCCAGTCATCTTCAGTCAGCGGTTGTTCCGGGGGGCTGTTCCAGGCATGCAGATGCATCCCTACTTCCCCCTGATTTCTGGCAACCACATCGCTGGCAAACTCAACGTAGGCAGGGTCGCTTGCCATTTCATAATTTGTCAGCCAGGTAGGCTTAAACTGGTATTTTTCACATAACGCCTGAAAACGCGGCAAAAATCGGGTGTTATCCGTGGTGATCTTACGGTGATTTTGCCAAAGGTTGTCACCTTCAGTATCGATTGTGATAAGGAAAGCCGGTTTGGTCATGGGTTATCTCTGATGTTTACCTGAAGGTTTTCTGTTATTTTTGCATACATTCACAGGAGCGCCGGTCTGTATCTGTAACGGCCCCCTCAGCCCGCGGCGATCAGTTAACGCCTTCACAGTAAAAGGATATCAACAGTGTCACAGCATCATATCGTAATGATTATTGATGGTTTGCCCGGAGGCGGCGCTGAAAAAGTAGTTATCACCCTTAGCCAGGGTCTGCTGGCTCTTGGGCATCGGGTCTCACTGCTTTCGTTACGCGATGTCTGTAATTATACACTACCAGAAGGTATTGATTACCGGGTGATTGCCGATACTTCCCGTAGTCCCTGGAGAAAACTGACCGAGCTTTCACGTCGTGCCGGGCAGCTGGATAAGGCCTTCCGCCAACTGGTTTCACAACATGGCTCAGCCGATCTGGTGATCTCTCATTTACATAAAACCGACCGGATTGTTCGTCGGAGCCAGGCCATCGATCCGCGAAAAACCTGGTTCTGCCTGCATGGTGTCTTCTCTGGTTCCTACCTTGGACACCGTACCGGCTTCTCACGTTGGCTGAAAGCAAAAAAAATTCACAGGGTTTATCAGCAACGTAACATTATTGGGGTTTCACGCTATGTAGCCGATGACCTCTGCCGGCATTTTTCGGTCACCCCTGCAAACCAGCAGGTGATCGCAAACCCTTTCGATTTCAATGCCATTCTGACCCTCGCCGCTGAACCGCTCTCTCTACCGGAAAAAAGTTTCCTGTTACATGTCGGGCGTTTTCACGAAGTTAAGCGTCACGATCGCTTACTAAAAGCCTACGCCCTGAGCGGCCTGAGATGGCCACTGGTACTTTTAGGTGAAGGCAATGCAGAACGTACCGAACAGTTGAAACAACTTGCCCGTGAGCTCAATATCGCCGAACGAGTTATTTTCGAGGGATTTCACAGCAATCCTTATAGTTGGATCAAAAATGCCCGGATGCTGGTTCTAAGTTCTGACAGTGAAGGCTTTGGTAATGTACTGGTGGAGGCACTAATATGCGGTACCCAGGTCGTCAGTACCCGTTGCCCTGGCGGGCCACCCGAAATTCTCACTGGCAATCTGGCCGCCGGGCTGGCCGAACTGACGGCTGAATCTCTGGCAGCAACAATGCAGCAGACAGACAGTCATCCGGTCACCATTGATCCACAGGTTGTGAGTCATTATCAGTTAGACACTATTTGTCGTCGCTACCTGAACCTGATCACCGCAGAAAACACGAATAAGTAAGCCTTCGGATATTAACCTGCCAGCCCTGCGCTGGCAGATCTTTCAGACAGAAGCCTGTAACGAGGTTTTCATCTCACAGAGCATGGTAAAAACATCATCGACCGGGATAGCTTTCAATGGTTCCTGTTTGTCGGTAACCCGTGGATCACTCATTGGCAGATAGACATACCGATGCAAATGGCGATCCTGGTATGGACCGCTGCTTTCCGGCGATTCCGTTACAAACAGGCTGAGGGTAGGTGTTTTCAGGGCAAGGGCCAGGTGTAATGGCCCGGTATCGCCAGTAACCAGGATATCCATTGAAGAGATAACACCTAACAGCTCTGGCAGGCTGGTTTTACCGACATAGCTGGTGATCGCGTCGGTCGTTTGAGGGTTTACGCATGCCAGAACCTGCTCAGCAAGCCCTGTTTCCGCAGGCGATCCGATTAATGCAATTTCACTTCCCGGAAACTGCTGAACAATTCTGTCGGCCAGTTCGGCAAAATAGCGAGGCGGCCAGCAACGAATACTGGTTGATGCTCCCAGCTGAAAGCCAACCCGAAACGTTCCGGGCTGTTTATCAATGGGTTTATAATCGCAAGGTACGGCCATATCAACATTATCTCTGGCACATCCCAGAGCTGATGCCAGTTCCATTTTTCGGGCAATAATATGGCCGGGAAACTGATCAAGCCCGTAGGTCAGCCAACGGGACATTTTGCCAATTTCTTTACCGTAATTATCTCGCACCAGATAGCGACATCCACTCATAGCAGCGCTTATCACATCATAAGGAAGATGAGAATGCAGCATTACCGCTAATTCCGGAGAAAAACGTTTCGCCTGACGAGAAAATTGGGTTATCGAGCCAAACTTGTTATTCCAGAACAACACATCATCGTAGAAATCACGCCGGGTGAGTAACTGTTTATATTTGGGATGTGCAACCAGAACAATATGTGCTGCCGGATAACGCTGGCGGATGGCCCGAAGCGCCGGGGTATTGAACATATAATCCCCCAACGCAGTAGTGGAATACACCAGAATAGAACGAAACTCCTGCTGAGGCAGTTGCTCTCTTTTCTCTGCTGTACTGAGTGACCGACGATAGAAAAGCCCCAGCCAGGCATCCACTAACCCTATTTTTCTCTTCTTACTTTCTCTCATTTTTAACTAGCTTGTTCCTGATAGTGTAAACCGGCGAAAAAAAATCAAGTGAAATCAGATGCAAAGAAACAGTCATCCTGCCATCCCCGGAATCCACGGGGCTTCTGTGCTACGGCGCTTCAGTATAAAGAAAAATCGCACTTCGCAGGACGGCACAATCCGTCACATAGTACCACTATGCCTGTCATAGCTGTCGGTTGTTTTGTGCGCGCGTCATATTTGCACTGTTATACAGACCCTTTCAGGGGTAAAAAATTCGGCAACGACAGATAAAGCCCCAATAATCTGTGAATAACCCGTCAACCTGCACGCCATACAGTTCAGAGACAGCTATAGGACTTCACCTGCATATTTCACCCCACATTCATTTTTATTTGTTACAGTGTGGCGGTTTCAAAAATGATTCAACGTTGCGTTAATCATCAGTAATACATTCTGAATATGCCAGACCCGAACTTGCCGCAAAAATCCGGGTCTGAAAATAGCACAGAAACCGGATCTCTCTGGTTTGGGACTACCTGATCTCCAGGGCCTGAGTTATTTAAATTTAACATAAGTGACAAGTATGAGTCATACGCCAGTATCAGCTTTATCTCCGCAGAGAATACTGATTATTAAATTGCGCCATCATGGTGACATGCTGCTGATAACTCCGGTTATCGGATCGCTGCACGATAATTATCCTGACGCCCAAATCGATGTTCTGCTGTATAAAGAAACTGAGCCAATGCTGGTCAATCATCCGCTAATCTCACACTGCTTTTTTATCGATCGTCGTTGGAAAAAACAGGGCGTACGCCGCCATATTGGCCATGAATGGCGTTTACTTCGCACGCTCCGGGCACAGAACTATGATCTAGTCATTAATCTTGCCGACCAGTGGCGCAGCGCCTTACTCACCCGTTTTACCGGTGCCAGACAACGTCTCGGTTTTGATTACCCTAAACGCAAAGGCATACTGTGGAAAAAGTGTCACACCCAACTGGTCCCTGTCACCGATCATGAGCAGTTACATACCGTCGAACAGAATCTTTCCCTGCTAAAACCGCTACACCTGCCACATATCAATACCCGGGCAATGATGAGTTATCTTCCGGCAGATCATGAATTTATTCAGCAATTACTGGCAGAACAACAGGTAGCAGCGCGGTATATCGTGATCCATCCTACATCACGCTGGTTTTTTAAATGCTGGTCAGAAGAAAAAATGGCCAGTCTTATCACGCAGTTGGCTGCGGAAGGCTATTCAGTTGTTCTGACATCTGGCCCGGACCATGCTGAGACAGAAATGGTGAGCCGGATACAGTCAATGAGCAAAGGTGACCATATCGTTTCTCTGGCAGGAAAAATGACACTGCCTCAGTTGGCTGCACTGATCGATCATGCTGCATTATTTATTGGTGTTGATTCGGTGCCGATGCATATGGCTGCGGCACTGAATACTCCTTATGTTGCACTATTCGGTCCCTCCAAACTCACTCTCTGGCATCCATGGGAAGGCAGAGGAACCGTACTGTGGGCCGGAGATTTTGGCCCGTTACCTCATCCGGATGATATTAAAACAGATACCGACGAACGCTATCTGGATTTAATTCCGGTTCAGGCTGTTCTCACCCCGGCACAGGATCTGCTGAAATGAAAAAAATACGTCTGGCAATCGTTCGTCAGAAATACCGACCGGACGGCGGCGCCGAACGCTTTGTCTCACGGGCTCTGGAAGCCCTGGATCACAAAGATATGGAACTGAATGTCATTACCCGCCAGTGGCAGGGTGACAGCAATCCTGACTGGCATATTCATATCTGCAACCCAATGAAATGGGGTCGGATCAGCCGTGAAAAGGGATTTGCTAAAGCCGCCCGTAAACTCTGGCAGCATAAAGGGTTTGATATTGTTCAGAGCCATGAGCGTATTGCCGGATGTGATATTTACCGTGCCGGAGATGGTGTACATAAGCGCTGGTTGTTGCAGCGTTCACGCATTTTACCGCGCTGGCAGCAACGCAGGTTAATGGCTGATCGCTATCATCGTTATGTGATGCAAGCCGAGCGTGAAATGTATACCTCGCCTCATCTGAAAGCTGTCATCTGTAATGCTGAAATGGTGAAACGCGAAATAATCGAAGACTTTTCGCTGCCAGCCGAAAAAATACATGTCATCTACAATGCTATCGATCATCACAAATTTTGCCCGGCAGACTCTTCACAACGAGAAGCCTTACGGCAGCAGCATTCCATACCACAGCAGGCTCACTGCCTGATCTTTGTCGGTTCAGGTTTTGAACGGAAAGGACTCAGGGCAGCAATCCAGGCCGTTTCCGCGACCGACAGTCATTTGCTGGTTGTGGGGCGTGATAAAACTGAGCAACAGTATCAGCAGCTGGCAAGCTCCCTGGGATGTGAGCAGCGGGTTCACTTTGTTGGTATGCAGCCACAGACGCTGCCGTTTTATCAGCTTGCAGACGGTTTATTGCTACCGACGTTATATGACCCTTTCCCGAATGTCATTCTTGAAGCCATGTCCTGCGGACTGCCAGTGATTACCAGTACTCACTGTGGCGGTGCTGAATTTATTCGCCCCGGAGAAAATGGATTCGTGACGGATGCTCTGGATATCCCGGCATTAATTCTGGCCATAAAAAAGTTACCTGCCAATGGTCCGGTTTCACCGATGGGGCAACTGGCGAGACAAACTATTCTGCCTTACACTCCGGCACATCTTTCTGAACAGTTGTTCCGGCTCTACGAAAAATTATTGTCCGCCTAGTGATGTGAAATTCGCATTTATGACGGGAGAATAGCAGGCTGGATTCCCCGTCAGGCTAACGGTTTGAAGCAGGATGGTTTATCCGTCTGTTACGTGCTTAAACAGTTACATTTATGCTACCATTGCCGCAATATTCCAAGCCGATATTCACAAAATGCTGTTGCGTGTATACCAGACTCTGCTCTACCTGATTCAGCCCTTTATCTGGGTTCGATTACTTATCCGCAGTCGTAAAGCACCGGCGTACCGTAAACGCTGGGCGGAACGTTATGGATTTTGCGAAGGCAAAGTCAGACCTGAGGGTATCGTCTTACATTCGGTTTCTGTCGGAGAAACACTGGCAGCCGTCCCGCTGGTCAGAGCATTAAGATATCGCTATCCTTCGCTACCGATCACCGTGACGACCATGACACCGACCGGTTCAGAGCGGGCACAATCAGCATTTGGTAAAGATGTAGACCATGTATACCTGCCTTATGATCTACCCGGAGCCACACACCGGTTTCTGAACACCGTCCGTCCCCGGTTGATGATCATCATGGAAACCGAACTCTGGCCGGGACTGATTCATATTCTGCATCAACGCAAAATCCCGCTGGTCATAGCCAATGCCCGACTCTCTGAACGCTCATTCCGGGGTTACCAAAAACTGGGAAGATTTATGCAGCAATTGCTGCAAAGTATCACACTGATCGCAGCACAAAATGCCGAGGATGGTGAAAGATTTGTGGCTCTGGGATTAAAGCGCAATCACCTTGCAGTGACCGGCAGCCTGAAATTTGATATTTCAGTCACCCCGGAACTGGCTGCCAAAGCGATAACTCTGCGTAGCCAGTGGGCACCACACCGCCCGGTATGGATAGCAACCAGTACCCATGACGGGGAAGAAGCTATTATTCTGGAAAGCCATCGTCAGTTACTGAAACAGTTTCCCGACCTGTTGTTGATTCTGGTCCCGCGCCATCCGGAACGTTTTGCTGATGCAAAATCACTGACTCAGCGGGCTGGCCTGAGTTTTATCAGCCGCAGCAGTGGAGAAGTTCCTTCTGCCGATACTCAGGTAGTGATTGGCGATACCATGGGTGAGTTAATGCTGCTCTACGGTATTGCAGACCTGGCCTTTGTTGGTGGTAGTCTGACAGAGCGTGGGGGGCATAATCCTCTGGAACCCGCAGCACATGCAATTCCGGTATTGATGGGACCTCATACCTGGAATTTTAAAGATATCTGCAGCAAGCTCGAGGAAGCTCAGGGATTGATTACAGTGACTGACAGCCAGTCACTGACCAGAGAAGTCAGCACCCTGATACAGGATGACGACTACCGTCGCTATTATGGCCATCATGCTGTAGAGGTTTTACGGCAGAATCAGGGAGCATTGCAGCGACTGCTGGAGCTACTTGAACCTAACCTCCCGCCACGGACACACTGATGAGCACACGCCAAAGACTTTCGGTGGTAATGATCACCAAAAATGAGGCTGAGTTACTCCCGGATTGCCTGCAGTCTGTTGCGTGGGCTGATGAAATCATTGTCCTGGATTCCGGCAGCACCGATCAGACCGGAGAAATTGCCCGTCAGGCCGGAGCTAAAGTATTTTACAGTGAACAATGGCCGGGTTACGGCCTGCAACGCCAGCATGCACAGCAATATGCCAGCGGCGATATGATTTTGATGATCGATGCAGATGAAAGAGTAACCCCTGAATTACGCGATGCTATAGAAAAGGTGTTGCAACAACCCGCGGCACCGGACAAAGTTTACAGTATTGCCCGCAGTAACTGGTTTCTGGGACGGTTTATGCGCCACAGTGGCTGGTATCCGGACCGCGTTACGCGCTTGTATCCGACACGCTTTCACTATAACAGCCACCTTGTCCATGAATCCCTGGAGCATACCGGCGCCAGTGTGGTCCGGTTATCCGGAGATTTAAAACATTTAACCTGTCGCGATCTGCATCATTTTCAGCAAAAGCAACTGGCTTATGCCAATGCATGGGCAGCTCAGCGTTTCACTCAGGGTCGTTCCTGTAGCCTGTTTTCCGTCTACAGCCACACAGTGGCAGCGTGGCTAAAAACAGCTATTCTGAGAGCAGGAGTTCTCGACGGCACCCAGGGTTGGGTGCTTGCGTTGGTCAATGCTCAGTATACGTTCAATAAATACGCCATACTCTGGGCATTAAACAAAACAAAATCGTCAGAGGCGCAATAACCATTATGACAACCCGAGCTATTTATCCCGGAACATTCGATCCACTGACATTAGGGCATCTGGATATTGTTACCCGTGCAGCCAGGTTATTCGATCAGGTTATTCTGGCTATCGCCCGCAACAACACCAAGCAACCCATGTTCAGTCTTGATGAACGGATTGCGCTGGCGCAGCAGGCGACGTCGCACCTGCCCAATGTCACGGTACTCGGGTTCGGCGATTTGATGGCAAATTTTGCCAGGCAACAACAGGCAAATGTTTTAATCCGGGGTGTACGTTCGGTGTCTGATTTTGATTACGAACGACAGCTGGCGCAGATGAATAATCATCTGCTGCCAGGACTGGAAAGCGTATTTATGATCCCGGCCGAAGCCTACGCTTTTGTCTCATCATCACTGGTCAAAGAAGTCGCCCGTCATGGCGGGGATGTTTCCGGCTTTGTTACCGGAACCGTGTGTCAGGCTTTGCTGGCAAAACTCACCCCGTGAGATATCATTTCTGACACTGAGGGCACCAGTAAGTACTGCGTTGTCCATGTCTGCCACTTTGAATGGCCGTACCGCAATGCCGGCATGGTTCGCCTGCCCGACCATAAACCTGAAGTTCCTGGGCGAAATATCCGGGCTTGCCATCACTTTGCAAAAAGTCCCGTAATGTGGTCCCGCCCTGCTCGATTGAACGTTGCAGTACCTGCTTAATGCATTTCACCAGCCGTTGTGCATCTTCTTCGCTCAACTGGCAGGCCAGCCTGTCAGGCAAAATTCCGGCAGCAAACAACGATTCGCTGGCATAGATATTCCCAACCCCAACCACCAGCTTGTTATCCATCAGCCATTGTTTGACAGGAATACGCTTACGCTGTGATTTTTCCTGTAACCACCGGGCAGAAAACTCATCACTCAGGGGTTCCGGTCCCAGATGTGCAAGCACACGGCTGGAAGCTAAATCCGTTTCCCATAACCAGGCACCAAATCGCCGGGGATCGGTATAACGCAGCACTTTCCCATTGCTCAGAACCAAATCAACATGATCGTGCTTCTCTGCAGGTAGCTCTTCTGCCAACACTCTCAGGCTGCCTGACATGCCCAGATGGATGATAATCCATCCCTGTGGCAGCTCCAGCAGCAGGTATTTTGCGCGTCGTTGCACGCTTAACACTGGCTGATCGCTTAATGACAGGATTTCCGGCGATACTGGCCAACGCAACCGTGGGTTACGCACCACTGCATGTAATACCGTGGCACCGACCAGGTGTGGTTCTATACCACGGCGACTGGTTTCAACTTCAGGTAATTCAGGCATCACAGTTCCTTAGTGCTGGATAATGGCTGGCAGTCCCGGAAAACAAAAAACCCGGCCGAAGCCGGGTTTTTTCAGAATACCAAAATTATTTAATTTTGGCTTCTTTGTATACTACGTGCTGACGTACAACCGGATCGAACTTTTTCAGTTCCAGTTTCTCTGGTTTAGTACGTTTGTTCTTCGTAGTGGTATAGAAGTGACCTGTACCAGCAGAAGAAACCAGCTTGATCTTCTCACGAATACCTTTAGCCATGATTTAGTTCCTTAGTACTTCTCACCGCGGGCACGCATATCTGTTAAAACAGAATCGATGCCCTTCTTATCAATTACACGCATACCTTTAGCAGATACACGCAGGGTAACAAAACGCTTTTCGCTCTCAACCCAAAAACGGTGTGAGTGCAGGTTAGGCAGGAAACGGCGTTTCGTCGCGTTCAGTGCGTGGGAACGGTTGTTTCCGCTCACCGGGCGCTTGCCAGTTACTTGGCAGACTCGTGACATGTCATATCTCCAAAAATCAAATCAGCTCGAGCTTTGTACTTAGGTTCTGGCCGCCTCGTCAGGCTTTTAACCCATCCAGGCGAGTTCTATGTGAACCCGCTGAGCAGGCCTAAACGCCAAACCCGAGATTCTCAAAGGTGGCGTAGTATACGCTCTGTGGCTCAAACGCTCAAGTCCCGAACAGATAAAGATCTCCCGGGATCGATTAAAAAATGATTATTTTCACCTGGCAATGCCACTGACTGGCTAGTTTTTATACTATAACCAGCCACGCTCAGCAAAGGAGACGTACTCGCCCTTACCTATCACCAGATGATCTAAAAGTCGTATGTTAAGTAACATACAGACTTTCTGAATTTGCCCGGTCACTTCCTTATCAGCAAGGCTGGGCTCGGCATGACCGGATGGGTGATTATGCGCCAGAATTAATGCCGCTGCATTGAATTTTAGTGCTTCTCTGGCGATTTCCCGGGGATGGACTTCCACAGAATTCAAAGAACCCGAAAACATTTTTTGTACAGACAGCACCCGATGCTGGTTATCAAGAAAGATCACCACAAAAATTTCACGCTCCTGATGAGCCAGCTGACTGGACAGATAATTGAGGGTGTTCTGCGGACTTTCCAGAAGGTTTCCAGTCTCTATCTGAGCCTGAAAATAGCGCTTTCCTAATTCCGCAACCGCCTGCAATTGCGTCATTTTGGCCTTCCCGATGCCACGTACGGCCAGGTAATCATCTTCCTCTGCACTCATCAGGGCATATAACGAGCCAAACCGTTTTAAAAGTGTTTCTGACAATGCCATCACTCCCATACCGGCCAGACCGGTCCGTAGAAAGATGGCCAGCAATTCAGTATCGGTTAACACTTCTGCACCATGCCTGATTAATTTCTCTCTGGGGCGTAACTGTTCCATAACTTTTTTCTCCCTGAACAATCTCCAGTATCCCCGCCCCTCCCGGCATTTTCTATCGCAGTAATTGCCGCATTCAACCGGCATCACATCACCACTGACAGATTTACGGGAATCCTCATCCGGTTGCCGGATACCTGCGCATTTTTATGCGGACAAGTCACAAAGCTGAATAGCTTCTACGCGCAATGGCGGTTTTGCCAGACGGCGATTATGATAAAATGTCAGGGTCGGGCCAGGGTAAACGGCACCGGACTCAACAAATGAGGCGTAAATGATGGAATTAGACGGTAAAAAAATTCTGCTGGGAGTCAGCGGCGGCATTGCTGCTTACAAAACACCGGAGCTGGTGCGTCGCCTGCGTGACCGCGGTGCCGATGTCAGAGTAATGATGACCGATGCAGCCAGAGAGTTTATTACCCCGCTGAGTCTGCAGGCCGTGAGTGGCTATCCGGTCTTCAACAATCTGCTGGACCCAGCTGCGGAAGCAGCCATGGGACATATTGAACTGGCAAAATGGGCTGATCTTGTGATTATCGCCCCTGCGACCGCAGATATCATTGCGCGTATCAGCCACGGAATGGCAAATGATCTGGTCACCACGGCGTGTCTGGCAACTGCAGCTCCGGTGGCTGTTGTACCGGCCATGAACCAGCAAATGTACCGTTCCCCAATCACGCGTGAAAATATCAGTAAGCTGGAAAAATATGGGATAGCCGTCTGGGGGCCAGACAGCGGCAGCCAGGCCTGCGGGGACGTAGGGCCGGGAAGAATGCTTGACCCGGAAGAGATCGTTCGCCATGCTATCCGCCTGGCTGTGCCTGTCACAGACCTGCAACATCTGAAAATTATGATCACTGCGGGTCCGACTCGTGAGCCACTGGATCCTGTCAGGTACCTGACTAATCACAGCTCCGGTAAAATGGGATTCGCTATTGCTGAAGCGGCAAAATCCCGTGGTGCCACGGTCACTCTGGTGACCGGTCCGGTGTCATTGCCTACCCCTGCTGGCGTTAAACGCATCGATGTGACTACTGCACTTGAAATGCAGCATGCTGTCATGTCTGCTATTCATGACCAGCATATTTTCATCAGCAGCGCAGCTGTGGCCGACTATCGTGCGGCAATGGTTGCCAGTGAAAAGATGAAAAAACAGGGACAAAGTGATGACTCACTGACTCTTCAGCTAATCAAAAATCCGGATATAGTTGCCGGGGTTGCCGCTCTGACAGAGAATCGCCCTTATGTGGTCGGATTTGCGGCTGAAACCCGTAATGTGGAAGAATACGCCCGGCAGAAAAGAATACGAAAACAGCTGGATTTAATCTGCGCAAATGATGTGTCGCTGTCGGAACAAGGCTTTAACAGCGACAAGAATGCGCTTCACCTTTTCTGGCAGGAGGGAGATAAAGTGTTACCGCTTAGCGATAAACAGCTCCTTGGCCAGCAATTATTAGACGAGATAGTCCGCCTTTATGATGAAAAAAATAGACATTAAGATCCTCGACCCCCGGGTTGGAAAAGAGTTTCCACTGCCGGCCTATGCCACCAGCGGATCCGCCGGTCTGGATTTACGTGCCTGTATTGATGAGCCTCTGGTGCTTGCTGCCGGTGAAACCCGTCTGATCCCCACCGGGCTGGCGATTTATATCGCTGATCCACAACTGGCTGCCGTTATATTGCCACGTTCCGGTCTGGGCCATAAACATGGCATTGTTCTGGGAAATCTTGTCGGGCTGATTGATTCTGACTATCAGGGACCGCTGATGGTATCTGCCTGGAACCGTAGCGAACACTCTTTTACCATTCAGCCTGGTGACCGTATTGCACAGCTGGTGTTTGTCCCTGTGGTTCAGGCGGAATTTAATCTGGTGGAAGAGTTTACTACCACAGATCGTGGTGAGGGTGGCTTTGGCCACTCAGGCCGGCAGTAATTAATCAGCATCAACTTCTGTACCTTTGCATCTTCCGGCCCGTCGCTCTGTGGCGACAGAGGCCGGAACTTTTGTGCGCATGGTTAGCGACGCAGGAAAGTGCCGCTAACCAACAGATGCACTACCAGTATCAGTAACGGGTACAGCATTTTAAGGTGATTTTCAGGGGTCTTTAAGGTCATGGCAGAAAAAAAGAACACGAAACGGAATCGTCGTGAAGAAATTTTGCAGGCACTGGCACAAATGCTCGAGTCAGGCGATGGCAGCCAACGCATCACCACCGCCAAGCTGGCAGCAAATGTCGGGGTATCGGAAGCGGCGTTGTATCGTCACTTTCCCAGCAAAACCAAAATGTTTGACAGTCTGATCGAATTTATTGAAGACAGTCTGATTACCCGCATCAATCTTATCCTGAATGACGAAAAGGAGACGCTCACGCGCTTAAAGCTGATCGTACAACTTATTCTGGGATTTGGTGAGCGTAATCCGGGGCTGACCCGCATCCTGACCGGACATGCATTGATGTTTGAACAGGATCGCCTGCAGGACAGAATTAATCAGCTGTTCGAAAGGATAGAAGTGCAGCTTCGTCTGGTGATGCGAGAGAAAAAATTGCGTGAGGGTGAAGGTTTCAGGACGGATGAAACTCTGCTGGCAAGCCAGTTGCTGGCATTTTGCGAAGGCTTACTGTCACGTTATGTGCGTTCAGAATTTCGTTTTCGGCCAACCGCCGATTTCGATACCCGTTGGCCGTTGCTGGCACTTCAGCTCCAGTAACTCAGCGGGCTACTGCCCGCTGTTCCTGGTCTATATCAGACACCATACTGCTGTTGATAGGCTCTGACTGACGCCAGATGATTAGCCATTTCAGGTTTTTCTTCCAGGTAGCTTATCAGGTCCTTCAGAGTAATGATGGAGATGACCTTGCACTGATAATCACGCTCAACTTCCTGAATCGCAGAAAGTTCACCCCGTCCACGCTCCTGACGGTCCAGGGAGATTAATACCCCGGCGAGTGTCGCATCATTCGCCGCAATAATTTCCATAGATTCACGAATAGCTGTCCCGGCAGTGATCACATCATCCACCAGCATGATGCGCCCCTGCAGCGGGCTACCGACCAACAAACCACCTTCTCCGTGATCTTTTGCCTCTTTACGGTTAAAGCAATAAGGCACATCTCTGTCATGGTGGTCAGCCAGGGCAACGGCGGTCGTCGTCGCAATTGGAATACCTTTGTAGGCCGGTCCAAACAGCAGATCAAAATCAATGGCTGAATCGGTCAGCGCCTGCGCGTAAAAACGTCCCAGCAGAGCTAAATCACGTCCGGTATTAAACAACCCTGCATTAAAGAAATAAGGGCTCTGGCGTCCGGACTTCAGTGTAAATTCGCCAAACTTAAGAACCTGTTTATTTAATGCAAACTCAATAAACTGACGCTGCCACGGTTTCATTGTTCTTCCTCGCATAAAAAAGCGACCCGCAGGTCGCCTGGAAAATCAGTTAGCTAACGCGGCTTTCTGCGCGTCAATCAGGGTATCGATACCACCGCGGGCTAATGCCAGCAGTTCCAGCAGTTCTTCGTGGCTGAAAGGTGCGCCTTCAGCGGTTCCCTGAACCTCGATCATTCTGCCGTCTTCCATCATCACGACGTTCATATCTGTATCTGCCGCCGAATCTTCCACATATTCCAGATCGCAGACGGCTTCTCCGTCGACAATTCCGACAGAGATTGCCGCAACCATCCCTTTCATCGGGTTAGTTTTCAGTTTCCCGTCGGCAACCAGCGAGTTGAGTGCATCGGCCAGTGCCACACAGGCACCGGTAATAGAAGCGGTACGGGTTCCCCCATCAGCCTGAATAACGTCACAATCCAGGGTAATGGTGTACTCACCTAGTGCCTGAAGATCGACAGCTGCCCGCAATGAACGGGCAATCAGGCGCTGAATTTCCAGAGTCCGGCCACCCTGCTTACCTTTAGCAGCTTCTCTGGCCATCCGGCTGTGGGTCGAGCGTGGCAACATGCCATATTCTGCAGTGACCCATCCCTGGCCTTTACCTTTCAGAAAACGCGGTACGCTTTCTTCAATTGTCGCAGTGCAAAGCACTTTGGTTTCACCAAATTCAACCAGCACTGAACCTTCAGCGTGTTTGGTATAGTGACGGGTCAGGGTAACTGGGCGAACCTGGTTCGCGCTACGGCCTGCTGGACGCATGATGTATCTCCGGCTGCTATTAACTGGCTGCGCATTATACGGATTTCACCCGCGAATGCCTATTACCGGGGGAGGATACCCGTAATTAAACAGTAACAACCCACAGAGATTGCGCCTGCCTTCGGGCCCGCATAACAACCGGCTGCAGTCTGAGTGTAGTTTATCCTGTGACAGAGCAGGCCCGAATGGATAATTGCCAGCGCTATTGATAAAAGCTGCGACACTGACACGGGATTAACAGATGCGCAAATAAGGAGATAATGATGTCAGAAATTTGTCTAAGATAGCTGACAGTGATAATGCCTCGAAATACAGGGAAAATGGCAAGTACTGGCGATTAAACCGCTGAATATAATGTGTAATATTTATGCCATTGTGGCTAAATGCTGATATCTCATTTAATTCCCGGATATTTGTAGCATGTTTTATATACTGCATTTTATTTTAGCCATTGTGGTTATTTTCGCTCTTGCTCTTCTGGTCAGCCATGACCGTCGGAAAGTCCGTATCCGTTATATTGTTCAGTTGCTGGTTATTGAAGGCATTGTTGGCTGGTTTTTCCTGAACTCAAAGGCCGGTCTGGAAGTGATTGGCAGTATCAGCCAACTTTTCAACACTCTGCTGGTCTACGCTGCACAGGGAACTGATTTTGTGTTTGGCGGGATGAATAAACAAGGGCTGGCTTTCGTGTTCCTTGAAGTACTCTGTCCGATAGTGTTTATTTCTGCCCTGATTGGCATACTGCAACACTGGAAAATACTTCCTCTGTTTATCCGCGTTATCGGAACTTTACTGTCAAAAATCAGTGGTATGGGGAAACTGGAATCGTTCAATGCCGTCAGCAGTCTGGTGTTGGGACAATCAGAAAACTTTATCGCCTACAAAGGAATACTCGGCGATCTGTCTCCTCAACGGTTATACACCATGGCAGCAATGGCCATGTCTACCGTCTCACTGTCTATCGTCGGCGCTTATATGTCGATGATTGAACCAAGGTATGTTGTCACAGCATTACTACTGAATATGTTCAGCAGTTTTGTCATCCTGTCGTTGATAAATCCGTCCAGTGGTGATCAGTCTCATCAGGAGATCTCTCTGGAAAAACTGCATGAAAAGCAGACTTTTTTTGAGATGCTTGGTGAATATATTTTGGCCGGATTTAAAGTCGCAATGATTATAGTGGCGATGCTTATTGGGTTTATCGCGCTGATTGCGGCAGTAAATGCAGTATTCACTGGCCTGTTTGGCTATAGCTTTCAGCAATTGCTGGGCTATGTGTTTTATCCGTTTGCGTGGTTGATTGGCATTCCGGCTAGCGATGCATTACAGGCTGGCAGTATCATGGCCACCAAACTGGTTTCCAGTGAATTTGTCGCGATGATTAGCCTGCAAAAAATTGCTGCGGATTTCTCACCACGTGGCCTGGGAATTCTCTCGGTGTTCCTTGTCTCTTTCTCTAACTTTGCCTCTATCGGCATTGTGGCAGGTACCATAAAAGGCCTGAATGAGAAGCAGGGAAATATTATTTCCCGGTTTGGCTGGAAGCTGGTCTACGGCTCAACACTGGTCAGCCTGCTTTCGGCAGCTTTTGCGGGTTTGTTCCTGTAAAAAAACAGGCGAAGGTTATCCTTCGCCTGATTACTCAGAAATCGACACAAACGTTATTGTCTGTCCGCATAACTGATTCCTGCTGGAAACGTTGTTTATAAATCTGGCGCAGCTGTTCAATACGGTTATTACTGGTCACATCTGCTGTATGAATCAGGACCAGCGCCTTACTGTTCTCACGAGCAAGACGGCCATCACTTCCCAGCCACTGCCCTTTCGCATCCAGTACTGACAGACCCTCTTTAAAACGCGGAGTGACATCGTTATCGATGAAAGTCTGCCATTCACGGGGGGTGATATTGGCCCCGTGTGGCCGGCTCAGACCAAACCAGAGTGTTGTCTGAACCTGCATTTTACCCTTCACGCAGGGATTCACCACTACGGGCTTAACTGTTGGTGGTAACGGTGCCGGTTGCCCTGCCTGAGGATGCTGCTGACAACCTGCCAGCAATCCCGCCATCATCAATCCATAAATTATATTTTTTTTCATTTTCTGTTGTTGGTTAACTGATTGCCATACGCCATCTTAATGGCTTTTTGGTAAACAAGTAAGCTGATAACCCGCCGGATATCTGAGCTTATCCCTGTCCACTGAGCGACCCCGCCGCTATAATCGCACTATAACCTGGTAAAAATGAGTAACCGATATGATCCGCAGTATGACAGCCTATGCCCGCCGTGAAGTTAAAGGTGACTGGGGCAGCGCCTCCTGGGAGCTTCGCTCGGTAAATCAGCGCTATCTTGAAACCTATATGCGCCTGCCGGAACAGTTTCGTAGCCTGGAACCAATGATTCGCGAACGTATCCGCCATCGTCTGACCCGTGGAAAAATTGAATGTGCATTACGTTTTGATGCCAGCCAGGGCGCACAGTCAGAACTGATTCTTAACGAAGCTCTGGCAAAACAACTGATCCAGTCAGCCAACTGGGTAAAACTGCAGGCTGACGAAGGCAGTATTAATCCTGTTGATATTTTACGCTGGCCTGGTGTCATGGCAGCTGCAGAACAGGATCTGGACAACATAAACCAACAGCTGATGGCTGCGCTGGAACAGGCACTGGATGATTTTATCACTGCCCGCGAAACAGAAGGTCAGGCTTTACAGGCACTGATCGAACAGCGCCTGGAAGGTGTTTCACAGCAAGTCGTTAAAGTACGTGCCCATATGCCAGAAGTTATGCAATGGCAGCGTGAACGGCTGGTAGCAAAGCTGGAGGAAGCAGAGATCCAGCTGGAAAACAACCGGCTGGAACAGGAACTGGTAATGATGGCACAACGTATCGATGTGGCAGAAGAACTGGACCGGTTAGAAGCCCACGTTAAAGAAACCTACAATATCCTGAAGAAAAAAGAGGCTGTCGGACGCCGCCTCGACTTTATGATGCAGGAATTTAACCGCGAATCTAACACCCTGGGATCAAAATCCATCAATGCTGATATCACTGCTTCTGCGGTCGAACTGAAAGTATTGATCGAGCAGATGCGCGAGCAGATTCAGAATATCGAGTAAGCACTCAGGGCAGATTACCCACCAGCATTAAAACCAAAAACCCCGCATCGTGACGGGGTTTTTTGTTATCACGGGCAACTGGTAAGACCCAACAAAGCAGTATGGGTGGAGCGTTCACATGGTGTACCCAACACAATTTGGATACACCACTTTGGGTGCAACCTTATTCAATTTCCACAATGCTGTATTGCCATTGCCAGTACCGCTGCCATAAGTGGGGGCAAACTTACCGGACGAGTTAAACTTCCCTAACCACAACATCTGACAAACCACCGAAACAGTCTCCGGTGATTACTTTTCACTTATAAATCTTCCAGCAACTGATGTGAAAGCTGACGCAGGGTCGTCAGTTGCTGATCATTCATACTGATAGAACAACGCAGTTGGTTAGGAATATCGCTGATTCGGGTTTGCAATTCTCGTGCTTTATCGGTCAGCAGGGCTTTTTTTACCCGCTCATCTTCCGGCACGGGTACTCTGTTAAGGTAGCCTTTTGCTTCCAGCTTTTGCACCAGTGGAGTGAGAGTTCCCGAATCAAACAAGGTTTTCTCCCCCAACTCTTTCAGAGAGATATTATCTTTCTCATACAAAGCCAGCAGCACTACAAACTGCGGGTAGGTCAGATCAAATTCTTTTAGGTACGGCCGGTACTGCCGCATCAAAGCATTGGTGACCGAGTACAGAGAGAAACACAGGATATTATCCAGTCTGTTGATTTCATTCATTTTTAAATCCACTGAGTAAAATTCACTAAAATTATTATAAATAATATTTGACTAAAAGAATCTTGTGCGCAAGTATTATATACACAAGGTTAATTGCAAAACCACCTGACTGAGACCAGGTTTTACAATGCATCATTAACTATCACTGACTAATAGCGGGCTAAATCATGAAAACTAACTTCGATGTTCTGACTTCTGACGTATTTGCCGCTCAGGCTACTGCCTCTGCCAACCAACCGGCCCCTACCGCCGGAGTAAAAGCGTTCCTTGATATCCTTAACTCAGGGGATGGTAAACCAATGGAACAAATGACTCCGCAGGAAGCCCGACAGGTACTGATTGGTGCTCAGCAAGGTGCTGAATTACCTGCTGCTCAGGTTTCAGAGAAAGTTATCGAAGCTGGCGGCCAGAGTATTACCCTGAAAATAGTCAAACCAGAAAACACCAGCGGTACTTTGCCAGTGTTTATGTTCTTCCACGGCGGTGGCTGGGTATTAGGTGACTTCCCGACCCACGAACGTCTGATTCGTGACCTGGTTCGTGAGTCTGGAGCAGCTGCAGTGTATGTTGATTACACACCATCACCAGAAGCACAGTTCCCGGTTGCAATTCATCAGGCATATGCTGCGACTCAATGGGTTGCAGAGCACGGTGCTGAAATTGGTGTTGATGGTAGCCGTCTGGCACTGGCTGGTAACAGTGTTGGTGGCAATATGGTCGCGGCAGTGGCACTGCAGGCAAAACAGCTTTCAGGCCCTGCTATTCGCTTTAATGTCATGCTTTGGCCGGTGACTAATGCTGCTTTCGATAATGCCTCATACCAGCAATATGAGAATGGGCATTTCCTGACCAGAAATATGATGAAATGGTTCTGGGATAATTACACCACCAGCACCGCTGACCGTAACAGTATCCTGGCCTCACCTTTACGTGCCAGCAGCGAGCAACTGCAAGGTTTTCCGCCAACACTGATTCAGACTGCAGAACTGGATGTACTGCGTGATGAAGGAGAGGCATTTGGCCGCCATCTGGATGCTGCAGGCATACCAGTGACAGTCACCCGTTATAACGGTCTGATTCATGATTACGGATTACTTAACCCGTTAAGCCACGAACCAGCAGTAATAACAGCACTGGCTGAAGCCGGAGCAGAATTACGCCGCCATTTGAAATAACGCGACCTGTAATGAAAAACAGCCCTGTCAGGGCTGTTTTTTTTACGGCATTTTTAGTGAGCCTGTTCCCAGTTATCCCCGATACCGACTTCAACCAGCAGAGGAACATCCAGCTTCAGACTGCTTTCCATAATATCGCGAATCGCTTTTGTCGCTGTGTCCACTAATCCTTCATCCACTTCAAACACCAGTTCATCGTGAACCTGCATTATCATTTTAATCTTTTTCGGATCCTGCTGGCTAAGCCACTGGTCAACGCCAATCATCGCTCTTTTAATGATATCTGCTGCCGTTCCCTGCATCGGGGCATTGATTGCCGCACGTTCTGCAGCCTTGCGTCGGATAGCATTGCCTGAGGTAATATCCGGCAGATATAAACGGCGCCCTTCCAGGGTTTCAACATAGCCTTTTTCAGCGGCAGACTGACGGGTACTTTCCATGTAACGCAGAACTCCCGGATAACGTTCGAAATACAAATCCATGTATTTTTTAGCCTCACCAGGTGCAATATTCAGTTGCCGTGACAAACCAAACGAACTCATTCCATAAATCAGTCCGAAGTTGATGGCTTTTGCACTGCGTCGTTGTTCAGCACTGACTTTTTCAGCAGGAATACCAAATACCTCACCGGCAGTAGCTTTATGAATATCTTCACCGTGAGCAAAGGCTTTCAATAATCCGGCATCCTGAGATAAATGAGCCATAATCCGCAGTTCGATTTGCGAGTAGTCCGCAGCCAGAATGCGTTGCCCTTTAGAGGCAATAAAAGCATGACGGATACGACGCCCTTCTTCATTACGGACCGGAATATTTTGCAGATTAGGATCCGTAGAAGAGAGCCGCCCGGTGGCCGTTACAGCCTGGTGATAAGAGGTATGAACTCGCCCGGTTAACGGATTAATCATCTGTGGCAGTTTATCGGTATAGGTCGATTTCAATTTTGACAGGCCTCGATGCTCAAGGATCACCTTCGGTAACGGGTGGTCCAGTGCCAGCTCAGCCAGAACTTCTTCACTGGTTGAAGGTGCTCCGCCCGGCGTTTTCTTCGTCGGTTTTATCCCCTGCTTTTCAAACAAAATTGTCTGCAACTGCTTCGGTGAAGAAAGATTAAAAGGTTCACCTGCCAGTTCATGGGCTTTCTGTTCCAGTTCGTTAAGCCGCACACTCAGTTGCTGAGAGTGTTCTGCCAGCATCGCGGGGTCAATTAACACACCATTACGTTCAACGCGGGAAAGTACCGGCACCAGCGGGATTTCAATCTCCTGAAATACTTTTAGTGGTCCGGCTTCTTTTTCCAGTAAAGGCCAGAATTTCAGATGCAACTGCAGAGTCACATCGGCATCTTCTGCTGCATACGGGCTGGCTTGTTCCATAGCGATCTGATTGAATGTCAGCTGCTTTTTACCTTTCCCGGCAATATCTTCAAAGGTAATTGTTTTATGGTTCAGCCAACGTTGTGCCAGGCTATCCATATCATGTTTACCCGCCACACTGTTCAGAATATAAGATTCCAGCATGGTATCGAAACGGATCCCCCGCAGTTCGATATCGTAGTTTTTCAGAACACCACGATCATATTTCAGATTCTGCCCCACTTTACTGCGACTTTCGTCTTCGAGCAGTGGTTTCAGTCGCTGCAGAACCTGCTCCCTGTTAAGCTGTGCCGGCGCATCCAGATAATCATGTGCCACCGGCAAATAAGCCGCATCCCCTGGTGCCACGGCAAACGAAAGCCCGACAATATTGGCAGACAAGGTATCGAGTGAGTCAGTTTCAAGATCAAAAGCAAAAACTTCACTGCCGGACAGCTTTTCCAGCCATTGATCAAATGTCTGTTCATCAAGAATGGTGACGTAATTATCCGCAGACAGAGTTGCCTCTGCCGGTCCGGTCGCGGCGGTGTCAGGTTCAGCGATAACCTGGCTGGTTTCGCGTTTCACTGGTTTTTTATCATCTAACCACCGGCCATCTTCAACTTCAGTGATCCAGCGTTTAAACTCATATCGACTAAACAGGCTTAACAGCTCGTCGCTGTCTGGCGCATTAACCTGTAACTGTTCACAGCTCTGTTCCAGTTCAACATCGGTTTTAATGGTTGCCAGTTGATACGATAAAAATGCCAGTTCTTTATTTTCTTCAAGTTTACCGGCCATAGTTTTGGCACCACGGAATGACAACGTAGCGACTTTTTCCAGATTCTCATAAATAGTCGCCATACTCCCCAGACCTTGTAACAGTGCCTGTGCCGTTTTTTCGCCTACGCCGGGAACCCCGGGAATATTGTCCGAGGAGTCTCCCATCAGTGCCAGATAATCGATGATCAGTTCCGGAGGAATACCATATTTTTCCTCAACTTCTGATGGCCCGAGGATAGTATTGTTCATGGTATTGATCAGGGTGATGTTAGGCGTCACCAGCTGAGCCATGTCTTTATCTCCGGTACTGATCAGTACCGGACGCCCCTGTTTATCGGCATCCCGTGCCAGAGTACCGATAACATCATCCGCTTCGACTCCGGAAATCACCAGTACCGGCCAACCCATGGCCTTGACCATCTGATGAAGTGGTTCTATTTGTGAACGCAAATCATCAGGCATCGGTGGCCGGTGGGATTTATAGTCTTCAAACAGCTCATCACGAAATGTTTTACCTTTGGCGTCAAAAACCACTGCAGCATGGCTCGGTTTGTACTGAAGCAACAGGCTTTTCAGCATGTTCAGAACACCGTACATTGCCCCCGTTGGTTCACCGGCACTGTTAGTCAGCGGAGGGAATGCGTGGTACGCACGATAGAGATAAGAGGAACCGTCTACCAGAATTAGGGGGTTTTCTGCAATTTGCGCCATAAGTTGCGATTTCTTCTGTTGCTGTTGGTGATGGCTAAGGATGCCACATCGGGAACAGAAATGTTGAACCGAAGCGCGCTACTGCGTCAAAAAATCCTGTTTATCGGTAATGATCACACTGATCTTTCTGTGGATAAGTTTGTGCGTAATTTTATATTCAGATCTTTGTCGTTAACATCAGTATATGAAAAAGTGATTAAAAATAATATAAATCAGATAGATATATGGTTAATTTGTAGATCTAAGCTGTTGGTGTGATTTTTATATTTTGTGGATATTAGTAATTTATATGGTTAACCGCAGCACAAAGTCCGGACCAAAAAAAACGCCGCTAATGCGGCGTTCTTTTATTTAGCGTTAGCTTATTTTGAAATCAGATACTTCACAACGTTGACATAATCAGCAACGAAGTTATTCATTGAACTGGTATCCAGTCCGGCGTTATTTACCAGATACTTACCATTAACGAATACAGAAGGCACGCCATTGATGTTGAAATCAGTCGCAGCTTTTTCCTGCTCACTGACCAGAGCTTTCACAGCAAAGCTGTTCCATGCTGCGTCATATTCTTCTGAAGTAATACCTGATGCTTTCAGGAAAGCAGCTTTCAGAGAAGCCTGATCGGTAATAGTCTGGGATTTCTGAATACCATCAAAAATAGGATCAACGACTTTACCTTCAACACCTAATGCCATCGCCACAGCCCAGGCATGAGTAACAACAGGAGCGAAGTCACCACCCAGGAAATCAACATGATAACGGGTCAGTTTAACACCCTGTGGCAGCCCGTCTTCCAGAGCCTGGTTAATCCGGTACGTACGCTCAAAATCGTAGCAGTGCGGGCAGAAGAAAGAGAAGAACTCAACCACTTTCGGTGCGCCCGGGATGGCTTTATCCAGGGTGGTATATTGTTTTCCATCGGAGAATGTTGCTGCTGAAACACTAAATGCCAGCATGAAACCAACTAACGCGAGCCAGATCTTTTTCATTTTTTAAACTACTCCAGGTAACATCATCAAAATTGAGGAGATAAAGGCTGTATCGGCTGATGAAGTATTTTCTCCTGTTCGGAAAAAATAACCACCTGACGGCGCCAAAAATCCTCATCGGTAATCCAGGGAAAGGCCAACGGAAACGCAGGGTCCTGCCAACGTTTCAGAATCCACGATAAATAATAAACCATGCGCATCGCACGTAAAGGTTCAATCAGTATCAATTCGTTAACATCAAAGTCGCTGAATTCAGAATAAGCTTCCAGCAATATATCCCACTGAATGCGTTGTTCCTGCAGATCACCGTTCACCAGCATCCATAAATCCTGCACAGCTGGCCCGTTACGGGCATCATCCAGATCAACAAAAAACGGGCCGTCACGCCACAGAATATTTCCCGGATGGCAGTCACCGTGCAGCCGCAACGATTGCCAGTTATGGTGCCAGAGTTGCCGTAAGGTAGAACCCAGCTTATCCAGCACTACGAGTAAATTATCTTTTACAGCAGAGGGAATTAATGAGGAGCCCGCAATGATTTCCCGTGGTTCGGTGAAATACTCTGTCAGGCCGAGAGTTGGGCGGTGAGAAAACAGAGCTTTTTTACCGGTCTGGTGTAAACGCCCGAGGCAACGGCCAACAGCTTCCAGCTGATCGTAGTTATCGGTTTCATACTGTCGGCCACCTAAACTTGGGAACACAGCAAACCAGAACCCGCCCGATTGATGTAACGTCTTCCCCTGTAATACCAGAGGGGCGGCCACCGGTACATCATCGGCATCCAGTTCAACAGTAAACTGGTGTTCTTCCAGTAACTGCAGTTCTGTCCAGCGCTGCGGGCGATAAAACTTGGCCACATAACGTCGCTTATCTTCATCACTGAACTGCCAGACACGGTTTTCATAACTGTTTAGTGCAGTCAGTCCTGAATCTACACGAATACCCGTGTCCCATAGCACATCCAGTATCTTCTCCGGATCGAGCGTTTTAAAATTAAAAGCTGCATCGCTCATAGATAGCCATATCGTTGTCTTGGTTACTGTGCCAAGAATAGCATTATATTGCGGTTTTAGTCTTTAATTACCCCCCTGGCTTTCAGAATCGCGGTTTTAAAATCGTCTTCATAATCTTTTTTCAGGCCAGGAATGGCAGATTGTTTGTCAGAGCCACGAAGTTTCAGATGATAAATAAGTACATCATCAGGCAGAGATGAAAGTTCGCCATTAAAACCAGTTTCTTCGGCCAGTTGCCGGAGAAACTGCAACAAATTAAGGTCAGGCTGCTGCTTCCAGGCAGGTAACAACAGCTCCAGCAATTCAGTCAAACGTTTATCTTGCATAAGTAAACTCCCTGCGGGGTAATGCCGGTCACTTAAGGTGACCGGCATTGTTTTTAAAGGGATATTTCGACCTTTTCTCCCTCACTTCTCTCACATATTCCCGTTCTCGTCGTGGTGGCAGTTTCAGCATCCCGGCATTACTGTAAAAGTGTTTAAGGTGACCCGGGATGGCTCCCGGTGAAGCCCACGGCAGACCGATCAGTAGCCGTAATATCTCTGATACTGCACCGCTGAAGCTCAACTGGTAAGGCAGGTAATTTCCTTTCAGGCTGAACGCCATTTTAATCATCTGGTAACGCACCAGGTTATACGTCAGCAGTATTCCCCATAGCTCCTGCTTCACCAGATCGGGCAACCGGCTTCTCAGCGTCCAGCGGTTTCCCAGTAAAAACTGCTTTGCCTCACGATATCCCAGCTCGATTTCCCAGCGATGCTTATAAAGTTCTGCCACGTCAGTCGCCGGATAACGCATCGCATCTGTCATGGAAGTGACTACCTGCCGTTCCGTCCCGTTCACTTTCCGCCTGATTAGCCTCACTATGAGTTCTTCCGGCAGGCCTTTCCATTGCTTTCTGGCCTGAGGCGTGGTTTTCAGTCGTATCAGTTCGTCCTGCCTGCCGAGCTTTCGTACCACTTCATACTGAGTGTTCTTTTTCAGCGGCGTTAGCCAGTGGCGATTTTCACCTGCATTATGCCAGTCATGTAACAACCCTAAAGAGTAAAAGCCCTTATCAAACAGCGTAATACTGTTATCCGGTGCATTTTCTGCCAGCTGAGCGGCCAGCCGCATTTCGTTGATATCGTAGCGACCTGACACACTTGCACGCAGCAGATGGCTGCTGAGTTCCATCAGACACACCATACGAACCTGAGGATAACCGCGTTCACCATGCTGATTAGATGCTTTGCCGAAGGCCTCTGCATTTTCAGGAGTGTCCTGGGTATGCCAGACAACGCCATCAACAGCATTAAGCGTCAACCCGTGCCAGAGGGGATGTCTGGCTTCTTCGTGCCAGTGTTGTTGAGTGAGATCAAACAGGACCCGGATGGCATCTTCGCCCAGTGTTTTTCGGCGGGCAATCACAGAGCTGGGTGCGGTAAATGACCGTCCGGTCCGGTCAACAATATCCATCAAATTCACGATATGGCTCATGGGCTTATTGTTGAATATGGCCATACCGATAACCAGCCAGACCATCGACTCAAGGGGAAGTTTACGCTTACGCAGCGTGACGGTATCAGTGAGGGAAAACGCCTGTCGGATGAGGTCAGGAGAGAGCAGGTCAGAGAGGCTCTGTACTTCTTCGGGAGCAGTGAGATTAATAATGCCGAGAGCTTGCGAAAGTTCCATTTAAAAAGGGTCTATGTCTGCACATGAACCCTTTTTACACCAACCACCGGATCGGTCAAATGATCCTTAAACGATCGGCATTACCCTGCGGGGTTATAATTAACCAGTAAAATATCAGGGTTATGACCACAATAAAAGCGAGGTTATATGAAGGATATTACCGGTGTTATTCTTGCCGGCGGAGCCGGGCGGCGAATGGACGGAAAAGATAAAGGTCTGGTAATGTTTAATCATCAGCCTCTGTTTATACATGTCGCGCGACGCTTTGCTCCCCAGGTCAGCAGATTACTGATCAGTGCCAATCGTAATCATGAAGTTTATCAGCAATACGGCTACACCACTTTCAGTGACAGCCTGTCAGATTTTCAGGGACCACTGGCTGGAATATTAAGCGGCCTTTCAGCATCCCCTGGCGAGTGGGTGGCATTCGCTTCTTGTGATGCGCCGTTTGCACCAGAAGATTTTGTAGAACAACTTTGGCAAAACAGGCAGGATTCTCTGGCTTGCTGGATACGTACTCCACAGCGCGATCACCCGGTATTCTGTCTGATAAACCGGCAATTAATCCCTGAACTGAAAAGTTATTTATCCTCAGGTGAGAGAAGAGTTCTGACTTTTTTACAACAATATGGGCACCCGGTAATGAGTGATACTCCTGAATCTGCATTTAGTAATATGAATACCAGCAAAGATCTCAGGAATTATGAGGAACAGCAATGACGGTACCAGTGTTAGGGATTGTTGCGACCAGCGGTACAGGAAAGACAACGCTGTTGAAACAGATAATACCGTTGTTAAAACAGTATGGTATCAGGCCGGGGCTTATCAAACATACTCACCATCAGATGGATATCGATATTCCCGGTAAGGACAGCTATGAATTACGTAAAGCCGGGGCTGATCAGGTGATTGTTGCCAGCCAGCAACGCTGGGCCTTGGTCCACGAAACCCCGGAAGGTCCGACCCCGGATCTGCAGGCGCTTGCTTCAAGAATGACTCAGGACATTCTGGATATCATTCTTGTTGAAGGGTTTAAACAGGAACCGATCCCGAAGATTATGTTATGGCGTAGCCGACACGAAGAGATTCCTGATTTACAGGCTGAGCAGCATGTTATTGCCATTGCCAGTGATCAGCCTGTTACATCAGAGGAGCGACCCTGGCTGGACATTAATCAACCTGTAATGGTTGCAGAGTTTATCCGGAGCTGGCTGGCGACATGTAAATAATCTTCTGCCGATCTGCAATGGCCGGTTATTTCGCCTGTTTTGGAAATGCAAATGCAAAAAGGCCATCCGTCAGGATGGCCTTTTTGTCTTGTTGTATGCCTGGCAGTTGACGGCTCACTCCGTGAACCGCCCTCCGGGCCGCTGCCGCAGGCAGCGTTCAGAAGCTCTGCTTCTGTCCTGCTCCCGCCCGGGGAGACCCCACACTGCCACCGGCGCTGCGGCGTTTCACTGTGCCTGTTTGTTGTCTGATGAACAGTTTTTGGAAGTACAAATGCAAAAAGGCCATCCGTCAGGATGGCCTTTCTGTCTTATTGGATGCCTGGCAGTTCCCTACTCTCGCATGGGGAGACCCCACACTACCATCGGCGCTACGGCGTTTCACTTCTGAGTTCGGCATGGGGTCAGGTGGGACCACCGCGCTCTAGCCGCCAGGCAAATCTTGGTGCCGTGTCCTGTGTCTTTTTCACTGATACTGCGTTGACTGCCTTTGTGCTGTTCAGTCACATACTCATGTATGCTCCTTCTCATCACGCAGTTGCCGCCTTGTCTCAGCGCAAAATCCTTCGGACGTTCGTCCGCAGAACACTGCTAATTTTTTAATTTAACTATCAGGAACTCGCTGAAAATTCTTTTGCGTCTCTGCAAAACGCCTCTGGCGTTGTAAGGTTAAGCCTCACGGGTCATTAGTACCGGTTAGCTCAATGCATCGCTGCACTTACACATCCGGCCTATCAACGTCGTCGTCTTCAACGTCCCTTCAGGACTCTCAAGGAGTCAGGGAGAACTCATCTCGGGGCAAGTTTCGTGCTTAGATGCTTTCAGCACTTATCTTTTCCGCACTTAGCTACCGGGCAATGCCATTGGCATGACAACCCGAACACCAGTGGTGCGTTCACTCCGGTCCTCTCGTACTAGGAGCAACCCCCCTCAATTCTCCAGCGCCCACGGCAGATAGGGACCGAACTGTCTCACGACGTTCTAAACCCAGCTCGCGTACCACTTTAAACGGCGAACAGCCGTACCCTTGGGACCTACTTCAGCCCCAGGATGTGATGAGCCGACATCGAGGTGCCAAACACCGCCGTCGATATGAACTCTTGGGCGGTATCAGCCTGTTATCCCCGGAGTACCTTTTATCCGTTGAGCGATGGCCCTTCCATTCAGAACCACCGGATCACTAAGACCTGCTTTCGCACCTGCTCGAACCGTCACTCTCGCAGTCAAGCTAGCTTATGCCTTTGCACTAACCTCACGATGTCCGACCGTGATTAGCTAACCTTCGTGCTCCTCCGTTACTCTTTGGGAGGAGACCGCCCCAGTCAAACTACCCACCAGACACTGTCCGCAACCCGGATGACGGGTCTACGTTAGAATATCAAACATTAAAGGGTGGTATTTCAAGGATGGCTCCGTACGAACTGGCGTCCGTACTTCAGTGCCTCCCACCTATCCTGCACATCAAGGCTCAATATTCAGTGTCAAGCTATAGTAAAGGTTCACGGGGTCTTTCCGTCTTGCCGCGGGTACACTGCATCTTCACAGCGATTTCAATTTCACTGAGTCTCGGGTGGAGACAGCCTGGCCATCATTACGCCATTCGTGCAGGTCGGAACTTACCCGACAAGGAATTTCGCTACCTTAGGACCGTTATAGTTACGGCCGCCGTTTACCGGGGCTTCGATCAAGAGCTTCTCCTTGCGGATAACCCCATCAATTAACCTTCCGGCACCGGGCAGGCGTCACACCGTATACGTCCACTTTCGTGTTTGCACAGTGCTGTGTTTTTAATAAACAGTTGCAGCCAGCTGGTATCTTCGACTGGCTTCAGCTCCGGGAGCAAGTCCCTTCACCTACGCGCCAGCGTGCCTTCTCCCGAAGTTACGGCACCATTTTGCCTAGTTCCTTCACCCGAGTTCTCTCAAGCGCCTTGGTATTCTCTACCTGACCACCTGTGTCGGTTTGGGGTACGATTTCGTGTTACCTGGAGCTTAGAGGCTTTTCCCGGAAGCAGGGCATTTGTCACTTCAGTACCGTAGTACCTCGTCATCACGCCTCAGCCTTAAGAAGTTCCGGATTTGCCTGGAACCTCAGCCTACACGCTTAAACCGGGACAACCGTCGCCCGGATGACATAGCCTTCTCCGTCCCCCCTTCGCAGTAACACCAAGTACAGGAATATTAACCTGTTTCCCATCGACTACGCTTTTCAGCCTCGCCTTAGGGGTCGACTCACCCTGCCCCGATTAACGTTGGACAGGAACCCTTGGTCTTCCGGCGAGCGGGCTTTTCACCCGCTTTATCGTTACTTATGTCAGCATTCGCACTTCTGATACCTCCAGCAGACCTCACAGCCCACCTTCAACGGCTTACAGAACGCTCCCCTACCCAACAACACATAGTGTCGCTGCCGCAGCTTCGGTGCATGGTTTAGCCCCGTTACATCTTCCGCGCAGGCCGACTCGACCAGTGAGCTATTACGCTTTCTTTAAATGATGGCTGCTTCTAAGCCAACATCCTGGCTGTCTGAGCCTTCCCACATCGTTTCCCACTTAACCATGACTTTGGGACCTTAGCTGGCGGTCTGGGTTGTTTCCCTCTTCACGACGGACGTTAGCACCCGCCGTGTGTCTCCCGTGATAACATTCTCCGGTATTCGCAGTTTGCATCGGGTTGGTAAGCCGGGATGGCCCCCTAGCCGAAACAGTGCTCTACCCCCGGAGATGAATTCACGAGGCGCTACCTAAATAGCTTTCGGGGAGAACCAGCTATCTCCCGGTTTGATTGGCCTTTCACCCCCAGCCACAGGTCATCCGCTAATTTTTCAACATTAGTCGGTTCGGTCCTCCAGTTAGTGTTACCCAACCTTCAACCTGCCCATGGCTAGATCACCGGGTTTCGGGTCTATACCCTGCAACTTAACGCCCAGTTAAGACTCGGTTTCCCTGCGGCTCCCCTATACGGTTAACCTTGCTACAGAATATAAGTCGCTGACCCATTATACAAAAGGTACGCAGTCACACCATAAAGGTGCTCCCACTGCTTGTACGTACACGGTTTCAGGTTCTTTTCACTCCCCTCGCCGGGGTTCTTTTCGCCTTTCCCTCACGGTACTGGTTCACTATCGGTCAGTCAGGAGTATTTAGCCTTGGAGGATGGTCCCCCCATATTCAGACAGGATACCACGTGTCCCGCCCTACTCTTCGAACTCACGATGTGTGCATTTTCATGTACGGGACTTTCACCCTGTATCGCGCGACATTCCAGACGCTTCCACTAACACACACACTGATGATGGTTCAGGGCTGCTCCCCGTTCGCTCGCCGCTACTGGGGGAATCTCGGTTGATTTCTTTTCCTCTGGGTACTTAGATGTTTCAGTTCCCCAGGTTCGCCTCGTTAACCTATGAATTCAGTTAACGATGATGCACTGAGTGCACCGGGTTTCCCCATTCGGACATCGCCGGCTGTATCGGTTCATATCACCTTACCGGCGCTTTTCGCAGATTAGCACGTCCTTCATCGCCTCTGACTGCCAGGGCATCCACCGTGTACGCTTATTCGCTTAACCTCACAACCCACAGACGTCTTGCAACGACTATGAATCGTAAAAGTTTTTGAGAGACTCTGAATAACTTTCGTCATTCATTGTTTTCAAATTTTCAGCTTGTTCCGGATTGTTAAAGAGCAATATCTTAAACATGACTCGTAAGTCATCTTTAAGATAAGTATTCAGTGAGCATACTGAATGATGGTGGAGCTAAGCGGGATCGAACCGCTGACCTCCTGCGTGCAAGGCAGGCGCTCTCCCAGCTGAGCTATAGCCCCATCGATGGGTAAACTTCTGTACCTTAATTCTTTATCAGACAAGGCATGGCTTCACGACGCATAGTGAACTATGCGAGCCGGAGTCGTAACGCCGTATGAGAAAGAATTTGGTAGGCCTGAGTGGACTTGAACCACCGACCTCACCCTTATCAGGGGTGCGCTCTAACCACCTGAGCTACAAGCCTGCAGAAGATTACTGCTCTCTTTATTTTCTATCAGACAATCTGTTGTGGACACTTCGCGGGAACGTATCTTCAGGTAAGGAGGTGATCCAACCGCAGGTTCCCCTACGGTTACCTTGTTACGACTTCACCCCAGTCATGAATCACAAAGTGGTAAACGCCCTCCCGAAGGTTAAGCTATCTACTTCTTTTGCAACCCACTCCCATGGTGTGACGGGCGGTGTGTACAAGGCCCGGGAACGTATTCACCGTAGCATTCTGATCTACGATTACTAGCGATTCCGACTTCATGGAGTCGAGTTGCAG